>CAMZIY010000017.1 GCA_947307365.1 uncultured Clostridia bacterium
CAGCTCCCGCCGCCGCCCCTGCCGCTCCCGCGGCGCCCACAGCCGGACTGGCCGCCGGCGAAGTCATCAAGAGCCCCATGCCCGGCAACGTGCTGAAGCTCCTGGTCTCCCAGGGCCAGCAGGTGAAGGAAGGGGACGTGCTCCTCATCCTGGAAGCCATGAAGATGGCAAACGAAGTCGTCTCGACGAAAACCGGCACCGTGGCCCAGATCGTGGTCAGCCAGGGCGCGGTGGTGGAGACCGGAAGCCCTCTGGCGGTCATCGCGTAAGGAGGGGCCTGCATGAATATTCTGAGCGTGCTGCAGAAGCTGGGTCTGGAATCCGGCTTTGCGGCCTTCTTCATTACCGACGGCGGCTGGAAAAACCTGATCATGATCCTCATCGCCTTCCTGCTGCTCTACCTGGGCATCGTCAAGAAGTTCGAGCCGCTGCTCCTCTGCGGCATCGCCTTCGGGTGCCTGCTGAGCAACCTCAGCTACTTCGTCGGCATGGGTTCCAACGCCCTGTACCATCCTGAGCTGTGGGCGGATTTCCTGGATCCCGACGGCCCCTATTACCACAGCTACGGCTATATCATGGCCAACGCCGGATTGCTGGACTTCTTTTACATCGGCGTCAAAGCCGGGATCTACCCGTCCCTGATCTTCATGGGCGTGGGCGCCATGACGGACTTCGGTCCCCTGCTGGCCCGGCCCAAGAGCCTGCTTCTGGGCGCTGCAGCCCAGCTGGGCGTGTTCGTGGCCTTCTTCGGCGCCGTGCTGCTGGGCTTCACCGGGCCCCAGGCCGCCTCCATCGGCATCATCGGAGGAGCGGACGGCCCCACCGCCATTTTCCTCACCACCAAGCTGGCCCCGGAGCTGCTGGGTCCCATCGCCATCGCGGCCTATTCCTATATGGCCCTGATCCCCCTGATCCAGCCGCCCCTGATGAAGGCGCTGACCAACGATAAGATGCGCGCCGTCAAGATGGTCCAGGCCCGGGAGGTCTCCAAGACGGAGAAGATCGTGTTCCCCGTGGTGGTGGCCACCTTCGTGATCCTGCTCCTGCCCTCCACGGCGCCCCTGATCGGCTGCCTGATGCTGGGCAACCTGTTCCGGGAATGCGGCGTGACCGACCGCCTCTCCGATACGGCCCAGAACGCGCTGATGAACATCGTGACCATCTTCCTGGCCACCAGCGTCGGCGCCACCATGGTGGCACAGAACTTCCTGAATCTGGACACCATCAAGATCATCATTCTGGGTCTCATCGCCTTCGGCATCTCCACCGTGGGCGGCCTGCTGGGCGGCATCGTGATGTACAAGACCTCCGGCGGCCAGATCAACCCCCTGATCGGCTCCGCGGGCGTCTCCGCGGTGCCCATGGCGGCCCGGGTCTCCCAGGACGTGGGCCGGAAGTACAACAAGAACAACTACCTGCTGATGCACGCCATGGGCCCCAACGTGGCGGGCGTCATCGGCTCCGCCATCGCCGCCGGATTCCTTCTGAGCGTCTTCGGCTGAGATCCGGACCGTTAAAAACCCCCTGGAAGCCATCGGCTCCAGGGGGTCGTTGCTTATTACCGCTCTGCGGGGGCAGGGTTATTTTTCGTCCGAATGGTACCGGCCGATGAGTTCGACGATCTTCTCATGGGGATCCAGGAGGGAGCTGATGGTGACCTCATGATTCATGGCGGCCAGAACATAGGCGATGTACTTGCTGCAGTCCACCTCCACGAACCAGGGGCGGATCCGGAGATCCGGCATCATATAAGTCAGGTTCGTGCTGAACACCGCGTCCAGCAGCCCCTCCTCATAGGCCTTGTCGAAAGCATCCAGGCCGTTGGTGAAGAGGGAGTAGGTGGCGCAGGCGAAGAAGCGGCCGGCGCCGTGGGACTTCATGTACTTCGCGATATCCAGCATGCTGTCCCCGGAGGAGATCATATCGTCCGCCACGAAGATGGTCTTGCCGGATACGTCTTCACCCAAATACTCGTGGGCCACGATGGGGTTGCGGCCGTTGACGATGCGGGAATAATCCCGCCGCTTGTAGAACATGCCCAGGTTCACGCCCAGGACGGAGGAATAATACATGTTGCGGTTCATGGCGCCCTCGTCCGGGCTGACCACCATGAACTTTTCCTTGTTCGTGCTGATATCGGGGAAGCGGTGGAACATGGCCTTCAGCACCTGGTAATGGGGCATGAGGTTATCGAAATTCATGAGGGGGATGGCGTTCTCCACCCGGCCGTCATGGGCATCGAAGGTGACGACGCCCTTTACGCCCATTTTTTCCAGCATCTGCAGGGCGCAGGCACAGTCCAGACTCTCCCGGGAGGTGCGCCGGTGCTGCCGCGCGCCGTAGAGCTGGGGGGTGATGACGGTGATGCGCTTGGCTTTGCCGCCGATGGCCTGGATGACGCGCATGAGGTTCATGAAATGGTCGTCCGGGCTCATGTGGTTCACCTGGCCGAACATTTTATAGGTGCAGCTGTAGTTGCCCATGTCCGCCAGGACGAAAAGATCCATGCCCCGGACGCTTTCCTTCAGCATGCCCTTGGCGTCGCCGGAGGAGAAACGAGGAAAATCTACCGGAATGATGAAGCTGTCCCGGGCTTCCGGTCCCATGGCCGCCCAGTTGACCAGCCAGCGGTCGATTTTGCCGCCCAGTTCTTCCGCACCGGGCAGGACGATGAGGCCGAGTTTATCAAAGTGGTTGCCTGTGTGAAACAGTTGTTCCGCGTCCATATATCCTCCATTCGTATACAAACATGTTCCTCTTGTTCCATACATTACAACTCATTATATCGCAACCCGCAGGTTTGTCAATGATAACCGGGGACTTTGTCAAAAAAGGCCGCAGACCTTCGGGCCCGGGCCGGAGTTAGTTTACACTTGCGTTACATGGAGCCGGGAGGACTTGTCAAATCCCACCGCGTGTTGTACAGTACTTTCGTATAAAGATGCCCTGGCATCCTGCCGGGGATAAGCCTTTTTCCCGGAATATCGTCCCGGAAGAAATTCGGAAAAGGAGATTGCGACATGAGAAACCTGAAAAAGACGCTGTGCCTGTTCCTGGCCCTGGTGTTCGTGCTGGGTCTGTGCACCGTCGGCGCGGCGGACATCGTGTTCACCGATGAGCAGAGCATCCAGTATAAGGAAGCTGTTCAGACCATGGCCGGTCTGGGCATCCTCAAGGGTTATGAGGACGGCAGCTTCAAGCCCGCTCAGAGCCTGACCCGGGCCGAGGCTGCGAAGATCATCGCCTACGTGGCGGGCGGCGAAAACGTGGATAACGGCGCCACCGAGCAGATTTTCGACGACGTGCCCACCAGCCACTGGGCGAACAAGTACATTGCCTACTGCTACAGAAAGAACATCATCAACGGCGTGGGCGCCAACAAGTTCGATCCCAACGGCAAGGTCACCCGGAATGCGGTGATGAAGATGCTTCTGGCCGCCTGCGGCTACGGCTCTCAGGGCGAGTTCACCGGCGCCGAATGGGACAGCGAAGTATTCAAAGTCGCCAATGAGACCAAGATCCTTCAGGGTTTCAAGGCTGCGGACTGGAGCGGGGCTGCCACCCGTGAAGAGATGGCGCATCTGTCCTACAACACCCTGATGACCGTGGTGCAGGTCGCCTATTCCCAGAACACCGGCAGCTACGAGCCCAAGTATGTCAACGGTATTTATAATGTGACCCTGGCCGAGCAGCCCTGGGGCATCCACACGGATGAGGGCGTGATCGTCGCCAACAAGGCCACCGGCGCCAACAAGGGCACCGTCCTCGAGCGGATCGAAGACGGCACCTACAACCTCCAGAAGTATTACGTCACGGAAATGGACGAGGATCCCAACATGCTGGGCCATCAGGTCCGGATCACCTACCGGCTCGAGACCTCCGGCAGCTCCCAGGTAGCCACCGCCTTCTTCATGGAAGACCAGTGCACCGAGGTCAAGGCTGCGGAAGCGGTCACCATCAGCAACGCCAAATCCGTTTTCAGCTTCAACAACGGCAAACTGGTGAGCTACAACGTGCCCGCCAGGGAAGTCCGCGACAAGGCCCCCGGCGTCTTCGTGCTGAACGCAGACGGCCTGGTGGTCTCCTATAAGACCGAAGGCTACTTCGTCTCCACCCTCAGCATGAACCTCCTGACCATGCAGACCACCGTTTTTGATCCCACCACCAACACCTACGTGCCGGTGCAGGCTCCTGCGGGCGCCGTGAACGGCTCCCTGGTCACCGTCTACCATATGGGCGACGTGTATACCGCCAAACTGTGCCCGAGCCTGAGCGGCGTATACATCGAGCAGAGAGGACATGATCTGGAAGGCAACGCCACCTACAACAGCGGCAGCATCTATCCCTCCAAGGCGGAGAACCTAATCAACGTCTCCCTTCCGCTGAACATCACCCGCATGGGCGGCACCCAGTACCAGCTGGAGCTGGGCAGCAAATACACCCTGTATTTCGATGATCAGGGCGGCTGCATCGGCTTCAGCGACAGAGTCGACAGCGGGATCGTTGCCGGCGCCGAGGACTACGGCCTGCTTCTCTACACCTACACGAGAGAAACGGAAGATACCTTCGGAATCGTGTCCAAGAAGTGCTATGCCCAGGTCATCCGCGGGGACGGCAAGATCATCGACGACATGGTCATCCCCCAGGAGTATCTCAACCTGACCACGAACACGGTATACAAGCTGACCTACTACGGCAACCAGTGGTACCTGACCCTTCCCTCCAACGGCGAGGTGACCACCGCGTATTACAGCGCCAACGATCCCTACACCGACTACAGCAGCGCCAAGTACATCTGGTATAACGGCAAGGTCGGCGGAGAGCGGGCCATTTCGACGAATGTTGCGCCGAAGGTCGGCACCCCCGTGATCTACGTCTTCGGCATGGACAGCTCCCTTTACTATGGCAGCGTGCGGAAGGTAAAGGCCGTGTGGTTCACGGAGGCCGGCACCTCTCCCACCCCGACCGTCAGCGACGACATCGTCTATATCGCCAACCTGCTCCCGACTGAAAACCTGGTGAACGGCAAGCGCGTGTATTACTACGAGGGCTATCGGAACGGCGCGCCCATGACCGATCTGTACCTCACCTCCGCCCCCTCCACCATCGGCTTCTACACCTGCAAGAGGGGCAGCGACGGCATCTACAGTCTCACCGGCTACCTGTCCGAGGGCAACGGCACCGCCACCGGCGTCCGGACCGTGACCCTGAACGTGGATAACGAAAAAGCGCTCATGCGTGACAAGGATACCCTCTATCTGATGAGCACCAACGGGTGGGCGGCCCTGAGCCTGAACAACGTGGCCGTAAAGATGGTCGGCAACGCGGCGGCGATCACGACCATTTCGATCACGAATGCCGACGAGCTCTTCAACTACGTGAGAGCGGGCCTGAAGATGACGATCACCCTGGTGGAGAGCGTTGACAACAAGGGCATCCACAGCGTGGGCAGCAACGCCATCTACGTGACGGTCATCGCCGGCTGAACCGAAGAACGGCCTGAGGGCCGGAAACAAACTCCATGAAGATCGGGCGGACGCAGCTGCGTCCGCCCTTCCACCTTAACAGGATCTGCACCGGAAAAAGGGCGTCGAAACCGCCGTTTCCGGAGAAATCCCGGCCGAGAGGCCGGGATTATAAGGGAGATCCCCCGCGAAAGTTACACTTGCGTTACAACCGCGTCGGAAGTATTGAAAAATAACCGGCGTCGGTGTACATTGGTCACGCTTAAAAGGGAAAGGGGCCCCTGGGCCCAACCCGGCCCGTTTGCCTCATTCATGTTGGGGGCACTCGGAAATCTGAAAAGAAGGAGTGAAGCAACATGAGAAACCTCAAGAAGACCCTGTGCCTGGTTCTGGCTCTGGTTTTCGTGCTGGGTCTCTGCACCGTGGGCGCGGCTGGTGAAAGCGCCGCCAAGTTCAGCGATGCGGAAAGCATTCAGTACAAGACTCAGGTCGACGCCATGACGGGTCTCGGCATTCTGATCGGCTATCCCGACGGGACCTTCAAGCCCCTCCAGAATGTAACCCGCGCGGAAGCCGCGAAGATGATCTCCTACATGATGGTAGGAACTGACGAAGTCGAAAAGTGGCCTGCCAAGCAGGTGTTTAACGACGTGCCCGCCGACCACTGGGCGGCCCGTTACATCACCTTCTGCCAGTCCAACGGCGTTATCAACGGCTACGGCGACGGCAACTTCGGCCCCAGCGACAAGGTCACCAAGGCTCAGCTGGCCAAGATGCTGCTGGCTGCCTGCGGCTACGGCCTGAAGGGCGAGCTGGTCGGTGAAGGCTGGGATCAGAACGCTGCCCGGCTGGCTTTTGAGTGCGACGTCCTGAAGGACATCAAGACCACCGACGACTGGAACGCCCCCGCCACCCGTGAAGAGACCGCTCTGATGGTCTTCAACACCATGATGCGGACCTACCGCGTCGTGCTGGGCGACGATGTCGATGATTATGTTCCCGCCTGGATCAACGGCGATTACGACGTGACCTTCGCCGAGAGCCCCTGGGGCATGATCACCTTCACCGGCATTATCTTCAACAACAAGGCGAACACCAAGAACGCCAAGGGCACCACCATCAAGGACAACCTCGGCAGATCCTACACCGTTGAGACTGCTGCCGATGATGACGCCAGCGTTCTGGGCCACGAAGTGACCGTCATCTTCCGCGTGGAAGGCGTTGAGCCCTACGCGAAGAACGTCGCTTACCTCGTGATCGACGACTGCGTTGAAATCGGCGGCTCTGCTGCCAACTACAACGCCACGGCCGACTACGCTGTCACTGTCGCTCGCGGCACTGTGACCCGGGGTCTCTCCACGCTGTATCCCACCAAGGGCAACCGCGCCTACGATTTCGGCCACAAGTACATCGTGAACGCTGACAACATCATTGTTGGCTGGAAGACCATCGATGGCTTCACCATCGTTCCCGTGAGCATCAACCCCTACACCGGCGTTGCCAAGGTCCGCCCCGTCGACGAGCTCGTCGATCAGGAAGTGGTCCTGCCCGCCGGCGTGAAGCAGGGTGATCTGGTCTGCCTGTTCAAGTGCGGCGAGATCTACACCATTCAGCCCACCAGCAAGGTTGAGAACGTCGCCATCACCCAGAAGCAGGCGAACGTTCTGAACAACATCCAGATCTGGAGCTACAACTACGGCGAAGTGTGGCCCACCGAAGCCGAGAATGTAACCATGATCAACCTGGCCAGCCTCACCTGCATGAATCCTCAGGAGATCATGCGTCTCAGCACCGACACCGACCCCATGGTCAAGCGGTATGAGCCCGTCCTGAAGGTTGGCTACAGCTACACCCTGTACTTTGACTGCTTCGGCAACGCTTTCGCCTACGGCGACGAGCGTCCCACCAATGAAGTCGCTTCTTCCTACTACCTGTTCCTCTGCGATTTCGACGCCCACGATGTGTGGCATGTCGGACACAGATATGCTCAGGTCATGAAGCCCGACGGCACCATCGAGAAGGTCCTGACCACTGTTGAAGAGGGCACTCCTCTCGGCTACACCCGCGGCGATATCGTCCAGATCATTCCTCTGGGCTATCGGTCCGCTGTTGTCAAGGCCAGCGAAGATGTGACCGCCATCCGCAAGCCCTATCAGATCGCTGATGTTCAGTATGACTTCGGCAACGCCACCTACTGCCAGTACGGCTGGTACAACCCGGCCACCGGCCTGTGGAACGACCTCGACCCGAACGATCAGACCGCCGTTGAGAACGCCCGCGCTGACCTCGTCTACCGCGGCAACGTGACTCGGCCCAAGATCCCCGGCGCGGAAGTTTCCATCGTCTTCAAGGTCGTGAAGATCGGCACCGCCTACATCCGCATCGTTGACACCGTGTGGTTCATGGAAGCCGGCGCCAGCAGCCTCTTCACCAAGGGCAGCTACATCTACGTGATCGACGACGACATCTATCAGCAGAAGTGGCTCGACAAGACCGTCAACTTCTACAACGGCCTGAAGGACGGCGAGGTCATGGATGACCTGCGGCTCTTCGGCGACAACATCAAGGCGCCCATCATCGGCAAGTACCTCGGCTTCAACAGCTACTACAAGATCGGCGACGATTACGTCCTGGCTCCTGTTCCCGAGAGCGACGGCACCACTGACGGTGTGCGGAGCATCTACCTTGTCGACGCTGACACCCAGTTCCTGGATATCCCCGACAACAACTACTGCTTCTACGTGCAGCGGCCCAGCGACGTGATGGGCAAGCTGTGGGTCATGGATGCGAACGAGTTCCGCAACGGCATCGACGTGAGCGCTGTCAAGTTTGTCCGCCTGGCTGGCTACAGCTACGCTGACCAGCTGGCTGGCTACACCTATCCGATCCCGCTGGACAACATCGCCGCCATCCAGACCTTCCTCCGCAGCCAGATGAAGGGCACCGACGGCAACACCTATACCTTCAAGCTGGACATCACCTTCGTTGAGAAGATCGACCCGATCACCCGGATCCACTCCATCGACGGCAACACCATCTACATCACCGGCATCTCCATTGCCACGATCAATGGTGTTCGTGTTGACGCTGCTGAGTAATCCTGGCGAACAGTAAGGTCAAACGCAAAACCTAATGAAGGGCGGACGCCGCAAGGCGCCCGCCCTTTTGACGTGTCGAAAGCATCGACGCGCTTCGAATCGGCCCCTCTTCACAGGCTCCGATTCGTGATCTGAAAAATGAGACAAATCATGCGGCGAAGAGAACGGATCTGTGCGGTCCGAAGCTCTTCGCCGTTTTTTATTATACGGATCATTTCAGACGGCCAGGCGGCCGGTGGTGACGGTATGTTCCGCCCGGATGCCCAGGCTGCGGAGACCGGAAGCGGCGGCTTCGGCGGAAGCCCGATCCCCGAAAAGCGCAAAAACACCGGAGCCGGAGCCGGTCATGGCGGCCCCCAGGGCGCCGCCGTCCAGCAGAGCGCTTTTCAGGTCCTGCACCTGAACCGACTGGGAACGATTCAGAACGGATTCGAACACGTTGAACATCCGCCGGGCGACCCCCGGCAGATCCCCGTCCTCCACCGCCTTTACCATGCCGGAGACGTCCGGCTTCAGACGGAGCTTCAGCCGGTCGACGGCACGGAAAAGCTCGGGTGTGGAGCAGAGGAAGTCCGGGCGGCACAGGACCACGTGAACACCGGCCAGATCGGGCAGGGGGGTGAGGAGCTCGCCCTTTCCCTCCCCCAGGGCGGTGCCGCCCCGGATGCAGAAGGGAACGTCCACGCCCAGCTCACGGCTCACGGTTTCCAGCTCGGTCCAGCTCAGGGGAGCGCCGTATTCCCGGTTCAGGAGCCGAAGCACCGCGGCGGCATCGCTGCTGCCGCCTCCGAAGCCGCCGCATACGGGAATGCGCTTTTCCAGAGTGATGACGCCTCCCTCGGGCCCCAGGCCCGTGAGCCGCCGGAACAGGACCGCGGCCCGGGCCGCCAGATTTTCCCCATCCCCGGGCAGATAGGCGAGGCCGGAACGGACCTGCCAGGGACCGTCGCCCGGTTCCAGCTCCACCATATCCCCGAATTCCAGACTCTGCAGGACGGTGCGTACGCCATGGTATCCATCCGGAAGTCTGCCGGTCACCTCCAGGCAGAGGTTGACCTTTGCCCCGGCCGTCTCTCTCATTTCTTCGCCCTGGTCTGGAACAGCAGGTCCATCAGGGCGGTGCCGTTCTCCACATGGGGACCCAGAAGTCCGTTGGCCTCCGTATAGGCCAGGCCGCTGGCCTCGCCGCCCCGGCTGTCATACAGCAGGAAGGGCACATAGCCGTAGGCATGGCCCCGGGTATCCGTCAGGGTCTTATGGTCGCTGAGCACCAGGATGCGGTAATCCTCCCCCGCCAGCTTCTCCGTCAGAGTGCCCAGCACCTCCCGGTCGATGGCTGCGATGCTCTCCAGCTTCCCGGGGGTGTCCCCGTTATGGGTGCACTCGTCCGGCGCCTCCACATGGATGCCCACGAAGTCGTACCCCTGCTCCAGCAGGGCCCGGACTGCGTATTCCGCCTTGCCCCGGTAATTGGTGTCCTTTTCTCCGGTGGCCCCGGGGACTTCGATCCGGTCCAGCCCCGTCAGAGCGGCGATGCCGTGGCAAAGCGGCACGGCGCTGATCACCGCACCCCGTTTCCTGTACCGGGCAGGGAAGTTGGGGAGCTCCACGGCGGTGCCCTCCGCCCAGAACCAGATGCAGTTGGCGGGGAGCTTGCCCTCCGCCTGACGCTGCAGGTTGGCGGGGAGCTTCCGCAGGATCTCGAAAGACTTCTCCATCAGCCTGCGGAGGACTTCCGCGTTGGCGTTGCCGTGGGGCAGGTAGGGGCCGCAGACCTCGTTCAGATGGTCGTGGGGCGGACTGAGCACCAGGCCCTTGGGATCCCCCTGGGACTGGACGCAGATATGCCGATACGTGAGGGTGGGGTGGACTTCCAGTCCCGCCGCCTCCGCCAGGGAGCGAAAATCCGGATGGGCGAACAGTTCCTCCACCAACGCTTTGGAGGTCTCCCCATCGATCCCTCCGGAGGAATGGGAAAGGATGCGCCGACGGTCAAAGGGCATATCCCCCTCCTCCAGGGAGGCCATATTGCAGCGGAAGGCCAGGTCTCCGGGCCGGAGCCGGACTCCCTGGGCGGCGGCTTCCAGAGGCGCACGGCCTGTATAGCACACCCGGGGATCGCAGCCGAAGATAGAGAGGATAGCCGTATCGCTGCCGGCGGGGAATTCCTGGGGGCAGTTCCATACGCTGCCCAGCACGCCGCCGGCGCTGAGCCGGTCCATCACCGGCGTATCTACCGATTCCAGAGGGGTCTTGCCCCCCAGCACAGAGGTGGGATCGTCCGCCATCCCATCCCCGATCACCAGAATATAATGCATTGTTGACTCCTTCCTCTATTTTCTGAGTCCGCGATTTTTCACGGCAGCTTCGATCATATCCAGCACCAGGGTCCGGCTCTCCTCCGGGATCTGCCGGAACAGGCGCAGCAGCTCCGCTTCCGGGCCGGTGAGTTCCGGTTCCCGGGGGCGATCCGCCGGGGCGAGCCCCATGCGGCGGCGCAGTTCCTCATATTCCTCCTGCCGATCCTTCGGCACGCCCCAGAGGTCGTACAGGCTCATGCGCTCCGTATCCGTGGCGGCGCTGTCAAAAAGGCCGGCCTTCCCCTCGTCCCAGGCGCTGCCCTGGAGCAGCTCCGTGGCGCTGATGTGGTAGAGCACGCAGAGCTGCTTCAGCACCCCCGCCTGCACCCGGCACTTATCCCGCTCATAATTGCTGATGGCCTGGTAGGTGACGCCCAGAGCGTCCGCGGCGTCCTTCTGGGTCAGGCCCGCCTTCTGGCGGGCTTGTTTCAGTCTTTCTCCCAAGGTGGGTGTTTCCATGATCGGGATCCTCCTTTTCGCGGTGAAGCGCAGACTTCGCCGCGATTACTTCTTTTGTATTTTAGCCAGATAAAGCACAAAAGTCAATAAAATTTGAGAAATATGCAAATTTGCTCTTGACAACTCAAACCACATTGAGTATATTGGACCAGGAAACTCAAATTGAGTTGAGACAGGAGGAGAGACGTTGAGTAAGGAGATCGGCAGGAGACTGAAAACCCTGGCGGCGGAACGGAAGCTGCGGCAGACGGAGCTCGCTGCCCGGATGGGTATGGATTACGGGCATCTGAACCAGGTCCTGAACGGACATCGGCCCGTTTATGCCGAGGAACTGCCCCGGTATGCGGTGGTCCTGGGGGTGAGCCTGGAGGCCATTCTGGGCCTGGAGGAAAAATGAAGGAAAAGAGATGGACCGGCGGAGCGGCACTTGAGGCGGCGGTGGAGGGGTATTTCCGATCCATCAGCCGCACCGTGACGGCGGAGGAACGGGGCGCGCCCATCCTGAACGACGAGGGGGAGCCCATCCGCTTCCGGGAATACGTGGTGCCTCCTACGGTCTGGGGCCTCTGCGAACACCTGGGGATCTCCCGGGCCACCTGGGACAGCTATTGCGACCCCCGGCGCCATCCCCAATTCCGAAGCGCGGCAGCCCTGGCCCGGGACCTGATGCAGGACTGGAGCCAGCGGGCTCTGCTCAGCCGGAAGGACGTGCGGGGACTGATCTACATCCTCCAGAACGACCGGGATCAGACCGGGGAACGGGAGGAGGAAACCGGCCTCCTGAGCCTGTCTCAGCGGCGGGCCATCCTGGAGGAGTTGGACAGCCGGGAGGAATGAGCCATGAAACAGCTGAGGCCGGAGGCCCGGGAGACCCTTTTGTGGTGGGCGGCCCTGCGCCGGGAGAGCAACGCCGCCTTCCTTCCCCTGTTCCTGGATGAGCACCGATATCTGGTGCTGATGGGGGGCGGCGGCAGCGGCAAGAGCATCTTTGCGGGACGGAAGGTACTGGAACGCTGCATCCGGGAGCCGGGGCACCGCTGGCTGGTATGCCGGAAGGTGGCCAGGACCCTGCGGGATTCCTGCTTCGCCCAGCTTCGGGCCCAGCTGGGGGACCACTACCCCGGGGTGAAGGCAAAGGTGAACAAGAGCGATATGCGCATCGAGCTGCCCAACGGAAGCCTGATCCTGTTTGCCGGGCTGGACGACGCGGAGAAGCTGAAGAGCATATACAACATCACCGGGATCTGGATCGAGGAGACCTCGGAACTGGAGGAGGGAGACTTCAACCAGCTGGACATCCGCCTCCGGGGGGAGACAGCCTGGTACAAGCAGATCATCCTCAGTTTCAATCCCATCAGCGTGACCCATTGGCTGAAACGCCGGTTTTTCGACTGTCCGGACGAGCGGGCCCGGGTCCACCGGAGCACTTACCGGGACAACCGCTTCCTGGACCCGGAGGCCATCGCCACCCTGGAGGGCTTCCGGGATCGGGATCCCTACTACTATCAGGTGTACTGCCTGGGGCAGTGGGGGGTCACGGGGCGGACGGTCTTCAACGCCCGGGCGGTGAGTCGGCAGCTGGCGGAGGCGCCGGAGCCCGTCCGGGAGGGCTTTTTCACCTACCGGGAGGTGCCGGGTACGGCGGAGGATCCCCGGCCGCGGATCGAAAGCTGGACCTGGCAGGAGGAGAAGGGCGGACCCATCCAGATCTTTCGGGAACCGGCGAAGGGCAGGCCCTACGTCCTGGGAGGGGATACCGCCGGGGAGGGATCCGACTGGTTCACGGCCCAGGTGCTGGACAACATCACCGGCGAACAGGCAGCCGTTCTGCGGCACCGGTACGACGAGGATACCTACGCCAAGCAGGTCTACTGCCTGGGGAGAACCTACAACACGGCGCTGGTGGGGATCGAGACCAATTTCTCCACCTACCCCGTGAAGCGGCTGGAGGAGCTGGGCTACCCCCGCCAGTACGTCCGGGAAGCGGAGGACACCTTCAGCGGGCCGGAGCCCCGATCCTTCGGCTTCCGCACCACGGCGGTGACGAGGCCCGTGATCCTCAGCGGGCTGGTGGAGGCCATGCGGGAGGCGCTGGAGGGCGTATCCCACCGGATCACCCTGGAGGAAATGCTTACCTTTGTGCGGGATGAGCATATGCGCCCCGCTGCGGAACCGGGAGCCCACGACGACTGCGTTCTGGCCCTGGCCATCGCCTGGTACATCCGCCCCAGACAGCGGATGACGCCGGAGACGGCGGCAGAGGAAGGCCGCCGGAGATGGACGGCGGACATGTGGGAGGATTACCGGGGAGCGGACGGAGAGGAAAGAAAGCGGATGCTGGCGGCCTGGGGCACGCCGAAATAAGGAGGAGCTATGGAGAAAAACCTGGAATACTGGAAGGAATGGGTTCGCCGGAACGAGACGGCTTATGGGGAAGAGCTGGACAAGATGGACCGGCGGGAGGCCCTGTACCGGGGAGAGGTCCGGGAGATCGCCCCGCTCACGGAAAAGGACCTGAGGCGGGACGGCAGCCGACGGGAGACCGCCCATCTGCGGAACATCGTGGCGGAGAACATCGAGAGCGAGGTCAGTTCCGTCATCCCCCAGCCCAAGGTCACGGCCCGGAGAAAAGAGGACGAGGGGCGGGCAAAGCTCCTGGAGGACATGCTCCGGAACGAGCTGAACCGCCTTCCCATGGAGGAACTGAACGACCTGCTGGAGCGCATGGTGCCCATCCAGGGCGGAGCCTTCTGGCTGGTGGAGTGGGACAACGCCAGCCGGACCCACAGCACCGTGGGGGACGTGACGGTATCTGTTCTCCACCCCCGGCAGGTGATCCCCCAGGACGGGGTGTTCGGCCGGGTGGAGGACATGGACGCCGTCGCCCTGAAGCTCCCCCAGACCCGGGAGAGCATCCGGCGGATGTACGGCAGGGACGTGTCCGAGGCGGGGGAGACGGATCCGGAGATCCGGGGATCGGAGCGGGATACCGTGCCGGCGGAGGACCTGGTGACCCAGTACGTGGTGTATTACCGCGGAGAGGGAGGCGGCATCGGGAAGATCTCCTGGGTGGGGGATACGGTGCTGGAGGACCTGGAGGACTACACGGCCCGCAGAGTCCGGCGCTGCGCGGAATGCGGACGGACGGAGACGGATCCCAAGGCGTCGGCCTGTCCCGTCTGCGGCGGCAGGCTGGCAGGACAGACCGTGGAGCAGGAGGAGGTGGATCGCCCCGTCGCCACCGCCGCCGGGAACCGGATCCCCGGAGAAGAAGGGGCCCCCATCCGGCTTCCCTATTACCGGCCGACCCTGTTTCCCGTGTTCCTGCAGCGGAACGTGAGCCTCTTCGGCCGTCTGCTGGGGGAGAGCGACGTGGACAAGATCGAGGATCAGCAGAATACGGTCTCCCGCCTGGAGACCAAGATCATCGACCGGCTCATCAAGGCGGGAACCCGTGTGACCCTGCCGGACCGGGCGGACCTGCGCACGGACCCGGAGGACGCGGAGCGCTGGTATATCGGCAGCCCGGCGGACAAGGCCATGATCGGCCTTTACGACTTTTCCGGCAATCTCCAGTATGAGATGGCCTATCTGAACCAGGTTTACGAAGAGGCCCGGCAGATCTTGGGGATCACGGATTCCTTCCAGGGCAGACGGGACGCCACCGCCCAGAGCGGCGTGGCGAAGCAGTTCGCCGCGGCTCAGGCTGCAGGCCGTCTGGAGAGCAGACGGGTGCTGAAGGAGGCGGCCTACGCGGAGCTGTTCAAGCGGATCGTCCAGCTGAAGGTGGCTTACGCGGACGAGCCCCGGCCCATCGTGGCGGAGGACGACCGGGGAAACGCCAAGTACGAGGAGTTCGACCGCTACGATTTCTACGAGCGGGATGCGGCAGGGACCTGGCACTGCATCCTGGACGACGACCGCTTTCTGTTCTCCTGCGATACCTCCGCGCCGCTGGCGGGAGACCGGCAGCGGATGTGGCAGGAGGCGGGAGAGATGTTCAGGGCAGGAGCCTTCGGCCCTCCCGGGGATCTGCGCACCCTGCTTCTGTACTGGACCAAGCTTGAACTCCTCCATTATCCCGGGGCGCAAGATACCCGGGAATACCTGGAATCCCTCCGGCAGGAGCAGGAACTGTCGCAGATCCTGGGAGAGATGGAGGTCCGTGCCAGGGAGGACGCCAGGCGGGACGCCCTTTCCGGCGTCCAAAGACCGAGATTCGCATGGCCGGCGAAAAAGGCCGGTTCGCAGGGGAACAGCGCAAAAATCCCGGAGACCCGGGGCGGCGCCGGTTAAGGGCGGAGCTTCGGAGAATGCGGGAGCGGAGAGGGCAGCATGGCCGCTCTCCGGGCTCCGGGGAAAGGAGGAGAGCGCATGGCGGAAAAAGGTTATGCGGGCAGGATCGCCCAGACCGGAAGCCAGACCGTAAAGGCCCCTGGCCAGATCGCCCCGAAGAAGAGCGGCGGGAAGGTGAAAAAGGGCGAGGATCTGCGGAACGGCAAGGTCCGGTAAACCCACCGGGACAGACCCGGAAACAACATCGTTCGCATGGCCGGCGAAAAAGGCCAGGAGGAAAAATGGATCAGGATTACAAGGAAACGTTCGGCCTGGAGGTCGAAGGAGAAAGCAACGCAGAAGAACAGCCGACGGAGCAGGCGGCAGGGGAGAAAACGCCGGAGGAGCCTGAAACAAAGCCGGTGATGAGCCCGGAGGAGCGGGCCAGACAGGCCGCCGGGAGACGGCTTCGGGAGCGGGAGGCTGCCGCGCGCAGCGCCGCCAGGGCGGAGATCGCAGATACCCTGCGGCGGCGGGGCGTCCTGGATCCCCGGACCGGCAGGCCCGTGGGTTCCCTGGAGGAACTGGAGCGGGAGGCCCCGCCCCTTCCGGAACGGACCCCTACCCAGGACCCCCGGGTGACGGCGGAACTGGAGGAGATCCGGCGGATGGATCCGGAGATGGAGGATCTGGGATGCATCCTCCGCAGTGAAAGCGGGGAGCGTTTCCGCCGGTATGTGCGCCGGGGCCTGAGCTTTGTGGAAGCCTATACCCTGGCCGCCCGGGATAAATTGAACGGCCTCCGGGAAGATCGGGCCAGGGAAGCGGCCCGGGTCAAGGCCGCCAGCAAGAATCATCTGAACGCCACCTCCAGCACGGGGCTGGGCGCTCTCCCCGTTCCCGGGGACGAGATGGCCTTGTTCCGGGAACTGCTGCCCGACGCGGCGGAAGCGGAGATCCGGCGGTATTACAACGCGGACCGGAAGCGGTTCGGACGAAAGGAAAAAGGAGTGACTATCTCATGAGAGGTTTTATCCCTTACAACAGCGAAGACGGTCGGGTGCAGCCCTGGCAGTACCTCCCGGCGACGGCCATCAAACCGTCCATCGGCATGGCGCTGGTACTGTCTTCCGGCAAACTGGCCATCGCCACCGGCACCTCGAAGCCGACCTATATCAGCATGTACGAGGCGAAGAACACCCTGACCGCCGGGGATATCATCCCGGTGATTCCGGTGGAGCGGGACCAGATCTTCGAGACCACCAACAGCGCCAGCCTGAGCGGCGTCAATATCGGCGCAAAGGTCACGCTCCACGCCTCCAACGGATGCCAGGTCACCGGCACCACCAGCAGCGGCGTGGCGGAGATCGTGGCCAAGGACGGGGACGCCGCGGGCTCCCGGGTCCTGGTGAAGTTTTCTTAAGCGAGGAGGAAGAACAGAATGGCAAATATCACGTTTTCCGAAGCCAGCGGCGTAAACGACAGCATCTTCGGCAAGTCCCAGGCCCCCATCCGCATGTTTATCGAGAAGCGGGGCGAACAGTTCGAGCAGCAGAGCGTGGTGAAGGAGCTGTTTTCCCGGGAGAAGAGCAAGCACTTCGGGGAAAAGTTCACCAGCCTCACCGCCATGGACGGCTTCCGGGTCACAGGCGAGAACGGGGCTTACCCCACGGACGGCCAGGAGGAGGGCTTCAGCAAGATCATGGAGGCGGTGGAGTGGAAGGACTCCTTCTCCATCTCCCGGAAGATCATTGAGGACAGCAAGCTGATGGATCTGCGGCAGAAGCCCGCGGCCTTCGTCACCGCCTATTACCGCACCCGGGAGAAATTCGGCGCGGCTCTGCTGGGCGGCGCGATCCAGGGCAATTCCTCCGCCTCCTTCGCCGGAGGCACCTTCGATCTGAAGACCAGCGACGGCAAGACCCTTTTCGCCGCCGACCATCCCGCCAAGATCAGCGGCGCGGCCCAGTGCAACCTCTGGGCGGACGACTTCAGCGAGGACGCCCTGGGCAAGCTGGAGGTGAAGATGCAGAACACCCGGGGAGACAACGACGAGATCCTGGACGTGGCTCCGGACACCATCGTCATCCCCAACATCCACAGCCTGAAAAAGGCCGTATTCGCCGCCATCGGCGCGGACAAGTCCCCGGAGACCGCCAACAACGGCTTCAACTATCAGTTCGGCCGGTGGAACGTCATCGTCTGGTCCTATCTGAACCAGTACATCACCTCCGGCACCACCCCCTGGCTCCTGCTGGACAGCCGGTACAACAAGGAGTACGGCGGCCTGGTGTGGCTGGACCGGGTCGAGCTGGAGGTCTCCTCCAAGATCGACGACAACACCGACGCCAACGTCTGGCGCGGCCGGGCCCGGTTCACCGCAGGCTTCCACGACTGGCGGGCTATCGCCTGCGCCGGCGTCAGCGGGGCAACGGATCTCAGCTGAGGAGGGGGAAGGCATGGAGTACACCGTATTCACCAACCTCCGGGTAACCGGTGATCTGAAAATGGACGGGACCGCCGCGATCCCGGCGGCCACCGCAGCCAAGGCGGGAGCCGTGAAAATGGCGGCCAAGGTATCCGAGGCGGCGGGGAGCGCCCCCACAGCGGCGGAGTTCAAGGCGCTGCTGGACGCCCTGAAGGCGGCAGGCATCATGTCCGCCACCTGAGGGATCTGAGGTTCGGAAAGGGGGCGGGAATCTTCCCGCCCCCCATGAGGAAGGAGAATAAAAATGAGCCTTGAGCGGGTGATCGAAACGGCCCGGAGGGAACTGGGAGAAAAAGAAGTTCCCGCCGGGAGCAATCAGACAAAATACGGCAGGGCCTTCGGCTGGGACGGGGTCCCCTGGTGCGTGATCTTCCTGTGGTGGTGTTTCCGGGAGGCGGGAGAAAAGGACGCCTTCTACGGGGGCGGCAAGACCTCCTCCTGTTCCGCCCTGTATCGCTGGTATCGGGAACGGGGACAGACGGCAGGCCCGGAGGAGATCCGACCGGGAGATATCCTGCTCCTGAACTTTTCCGGGACTCGGGAGACCCAGCACTGCGGCCTCGTGACCCAGGTGCTGAACGGGACGAAGGGCTGGTACCGGACCATCGAAGGGAACACCTCGGCGGGAGCAGAGGGAGATCAGACCGGGGGCGGCTGCGTCGCCCAGAAGGCGCGGCACAAAGAGAACGTCGTGGGCGTTTGCCGCCCTGCGTACGGGAAGGACGAACAGACCGACTACAGCGGCCACTGGGCGGAGAAAAGCATCCGCTGGGCACTGGAAAAAGGCCTGATGCGAGGCTACGGGAACGGGACCTGGAAACCGGACCAGCCCCTCACCCGAGCGGAGCTGGCGGTGGTCCTGCAGAGACTGGAGGGAGAAGAATGAACCACTTTTTGCGGGCGGCGCTGATCCGCGCTCTGCGCACTCTGGCACAGGCCGCCGCCGCGGTGATCGGCACGTCGGCGCTGCTTTCGGAAGTGAACTGGCTGTCCGTAGGGTCCGCCGCCCTGTTGGCGGGGATCCTGAGCCTGCTCACCAGCATTGCCACAGGCTTGCCGGAGGCGGAAAACCATGAATGAACAGACCGCACGGGCAGAGGTGGACGAGCTTCGACGCCGGATGGACGCGGTGGAGGAGCGGCTGCATAACGGAGACGTGACCCTGGCCCTGCTGAAGCAGCGGCTGGATCAGATTGACGCCAAGCTGAACGAGATGTCCGTCACCCTCCAGGATCTGCGGCTGCGTCCGGCCCGAAAATGGGACAGCGTAAGCCAGCAGGTCCTGATCTGGATCGTGACGGCGCTCCTGGCCTTCATTGCGGTGAAGACCGGTCTGAAATAAGGAGGCAGAAATGACCGTACAGGATTGTATCGATTATGTGGACAGCATCGAGCCCAACGCTTACACAGACGCGCAGAAGACCGGATGGCTGAACGAAGCGGAGGGCAAGGTATACACGCAGCTCTTTCTGGTCCAGCCCATGGAATTCACGCCTCTGACAGACGGGGACCAGATCTTGACCCTGCCCGCGCCGCATGACCGGATGTACAGCCGGTATCTCCAGGCCATGATCCACTACGCCAACGGGGAGTACGACCGGTATGCCAACAGCATGGCCTTGTTCAACGAGGTCTGGGCCGAAGCGAACCGGTGGTTCGGCGGGGACTTCGACGTGACGGACAGGCTGCGGAACAGGATCATCGAGGTGCAGATCACACCTGAACTTGGAGACCTGGCCATCGTGGAGATTCCTGATGGCTGCGCGGTGGTAGCAGGGCGGATCGTGGTTCGCAAGCCCGAGACCGGGTGGGGATGCCACTATCAATTCACAGGCTACAGCTATGCCCAAACCTACTGCTACAAAATCGGCAGCACGTGGTACTCATTCGACATTTCCGACGTAGCGGGGCTGGACCATTTTGAAAACGGGGATCATCTTACGCTGGATACAAGTTTGGTTGTGGCTTACGCGAACGGCGACATCTACACGATCACGCCCACAGCAAGCAGCCACACAGGAACCGAGCTGGATTGGACCTGCGGGGTCCAAGCCTGGGTAAACAGCAGCGATCAGACTATCGGAAGCCGGCAGCTGCTGAGTGAAAACGGGTCGGTTTCGCTGCCCATGATCATGGCTGATGCCGGGAAAACGCTGCTTGGCATAACCATCGGGCCGGGAATCTGGGACGGCGACGGATATGATTTATATGACGGCGCTGTCAAGCTGACCGGTCGTTTGCTGATCCCGGACGAGAAGTGGCACTATGATCCCGCATATGCCGGCAGGAGGGACGCCCGATGGCGAAGCTGAGAGTCCTGGGGGAGAACCCCCCGCACCCGAGAGGAAACGGGGAAAATCAGCTCCGGGAGCTGCGGGACTACCTGACCCGGATGAAGGACGAGCTGGAATTCCTGCTGACCCACCTGGGGGAGGACAACCTGGACGGAGGCCTGACGGAATACCTCAGACGGATCCGGGAACAGAGCGGACAGATCTCCGGGATCCAGGAGAAGATCGCCGACATAGAGGGAGAGATCTCCGATATCGACACCGCACTGAGCGGGAAGCAGGACACGCTGACCTTCGACGACGCTCCGACAGCCAGCAGCAGCAACCCGGTCAAAAGCGGCGGGGTCCATACCGGACTCCAGCGGAAGGCTGACCGCAATCTGCTGCGGAACTGGTATTTCCCCGGCGGCGGCACGGGAGCGGGCATCTTCCCGGTGAACACCCGGGGGCAGGCGTCCTACACCGGGGGCTACTGCTGCGACGGGTGGTACGGACGGGGCAGCCTGCCCGTCTCCCTGACGACCGGAGGAGTACAGATCACCGCGACGGCGGGGACCCTGCGGGGATTCACCCAGTCCGTAGACTCCCGGGAGGCGCTGGTCGGCAAAAAGGTCACCGCGTCCATCCTGCTGGATGGCTGGACGTTTACCAGCGACAGCGACGGTTTTCCCAAATTCGGCCTTTTCGCGGGCGGCCGGGTTTATCAATGGACGCTTGACGTTATCAGCAAGAGCATCACCGGAGCGGGACTGTGGTCCGTTACCGGAACGATACCGGACACGATCCTGGATTACAACAAGCTCAATATCGCTCTGCACCTGAACAAAACCGGCGGATCCGCGACCATCGTCGCCGCGAAGCTGGAGCTGGGGGACGAGCAGACCCTGGCCCACCGGGAGAACGGAGTCTGGGTGCTCAACGAGATCCCGGACTACGAGCAGGAGCTGATCCGCTGCGCCACCAGCGTGGCCAACGCAGGGAGCGGGAGCTACGACGATCCCAACTGCGGCAAGGTCATCGCCTATGCGTAAGGGAGGAAGATCATGAAGCACACAGACTATGAGAAGCACCGGGCGCGGGAGAACAGCGACCGTGCCATGGAGAACGGGATCGCGAACGGATCTCCGGACGGGACCGTCCGGCCGGACAAGCCCATCCTCCGGGCGGAGGCAACGATCCTCTCCCGGAGGATCTGCAAGCTGCTGAAGGGGGTGAAGGAATGAGTCTGCCGAATCTCCCCGCCGGGGACAAATTCCGCAGAGAGGTCCGCACGGAGTGGGGCGGAATCAATCTGAACGAGAACGCCGGGGACGGGGAACTGATCGAAGCCGTGAACATGAGCAGCCGGGAATTTCCGCTGCTGGCGAATGCAAGGTTCTCCAAAACCCAGGCGGAGGCTGAGATGAACGCGCCGTACGTGTATGACGGCAAGCTGGGGTATGAATACAAAGAACAGGGCCCGTATGGCTACGGGGTGTATCTGCATGACCCGACGCGGCCCGGCGTGTTGGACCCGTACCCCTTGGTAGACAATGCACAGAATACCGGCCAGTATACCAGCCAGTACGCCATACTGGGAACCGGAATGTACCTGTTCGGAGCGTTCTTGGGAAATAAGCAGCATAAGCGGGTATACGACTTCGCTGCCGGAACGATCGCCGACATGGAAGCGGCATTTGATTCCGGCGCTTCAACGGTCGTATTCAAGAACGGGACCATAGGCGGCGTACCGGCGAAGGGCAATACGATCTTTTGCTCCGGAGTGGATTGGGCGGATTATTTCTCCGTAGGCGACGGCGTGACCATCGCCGGGAGCGGACTGTCTGAGAACAACAAGACTGCAATCATCCGGGAGATCGAAGGCGACGAGCTGCGCTTCGACGAAAACTGCTTCACCGCGGCGAGCTATTGGCATCGTTACCTGTACGAGAAGCTGCCGACGGGGACATATTATTTCTCAACAGATGGGGAATCGTATCGGGGCTTTGTGCTGAGCGAGGAGGTCCCGGCGGGCGTTACGCTCGAGCTGGTTGGAAACAATCTGCAATACACTACGCTGCCGCCGTACCCGCAGATCGTTCAAATCGCTCTTTATGCTGTTGTCGGAACGCCGAGCGGCACAGAGATCACGCTGCTGCCGCCTGCGGACGCGGATCACGTCACGATCAGCCGCACGGTGCCTGACATGGACTTTGTGTGTGTCAACGAGAACCGGCTGTGGGGCTGCAAGGGCGACACCATCTACGCCAGCAAGCTCGGCGACCCGCTGAACTGGAACGTATACGACGGGCTGAGCACGGACAGCTGGACGACGGAGACCGGGACGCCGGGGAAATTCACGGGATGCTGTTCCTATCAGGGGTACCCCACCTTTTTCAAGGAGAACGCCGTATTCAAGGTCCTGGGTGACGAACCCAAAAACCTCACCCTGCGGAAACAGAACATCATGGGCGTGAAAAAAGGAGCGGGCAAAACGGTGGTCGAGATCCGGGGCAAGCTGTACTACCTCAGTCACGCGGGCGTGATGGAGTGGAACGGAGGAGATTACCCGACGATCATTTCCGGCGCTCTGGGCATCGAGCCGGGTATGGTGAGCCAAATGGGAAGCCCCGGAGCCGGGACGGATACGGTCCGGTATTATATCCAGCTGATGCCGTTCTATTACGACGGGAACGAGAATATCCCGTGGCTGACTGTGACCGGAGTGTTTGTCTACGATACGAGGTACGGGACCTGGCACATGCTCTCCAACGACACATACGGGATCCCGGACGCGGTGTTTGCCGGCGATGGTTCGCACAACTGGATGATCAAAGACTACCCTCTCGAAGAGCCCAACTATCCGGTTATCTATGAGCTCGGCGTATTCGACAATGATTGGGACAAGACCACGAACTGGCGCGTCACCTTCGCGGATTCTGCCAGGGCTTTCAAGAAAGTCCTGACCGGCAGCGAATCGAAGAAGGGGGTCCTGCGGCTGCTGATCCGATGCAGGCTGGCGGGAACCATGAAGGTATGGATCGCCTACGACGGCGGGGAATTCGAGGAAGCGGCTGAGTTCAGCGAGATGGCCAAGACCAGCGAGGTGGTGCCGCTGATCCTGCGGCGGTGCGACTACTGGCAGCTGCGGCTCACGGGCACCGGGGACGCGGTGATCTACTCCATCGCAGTGGAGCGGTACGGCGGCGAATGGCAGCAGGCATAAGGAGGAAGAAATGGCAATAGACGTACTCAAGAAGGTGACGCAGGGGGCTGTGAAAGGAGCGATGGCTGCCGGCGCTGCGGCAATGGGCGCAGCGCAGACGCCCCGCCAGGCGGCGCTTGCGGCGGCGCAGCAGCCCACCTATCAGCTCCCGGCGAACTGGTTCAACGGGATGGCCAGGATGGGTTCGGACGGCGGCTGGGTGATCGACAACTCCAACTCCGACACCTGGAAGCAGATCGCACAGATGTATCGATCCGGCAACACCCAGGGGGCCATCGACATGGCCAACAGCCTGCAGGGGAAGGGCCAGTTCGGCGGCTACTGGGACGAGGACGGCAAGTACTGGGGCTACGCCCAGGGCTATGCAGGCGGGGCGAACGCCAGCATGCAGCCGGTGATCGGCAATCAGCTCCTCACGCCGCGGGGACTGGAATATGAGCATACAAACCTCTGGCTCACGCCGGACGGCAAGGTGCTGAACCTGGGGCAGAACGGCGCGCTGACCGACAACGGGGAAACCTGGGGCACCACCAACGATAATTCCGGGACTCTCACCGGAAGGTGGTTCCAGGAAAACGGGACCGATCCGAAAGACGTCAGTGCAACCACCTGGACGGCCTGGGGAGCACAGCAGGGCTGGACTCCGGCTGAAACTCTGGACAACATGAGCAAGGCCGGGGCGTTCACCAATCCGGCGCTGAACACCCCGCAGGGGAATCAGCAGCGGCTGGCGGAGCTGCAGGCGAATCCCAATGCCGACCCGGCGGCGATCGCGGCGACACAGCAGACGCTCAATCAGCAGCAGGCCGCGGCAAGCTCCGGCGGAAACACGATCTACCAGGAGGCGGTCAACCAGGCGGACGCGGGGGGCACGCCCACCGGCAGAAGCACCTACTCCAGCGGAGGCGCGGGGGCATACGTCCCGACGCAGACCCAGCCCCTGAGCTTTGACGAGTGGTACGCCCGGTATGGCGGCGGCGGCAATGCGCCGAGCCTCGCCGCACCGGAGGCGTATGATCCCGACAGCGACCCCTACTGGCTGGCGTATCAGGAAGCGTATGGGGGCTCCGCAGCGCCGGAGTGGACCGGCGGGGAGTATGATCATACGCAGAACACAGCCTATCAGCAGTATCTGAAGGACTGGGCAGACGCGCACGCTCCGGAATACGCAGGCGATCCCTACAAGGCTCGCCGGGACGCGGCGATCGAAGCCTACACGGAAAAGTGGGGCGGCTCGCCGTATCAGGCGATGCGGGACGACTCCCTTCGGAACGCGGCGAACATGAAGTGGAACTACGACCCGGACACGGATCCCGTGTGGCAGGCGTACCAGAAGCAGTACCGGAGGGAAGGGCAGCGGGCAACGGAGGATACCCTGGGCCGCGCGGCCGGGACGACCGGCGGCATACCCTCCAGCTACGCCGTCACGGCGGCGAGCCAGGCGGGGAATTACTACGCCTCCCAGCTCAGCGACAAGCTGCCGCAGCTGTACCGGGACGCCTACGACCGGTACCTGAAAGAGTATGAGCGACAGCTGGGCCTGAGCGAAGCCTACGGGCAGGCGGACACCACCGAGTACGGACGCTGGCTCGACAGTCAGAATCAGAACCTGAACCTTGCCAACGCATACTATCTGTACGGCCAGCAGGATTACGACCGGCACCTGGATCAGGTGAACCAGTTCAACAAGGACAGAGAGTTTGCCTACGGCACGGCGCAGGATTCCATCAACAACGAGAGAAGCGACTGGGAAACCCGGTATCAGCAGTACCTGGATGAGGTGGATCAGTTCAACAAAAGCAGAGACTTTGCCTACGGCGCAGCAAGGGACAATCAGAAGCTGGGAATGGATATGTCCAAGGACGAGTACAATCGGTACATTGACTCGGTCAATCAGGCCAACTACGAAAAAGAAATGGCCTATAAGCAGTACCGGGACACCATCGAAGACGCCCGGGTGGACCGGGAGTGGGCGCAGAAGCTCCTGGAGTACGCGGACAGCCAGGGCTGGAAATGGCGCGAATGGAACCGGTACCTCACCGAATACGGTGACCAGCTGAGCCAGAAGGAAAGGGAATGGGCGTACAAGGTGATGCGGGACCAGGTAAGCGACGAGCAGGACGCAAAAGAGATGGAGCTGTCCATGGCGCAGCTGGGGGCCAAGTACGGCGACTACTCCGGGCTGAGCGGTCTGGGGATCGATACCAGCAGCGCGAACCCGAAGGAGGTGGCCTACGCCTCCGACGGCAGCATGTACAAGTTCAACACGCAGGATGCACTGTACTTCGTGAAGAACGCGCCCAACGGCACGCCTGGCAATCCCACCGCCATGACCGGAAGCGACGGCAGCGCCTGGCGCAAGGACGAATACGGCAACGTCACCATCACCACGAAGAACGGAAAGGTCTTCACCTACAGCAACAACACACCGACCGTCACCGGGAGCGGGAAGTATTCCGGCGGCGGGAAAGGCTCCGGCAGCGGAGGCGAGACCTATTCCACCTCCACGGTGAACGCAGCGTACAAGGCCTATCTGAACGGGGACCGGTCCGACCTGACCCTGCGCATCCTTCAAAGCGCCGGGCTGGTTGAACCCGGCGGCATCCCCGACGAAGGGGATCCGGAGAGCGAGTATGCGGTCATGGACCGGGTGCTGGCGGACATGCAGGCTCAGGGGCGGCCCTGGAACCAGCTCCTGGTGGAGCTGGACGCGGAGCTCCGGGATGAGCGGATCACCCGGGAAGAATACGAAGCCCTGCGGCAGAAGTACGTGAGCCGGGGGCTGGAGGACGGGGTCGCCAACCTGGACGGAGTGGTCCACCGGAACGGCAGCCCCATGAGCGCGGGGTTCACCGGGGTGTGGCGGACCGTGCGGGACCTGGCGGACCGGCAGAAAAAAGAAGAGGCCCTGGCAGCCATGCGCCGGGCCTATGAAGCCGGGACCATCCATGAATACGAGATCGATGTGATGATGGACCAGTTGGGATGGTGAACGGATGAGGACGGTCGGACTGATGCGGCTCCGGGCAGCCACGTGGGACGTCCGAGGGACGGAGCCCACGAGAGTATTGAACAATGAAGGCGCGGGGGACGGGGAAGGCCGTCCCTCCGGCCTGTCCGGGAGCAGGCGGCTCCGGGCGGCGATGGAGAGTCCGCCGCAGCCGGAAAGCGCCGGACCGGGCGACCCGGGGGAGATCGGGAGAAACGACGCAGGAGTGAGCAGCCACAAGAGCGGGACCTTCGGCGAACCGGAATCGAAGCTGCCCGATGCCTATCGGGGCATAACGAAAACGGCCGATTATTCGGGAAAAAGCGCGTATGTGCCCACGGGAAGCGGAAAAAAAGGAATGACATGGCAGGAAGCGCTGCTCGGCCAATGGCTGGAGACCGGCTATGACGATCCGGTATACGAGTACATCAACGGCAACACGGACGCCGTCAACAAACAGTTCTCCAATGAGAGCGTCACCGGCAGGACCCTGATGGGAACGGACAGCCGGTTTCTGCTGAATCTCACTGAGACCGAGAAGGGGGTATACAACTACATCCACATTACCCGGGGGAAGGATGCGGCGGATCGGTTCCTGAGCGATCTGCAGGGGGAGCTGAACGCCCGCCAGCGGAAGAAGGAGGAAACGTACTGGGCGGAGGAGGCGGAGAAACACCCGGTCAACATGTCGGTATTCAGTACCCTGACCAAGCCCCTGAGCGTTTTCTCCTATGCGCAGCAGGCGGAGAAGGTCCTCAGCGGAGAGAAGCTGGACCCCAACGCCGGGTACAACCGGGGGAGCTATACCGCCAACGCCATCCGGGGCGCGGTGAGCCGGGAAATCGAGAACAGCGGGAAATGGGGCAAGGCCGGCTCCTATGCCTATAATCTGGCCCTGTCCATGGGGGACTTCCTGTATACCTCCGCCGTAACCGGCGGAATGGAACCTCTGGCCCTGACGGTTATGGGGACGGAGGCCGCCGCGGACAGCGTCCTGGCTGCCAAAGAGCGTGGTCTTTCCGACAAACGGAGCTTTATCATTGGCACCGCAGCGGGCGTCATCGAGGCCGCGACGGAAAAGATCGGTTTCGACGCCCTGTTCAAGACCGGCGTGCGCAGCCTGGGAAAGGCAGGCTTCCGGCGGTTCATCCTGCGGAACGCCGGAGCGGAGGC
>CAMZIY010000018.1 GCA_947307365.1 uncultured Clostridia bacterium
CCCAGATAGGCTTCCGTCTCCACGATGCGTCCGGCGGTCTCCCCGTGGACCAAAATCTGACCCAGCAGGGCCCGGGCGATCTCCCGGGTATCCCGTTCCGGGGTGAAGAACGATGGGTCCAGCACGCGGAATCCATCCATATAGGTGTTCTCCTTCCAAAAAACCGGCCTGCCCGAGGGCAGACCGGTATTGTTCTTTGAATGGATCTTACTCCTTGGCGGGAGCGGGGCCTCTGGGCGGCATGGGAGGACGCTTTTCGAAGAGGGCCTTGTTCTTCTCCTTTACCTCGTCCAGGCTCCATCCGTCTCCAGCGGCCATCATGGCGCCTTCCACGGTGGGGATGGCGTAGCGTCCGATGAACTTGCCCATGGTCATGAAGACCTGGCCGGTGACGTCCTTGGCGTCCTCGCCGCAGAGCCAGACGATGAAGTTGGCGAAGGTCTCGGGGGCGGCGGTGCCGTCATAGCTGATGGGGTTGCCGGAAATGACGCTGTGCTCCCCCTCCAGCACGTTGTGGATCTCCATGTCCACGCTGGCCCGGGTCTTGGCGGCGGGGGCGAAGGTGTTGGCGGTGATGCCGAATTCCTTCAGCTCGGCGGCCAGGCCATAAGTCATGCCCACGACGCCGGCGTTGGCGGCGCAGTATTCGCACTGCCGCAGATTGCCGCCCGCCCAGGCGGGGGAGGCGCAGTTGACGATGCGGCCCCAGCCCTGATCGATCATGTGCTGCACCGCATGGCGGATGACGTAGAAGTGGCCGGTGGGCTTCGCCTTGTTCACCTTGTCCCACAGTTCCTTGGGCATATCCTGTACGGGGCTGAAGCCGAAGGCGGAGGCGATGTTCACCACGATATCGATCTTGCCGTAATTCTTGAGGGCGCACTCGGTGAGCTTGCCCGCCTCGTCATAGTCGGAAATATCCGCGAAGCAGGCCACGGCCTCGCCGCCGGCTTCCCGGATCTCTTTCGCGGTGCGCTCGGCGTCCCCGTAGTACTTGGCGTACTCGGTCATGGCCCAGTCCTGCATCTCCTTGGAGAGACGGTCAAACTTCTCGTGGTCCACGGGGATGACCCCGTTCCAGGGAGCCCGGTTGTTGGTGACCACCTTGCAGCCCTCGGCGGCCAGGGCCTTGGCGACGGCCCGGCCGATACCCATGCCGGAGCCGGTGACGATGGCAACTTTGCCCTTCAAATAATCGCCCATGTTGATTCCTCCTGTATAATGTAAAATACTTTCATTCGCTGCTTAAAAGATACCACGCCCGGGGCGCTAAGTCAATGCGCTTTCGCTTGCCCATGAGGGAAATGCGTGGTATACTTCGGCCTCGGGAGGGATCAGCATGCACGATGAATTGACCAAAGTGGATATCCAGAAAATGCGGGAGGAGATCGAATACCGGACAAAGGTCCTGCGTCCCAAGCTCATCGAGGACGTGCAGACCGCCCGGGCTTTCGGAGACCTCAGCGAGAATTTCGAATACAAAGCGGCAAAGCAGGAGAAGAACCGGAACGACAGCCGGGTGCGCTACCTGGAACGGATGATCGCCACCGCCGTGGTGATCGACGCGCCGGAGGAGAGCGGAGACACCGCCGGCCTGTTCGACTGGGTGGAACTCTGGTTCGAGGAGGATGAGGAGCTCCAGCGGATCCGTCTGGTGACCACCCTCCGCCAGGATCCCTCAAAATGGCTCATCAGCAAGGAGTCCCCCTTGGGGAAGGCCGTGCTGGGGAAGAAGAACGGGGACCGGGTGCTGGTGCAGGTGAACGCGGATTACAGCTACCATGTGGTCATCCGAAGCATCACCCCCGGGGAGGACGACGAGAGCCTGGAGATCAACAGCTATTAAAAGACGGAAAATAATGGCGGCTGCCCGATGGGGCAGCCGCCGTACTTTTGAATACTTGATTATTTCTTCTGCTTTGCCAGCCACTCGGCGCCGTACTTGTTGCACTCGTCGATGACGATGGGGGTGACCCAGGCGTTGAGGCATTCCAGAGAGCCGATGCAGGGGAGGAAGGAACCGCCGGGGCAGTATTCGTCGATGGCCCGGCGCACCTCAGCGCGGACCGCTTCCTCGGTGACGTCCGCCTGGTCGATGAGGCCCTGGTCCAGGCCGCCCATGAGGAGGATCTTGCCCTGGGTCTCCCGCTGGATGCGCTTGATGTCGTTGGAGGGAAGCACGCCCTGCCACATCTCCACGCCCAGATCCACCAGCTCGGGGGCCACGTCGGTGGCGTAGCAGTCGCAGTGGTGCTGCACGATCTTGCCCCGCTTGTGGTAGTAGTCGTACAGGCGCTTGTAGTGGGGCTTCAGCAGCTCCCGGAACTTGTCCACGGAGAAGAACATGGCGGTCTTGCTGCCCCAGTCGTCGTGGCTGTGGATCACGTCGAAATCCAGCTCGTCGCAGAGCATCTCGGCCACCTTGAGCTTCCAGTCGGTGTAGGCGCCGAAGAGCTCGTTCATGGCTTCGGGTTCCTCGTACATGTTCACCAGGGTATCCTCAAAGGTCATGAGGCAGTGGGCCCGCTCGAAGAGACCGCGGAAGGTGGGGATCATGACGAATTCGTTGTCCCGGTCCACCTGGGCGATCTGCTCCTTGGTCCCGCTCCAGTCCAGATCCGTGGGGATCTCGGGGAAGTGGACGTAGTCCCGCCAATGGGTGATGTCTTTGATGACCTGGTTTTCCTCATTCACCATGGGGATGATGCCCGGGTCGCCGGGGAGGAAGCGGTGGTTGACGCCCCAGTGATCCAGGACGTTGTTACCTTCAATGAAGAGGATATCCCAGACGGTGATGGGGTCGATGATGCAGTGGAACATGCATGCGGGCCAGGCGTTGAAGCCGTAGCCCATCCACTTGGGGGGATTTTCGCCACGCATTACGGAAAAGAATTGTTCTTTTTTGGTCATTGCGGCACCTCCATAAAGAATTAGTTTATATGATTTCCTCTTGCGGCTGTTGCGCTGGTTTAATGGATGACGACATTCTTGATGCCCATATCCTCAAGCAGCTTCTTGCGGGTCTGCATGAACTCCTCCGTGGGCGGTGTGGCCTCCAGGGCGGGACCGGAGCGTCCCAGCCGTTCCCACTTCACCACGCCGAGGTTATGGTAGGGAAGAAGCTGCACCTGGGTCACCGCGTCCCCCAGCTCCAGTATGAATTCGCCGAAAGCGCGGTAAGATTTATCGTTGTCGTTAAACATGGGGATGGTGGGGATGCGGATCTGGAGCTTGCCGCCGGCGGCTGCGATCTTCTTTGCATTCTCCAGGATCAGCTCATTGGGGACCCCGATAACGCGGCGGTGAAGGTCGCTGTCCATCTGCTTCAGGTCGTACAGGAACAGATCCGTATAGGGCAGGACCTGCTCTATGATCTCCCAGCGGACAAAACCGGTGGTATCCACCGCGGTATGGATGTCCTCTGCCTTGCAGGCCTTCAGCAGGGCCAGGGTGAATTCCGGCTGGCAGAGGCATTCGCCGCCGGAGATGGTCACGCCGCCGCCGCTGCGCTTATAAAAGGGTTTATCCCGGCGGAGACGATCCATGACCTTCTCCACGGTGTAATCCGTGCCGCATTTATACAGGGCCGTGTGGGGGCAGACCTCGGTGCAGGCGAAGCATTCGTCGCACTTCAGCCGTTCCACCTTCACCACGGTATAGACATGGTCGTCCTTCAGGCTGACTTTTTCGTCGCCCCTGGTAATGGCGCCCCGGGTGCAGGCCTGAATGCATTTGCCGCATTCCTCCACGCCGACGCAGCGGATCTCCATCCAGTTCAGCTCCGTGGGGAACTCCTGACTCTCCGGGCTGTGGCACCAGGGGCAGCGCAGGGGGCAGCCCTTGAGAAAGACGGTATTGCGTATGCCGGGCCCGTCATGCACGGAATAGCCTTGCAGATCGTACAGCTTGCCGATCAGAACCTTTTCTTCCATTGGACATGGACCTCCGTGACTCCCCGCCTTTCCGGCAGGGCATATATAGTTAATTTAGTATACTACAGTTTGTCCGGTTCTGCAACGAGAAAAAAGACCCCGCCGTGTTTTAACACAGCGGGGCATGTATTTTCGATGCGCTCAATCTTTCAGGAAGCGCTCCAGCCGGTCCAGACCCCGGCGGATATCCTCCATGGAGGCGGCGTAGGTCCAGCGCAGATACTGGGGAGCGCCGAAGCCGGCGCAGGGCACCAGCGCCACGTTCTCCGCAGAGAGGAAGGCCATGGCAAAATCATTGCCGTTCTGGATCACCTGGCCGCCCAGCTTCCGGCCGGCCAGATCCTCAATGTTCATCATGATGTAGAACGCGCCATGGGGTTTGAGACAGCGGACGCCGGGGAGAGAATTGATCCGGTCGGCCATATAGTTGCGCCGTTCCTCAAATACTTTGCGCATGGCTTCCACGCTGTCCTGCGGGCCGCCGAGAGCTTCGATGGCGGCATACTGGGAGATGGTGCTGGGGGCGCTGGTGGAATGGCTCAGGAAATTGGACATGGCCTTGGCCAGCTTGCTGTCGCAGGCGGTGTAGCCGATACGCCAGCCGGTCATGGCATAGGATTTGCTCACGCCGTTGACCAGGATGGTCCGTGCTTTGATCTCCTCCCCCAGAGCTGCGGCGCTGGTGAAGCGGAGTCCGTCATACAGGAGTCGGTAATAGATCTCGTCGGACATGATCCAGATATCGTGTTTGACACAGACCTTACAAAGGGCGGCCAGCTGCTCCGCATTATAGAACATGCCGGTCGGGTTGGAGGGATTGTTGAGGATGAGCGCTGTGGTGCGGGGCGTGATGGCTGCCTCCAGCGCTTCCGGCTGCAGAAGGAACCCTTGTGTCTCGCTGGTCTGCAGGATCACGGGCGTTCCGCCCGCCATGGAAACCGCCTCGGAATAGGTGACCCAGTAAGGCGCGGGGATGATGACCTCGTCCCCCGGGTTCAGCATGCAGCACAGCGCGATATAGATGCTGTGCTTCGCGCCGCTGGCGACGATGATTTCCCCGGGTTGATAGCTGACTCCCAGGTCGGCTTCCAGCCGGCCGCAGATCGCCTGCTTCAGAGCAGGCAGTCCGGAGGCTGCGGTGTACTTGGTCTTGCCATCCCGGATCGCCCGGATGGCGGCTTCCTTGATATTTTCAGGCGTATCGAAATCCGGTTCGCCGGTCCCGAAATTGATCACGTCCTTGCCCTCCGCCCGGAGACGGTTGGCCAGATCGCTGACAGCCAGTGTGCTGGATTCGTGGACCGCTGCCGCTTTTGCCGAAATATGCCTCATAGTCAGTTCCCCCAATGCCTGTTAATCATGACGCTCCATCGCCCGCGGCCTGACCGGCCGCTGCGCCGCGAAACGATCGATCCATCGATCGCCGCTGCAGAACGACGTTCATTATGAAGCTGCATTATATACGCAAACTTGCAGAAAAGCAAGGGGAAAACCGGAGAAAACCCCAAAAAATGCATGAATGCGGGACAGGCACATGCAATTTCTTCAGGAAATTACCGTGGAGAAGTTACAGGATCATGCTGCCGCGGGCGGTGGCGGTCACCCGGCTGCCCAGGTCCACGGTGCGGGATTTTGTGGCGAGGCCGGTGGAATCCTCCATCTCGACCTCCACCCGGATATCTCCCAGAACACCCCGCTCCCGGGCTTCCTCTTTGGCCAGGCGGGTCGCCGTTTCCCGGGCCAGCTCTTCCGCCTGCGCCCGGGTACTGACCCGGATATTGGATTCGATGGAACATACAAAATAACCCTGGATGCCGTCCGGCGTGTGATTGGGGCGGATCTCCACCTCCACGGCGGCAGCCACATTTCCCACAATGGCGCCTACGGCATTGGCTACCCCGGCATTCTCTGGGATGAAGCAATCCGTCCCCAGGGCTTTTGCCACATCCGGGAGAAAGATATGGATCGGCGCGCCGATGCCCACCAGGGTCGCTCCGGTCAGAAAGCCGGGATCGAAATATCCGTCGTCCCTTCCGGAACGGATATCCTCCCAACGGCTGGAGATCAGCTCTGTCAAGGTGCTGCCCAGGCCGTTCTGCAGAGCGGGATACCGATCCTGGAGCAGGATGCGGACCAGATTGCAGTACAGCTTTTTCTTGACGGTGTCGTAGACCTCGTCGCAGAAGCGGTCCAGATCCCGGGCAGGACGGCCCATGCACTGGAGCAGGAAGAGAACTGCCAGCCTGGCGGCCTCCGGATCATAGGAAGTGAAGTCGCCTTTCAGGTGCATGATGTCCGTTGGGGTGAGTCCGGAGCGGAGCACCGCGCCCTCCCGCTCCAGCCGCTTGACCTGGAGCTTGTAGATATCCGTATTCACGGCGGCGGCGGCGTCCCGGATGGAAAGCGGACCGTTTCGCAGCGCTGCGCAGAAGGCCTTTTCCTCCTCCGTCCAGCCCTCGGCGCCGGAGATGTCCCGCACCAGGGTGTAGTACTCGTGGATGGGGCGGGTATGTACGATTTTTCCGTCCACCAGGGCCCGCAGCTCCTCCAGTACCCGGGGATGCTCCTGCGCCAGCAGGGAGATGGGGAGGACCCGCTCCGTACCCAGGGCAATGCGTCCCTTTTCCTGCCGGACTGCGCTGTCGCCGCCCAGGCCAAAGGTGTCGATGAGCACTCCCTTGACAAAGGTGCGCCAGCCGCCGATGCGGATCCCGTCCCGCACCCGAACGGGCAGACCGCCCTTGACCAGGGAAACGTCGGTGGTGGTGCCGCCCATGTCCACGATCACGCTGTTGGGCTTGCCTGCCAGTTCCATGCCGCCCAAAACGCTGGCGGCGGGGCCGCAGAGAATGGTCTCCACCGGCCGGAGGCGGGAGAACCGCTCGTTCATCAGGCTGCCGTCCGAGCGTACCACCAGGATCGGCGCGGTGATCCCCATGGCGGTGAACGAGCGCCGGATGGCATCCAGGAACTCCCGGATGATGGGTACCAGACGGGCATTCAGCAGGGTGCCGGAAGCCCGCTGGACGCTGTCCAGCCCGCTGAACAGCTCGCTGCCGCAGATGATGGGAATATCCGTAAGCGCCGAGAAACGCTGTTTCGCTTCCTTTTCAGCTACAGCCCCGTTGTTCATGGCGTATTTTTCCACGATCCCCAGGCCCTCCGCCTGGGACAGCCATTCCCGGGCGTCGGACAGGATGGAATCCCAGTCCGGATGCGGCAGCACTTTGCCGTCGTAGGTGCCGCTGCCGGGACAGGGGTAAATGTCCCGGGGATCCGTGATGCCGTAGGCTGTGCCGACCCGCTCCATGGTCTCCCCGTCCTGGCCGATGAATAGAAGCCTGGCCCGGCTGCCTTTCCCCTCCACGCAGGCGTTGGTGGCCAGGGTGGTGGAGAGCGCGGCAATGTCCGCCTGACGCAAAAGCGAGGGATCCAGCTTTCCCAAGGCGGCCAGAATGCCCTGGGAGAGATCTTCTTTGGTGGTGAGTGCTTTGGCGGAGGCCAGCACGGCCTTGTCCGCGAAGCGATAAACGACGGCGTCCGTATAGGTGCCTCCGGTATCGATCCCGATGCCCAGCTTCATCTTTCGTGCGTCCTTTCCCTCTTCTGATCATGATCTGAACAGAAAGACTATACCATATTCCTTTTTTTCAGGTCAACGGAAAGAGACGCGGGAGACGTGTCCAGTTTGGGATAACCGGACGGAAAATAATTCAAAATGCTACTTCTGTCAACCGAATCTTCGACGAATATTCAGACCATATATCCACATTTGACGGAGCGGGAACGCGAAAATTCCTTGAAGAACAAGGGAGTTCTGCACAATATCCACAAAGTTGTCCACAAAACCCGAGTGAATAGGGAACGGAAATTATCCATTTTCGGTAAACATAATGCGGTTCTATACACCTTCTGAAATGCACCGCGGGACGAAATGGAAAAGGCCTGGGATGGCCCTCCACTTTCCACAATCGAACAAATGTTCGATTATTTACCGGAAGGCACGGAAAACCGGCATAAGACTCCTGGATTCCAGACATTTTTTTCATAAATATAGAAACAAACCTATTGCAATCAGGATACAGAAACAGTATAATGGGGGACGAAGTGGGACCAAATGGCGGCAAATGAAACGAAGTGGAGGATAACCCTTGACCGGCAAATATACACACGGACTGGACGCCAAAGGGCGGCTGATCATCCCGGCGCAGATGCGTCGGGAGTTGGGCGACGTGTGCTATGTGGTCCGGGGTTCGGATAAATGCCTGCTGGTATATTCCGAGGAAGGCTGGACGAAATTCTGCGCCCAGTTTGAAGGGATCCGCCTCTCCGATTCCAGCGCCATGCGGTATATCTTCGCCAATTCCGCCACCTGCGAGCTGGATGCACAGGGGCGGATCCTTGTTCCCAACGAACTCCGGAAGTATGCGGGGATCGAAAAGGACGTCACCATCATCGGTCTTCCCGGCAGAGCGGAGCTGTGGGACAGCGAGGAATACAGCCGGGCGGAGGAAGCCTGCTTCGCAGAAAAGAGCATGGCAGAGCTGTATAAGGAACTGGGGCTGTGAGCGGGTTCTCCCACGAACCGGTCCTGCTGACGGAATGCCTGGATGGTCTGAATATCCGGCCGGACGGGATCTATCTGGACGGCACCGTGGGCGGCGCGGGACACTCCAGCGCCATTGCGGCCAAACTCGGCTCCGGAAGACTGATCTGCGTGGATCGGGACGAGACGGCCCTGCAGGCTGCCGGAGAGCGGCTGAAGCCCTGGAAGGACCGGGTGACCCTGGTCCATTCTAATTTCGACCGGGTGCCGGATATCCTGGATGATCTGGGTATTGCCGGCGTGGATGGGATGCTGTTTGACCTGGGCGTCTCTTCCCCCCAGCTGGACGAAGCCGAACGGGGGTTTTCCTACCAGAAGGACGCCCCTCTGGATATGCGAATGGACCGGTCTTCCGCCCTCACCGCGGCGGAGATCGTGAATACCTGGCCCGAGGAGGAACTGAAACGCATCCTCTATACCTACGGGGAGGAACGTTACGCTCCGCGGATCGCGGCGGCAATGGTCCGGGCCAGAGAACAGGGCGGCATAAACAGCACCCTGGAACTGGCGGAGCTGATCCGAAGAGCCATGCCGGCGGCCGCCCTTCGGGAAAAGCAGCATCCGGCGAAACGAAGCTTTCAGGCCATCCGCATTGCGGTGAACGACGAGCTGGGCAGCGTGGAGCGGCTGCTGGACCGGGCGCCTGATCGTCTGAATCCCGGCGGCAGGATCTGCATCATCAGTTTTCATTCCCTGGAGGACAGGCTGGTGAAGCAGGCCTTTCATAAAAGAGTGGACGGATGCACCTGTCCCAAGAGCTTTCCGGTGTGCGTCTGCGGTTTCAAGCAGACCCTTCGGCTGGCGGGCTCAGTCAAAGCGGGCAAAGAAGAAGTGGAACGGAATCCCCGGGCGCGGAGCGCAAGACTCCGGGTCGCGGAGCGGGTATAGCAGGAGAGGGGAAGAGCAGATTGGCGGAATATCTTTACGGAAGCGCCGCGTATAACTTCGGGACAGCAACACCGGCTGAAGCCCCGGTATTTCCGGAAGCCCCGGCAAAAGAACCTGTACCACAGGTCGTGCCCCTCCCACGTGAGGGGGAACTGGTCCGCACAGGCGTAACGACAGAAACGAGGAGCCGCGTACAGGTCTCCCTGTTCGTTCTGATCTTTATCCCTGTTCTGTTGGCCTGCGCCGTCCTGCTCCTGGGCAGCTACATGCGGCTGAACACGTTGTCGAACGAGTCCGCCTCCATGGCGAAAGAACTCCAGGAACTGAAGACGGACCATAACCGGCTGGAGATCAAGTATGAGAGCACCTTTGATCTGGCAGAGGTGGAGACCTACGCCAAATCGGCCCTGGGCATGGTAAAGGCCGGAGCGGACCAGACCACCTTTGTGCGCAGTACAGAGGGGGATAAGGCGCAGATCCTGGGAAGGCAGGGCTTCCTGGCCAACTGGGAGAGAAAGCTGGATGGCTTTGCCCGCCGGATACAGGAATACTTCCGCTGAGGAGGAGCGTATAGTTCACCGGGAACAATCAAGTAAAAAACCAGCCTCGGAAAAGGAATGATGATATGGCAGTCATCACGGAACTGAACAGAAGACCGGATCCCAACGCCGTTACAAAGAGGCAAGCGAACCGCCGCACAGCGATCCTTCTGGTGCTGTGCGGTATCGCTGCATTTGCGGCCCTGATCGCACAGCTCGCGAAGATCATGATCCGGGAGCACGACTACTATGAAAGCGCTGCGGTGGAAAACCAGGTGCGAAGCACCGTCGTGACCGCTTCCCGGGGGACGATCTACGATACCCAGGGAAAGATCCTGGCACAGAGCGCCACCGTGGAGACTATCTATATCAGTCCGGTGGAGATGCGGAAATACGAGGAGGACCCCGAGCTTATTGCCCGGGGCCTTTCGGATATCCTGGATGTGGATTACGACTGGGTAATGAAAAAATGGGACCACACGGACTCCTGGTATGAGACCGTGATGAAAAAGGTCGAAAAGGAACTGGCGGACGAGGTGCGGAGCTTCAAGAATACCAACAGTCTGAAAAGTCTGCACATCATCGAGGACACCAAGCGGTATTATCCCTATGCCAGCCAGGCCGCCCAGGTCATCGGCTTTGTGGGAACGGACAACTACGGACTGGAAGGGATCGAGGCGGTCTACGACTCCGTGCTGGAAGGGGAAAACGGGCGCATCGTCCGGGCCACCACCGCAAGGGGCACGGATATGCTGTATACCGGATATGAGGACTATCAGGACGCGGTGGACGGACAGAGTCTGGAGCTCACCATCGACAATACGATCCAGTACTACCTGAAGAAGCACATGGAGCAGGCTGTCCGGGATAACAAGATCCGCAGCGGCGGCATGGGCATCGTCATGGAAGTGGATACCGGCGCGATCCTGGGAATGTGTACGCTGCCGGACTACGACTGCAACGATTATCTCACCCTGAACGAGACCTACAGCATCCAGCTGGAGGCGGCCAAAGAGGCGGGAGAGATGACGGAGGAAGAACTGAATGAGCTGACTTACTCCCTGCTCATGAAGCAGTGGCGCAACCGGGCCATCGCGGATACCTATGAACCCGGTTCCACCTTCAAGATCTTTACTCTGGCTTCCGCTCTGGAGGAAGGGATCGTTTCCGAAGGAGACAATTTCCGCTGCGACGGCAGCATGATGGTCCGGGGACGTAAGGAAGCCCTGCATTGCTGGCGGCGTACCGGCCACGGGGATCAGACGCTGACGGAAGCGGCTCAGCATTCCTGCAACGTTGCCTTCGCCACCCTGGGCCTGCGTCTCGGCGCATCAAAATTCTACGATTACATGGAAGCATTCGGCTTTTTTGATAAGACGGGCATCGACCTGGGCGGGGGAGAAGCGGAAAGCATCTGGTGGTCCAGAAAGGTGTTTGAGGACCCCACCAACCATTCTCAGCTGGCCGCCGCTTCCTTCGGCCAGACCTTCAACATCACCCCGATCCAGCTGATCACCGCCGTTTCCGCCGTGGCCAACGGCGGCTACCTCATGAAACCCTATGTGGTAAAGCGGATCCTGAATCCGGACGGCTCTGTGGAAAAAAGCATCTCGCCCACGGCGGTCCGGCAGGTCATCAGCGAAGAGACCTCCAGGAAGGTCTGCGAGATCCTGGAGAGCGTTGTGGGCGCTCCGGGCGGCACCGGCAAGAACGCCAGCGTTGCGGGATATCGGGTGGCCGGGAAAACGGCCACCTCCGAGAAGGTCGGTCAGGGTTCGGATGAATACATGGTGTCCTTCGTGGGCTTCGCGCCTGCGGACGATCCGAAGGTCGCCGTGCTGGTGATCCTGGACAATCCGGATCCGACCTCCGGCATCTACATCAGCGGCGGACAGATGGCGGCTCCCGTCGTGGGCAACATTCTGGCGGATATCCTGCCCTATCTGGGGGTACAGGAGAACAGCGGCAGCGCGGCGGTGAACGCCATCGTGCCCAATGTGAAATCCCGCAGCGTGGACGACGCCCGGCGGAAGCTGGAGGACTCCGGCTTCCGGGTGAAGGTCGTGGGGGATGCGGACACGGTTTCCGATCAGGCTCCCATACCGGGGCTGCGCATCACGCTGGGCAGCGAAGTGATCATCTATGCCGGAGAGAGCAAGCCCGGCAATATGATCACGGTACCCAATATGGTGGGCAAAAGCTACCGGGCAGCCGTGCAGTATTTTGAAGCTTTCGGACTGTTTGTGCGGACCTCGGGGGTACCGCCGACGGACTCCAAGACCATTGAGGTGCAGCGCCAGAGCCTGGAGCCGGGCCTGCAGGTGGCTTTCGGAACGGTGATAGAAGTCGGTCTGATTGATACGGATCGATCCATCATGGAGACACGAGCATGAAACTGAAAGAAGTTCTGCGGGATATCCGGGTGCTGGAGCTGCGCGCTTCTCCGGAACTGGAGATCACAGACGTCTGTTATGACAGCCGAAAAGTCGGCCCCGGCGCCCTTTTCGTCGCGGTGCGGGGATATGAGACAGACGGACACAAATACATTCCATCCGCCCTGGAACGGGGCGCTGCGGCGGTGGTATGCGAGGAGATCCCGGAAGCGGAAGGCGGCGCTTTCGTCCGCGTGGAAAACAGCCGCAAAGCCCTGGGGCTCCTCTCGGCGAATCTTCTGGACCGGCCTGCGGAGAAGCTGAAGATCGTGGGGGTGACCGGAACCAACGGGAAGACCACGACCACCCATCTGATCCACAGCATCCTGGAGACCTGCACCGGCGCTCCGGTGGGGCTCATCGGCACCAACCGGAACATCACGGGAAAGGGCGAGTACGACGCGGTGAACACCACGCCGGAATCACGGGATCTGCAGGGCTTGTTCCGGGAAATGGTGGACGCAGGCTGCCGCTATGGGGTGATGGAGGTCTCCTCCCATGCCCTGAGCCTGGATCGGGTGGAAGGAGTGCCCTTCCCCGTGGGCTGCTTTACCAATCTGAGTCAGGATCATCTGGATTTTTACGGAACCATGGAAGCATATCTGGAGGCCAAGCTCCTGCTGTTCGATCGCTGTGGCACGGCAGCCGTCAACCTGGATGATCCCGCCGCCCCCCGGGTGCTGGAACGGGCGGGAGACCGGGCTTTGACCTTCGGCCTGAGCCCGGAGGCGGAGCTTCGGGCAGAGGATATCCGTCTGCTGCCGGACCGGGTGGAATTCACCGCCGTGCGGGGAAACGCCCGTGTGCCGGCCCTGCTGCATATTCCGGGAAGATTCTCCGTTTATAATGCCCTGGCCGCTCTGGCCTGCTGCCTGGGCCTGGGACTGAAGCTGGAAGAAGCCGCCGCTGCGCTGGCAGACTGCAAGCCGGTAAAGGGGCGTATGGAAGTGGTGCCCACGGGACGGGATTACACCGTTCTCATCGACTATGCCGTTACCCCCGACGCCCTGGACAATATGATCCGCACGGTGCGGGATACCGCGGCGGGCAGAGTGGGCGTCCTTTTCGGCTGCGGCGGAGACCGGGACCGGACAAAACGGCCCAAAATGGGCCGGGTGGTGGCGGAGCTGGCGGATTACGTGATCGTCACCTCGGATAATCCCCGTACGGAGGATCCCGAGGCGATCATCGCGGATATCCTGCCCGGCCTGGAAGGTCTGGATACCCCCAGGGTGGTGATCACGGATCGCCGGGAAGCCATCCGATGGGGCCTGGAGCACGCGCAGGCCGGCGATACGCTGGTGCTCACGGGAAAAGGGCACGAGACCTACCAGATCGTCGGAAAGACGAAGTATCACATGGATGAACGGGAGATCATCGCCGAGGTGCTGGGCACCTGATCACCTGCACGGGAGTGGAACGACCAATGAATCTGACGCGAACCCTGGCGGCCTTTGTCATATCCCTGGCGGTAACGCTGATCGTCGGCCGCTTTCTCATCCCCTTCCTCAGAAGGGTCAAAGCGGGACAGAGCATCAAGCGGGACGGCCCGGTCTGGCACATGAGCAAGGAGGGGACCCCCACAATGGGCGGTCTCATGTTCATTGCGGGCATGCTGGCGGCGGTGCTGATCGCCTGCATTCGGGAGATGCGGGAAGGGGAGTGGTCCGCTCCCGCCATGCTGCTTTTTGCCATGGTGCAGGGCGCCATCGGGTTTACCGATGATCTGGAAAAGATCCGCAAACACGGCAACCAGGGACTGACCGGCTGGCAGAAGTCCATGCTGCAGCTGGCCGTGGCGGTGGCTTTCGTCCTGCTGCTCCGGTACATCGGCTATCTCAGCCCCAATCTGTACATTCCTTTCTTCAACACGGTCATACCTTTGCCTGAACCGGTCTATGTGGCCTTCTGTGCCTTCGTGATCCTGGGTACGGTGAACGCGGTGAACCTCACGGACGGAGTGGACGGATTGGTTTCCGGCGTTTCCCTGCCGGTGGCCGTTTGTTTCGCCGTTCTGGCGATCACCTGGCGGATGGAGCCGCAGTCCATTTTTGCCGCCGCCCTGGCAGCGGGCCTCATTGGCTTTCTGGTCTATAACCGCCACCCGGCAAAGGTGTTCATGGGGGATACGGGTTCCCTGTTCCTGGGAGGCGCGATCTGTGCTTTGTCCTTCGCCATGGATATGCCTCTGGCTCTGGTGCCCCTGGGCATCGTATATATCGCGGAGGCCATGAGCGATATCCTGCAGGTGGGATATTTCAAGCTTACCCACGGGAAGCGGATCTTCAAAATGGCCCCCATCCATCATCATTTCGAAAAATGCGGCTGGAGCGAGTGGAAGGTCTTCTGGGTCTTCTCCTCCGTTTCTCTGGCTTTTGCGCTCCTCACCTGGCTTTGCCTGCGGGGGAGATACGGGCTCTGATTTCCAGGGAAAGGAAGGACGGACACATGGCGGAATTTACCGAGTTTCCCCTTGATCTGCCCCAGGCAGAGACGCCGAAGCAGCCGGAAACTCCGGAAAAACCGGGGAAGGGACGGCGCAGAAGATCGAGGGAAGGCGTCGATCAGACCAGAGGACGGATCGATCTGACCTTTCTCCTGCTGACCCTGTTTCTTCTTGGCATCGGCCTGGTGATGATGCTCTCCGCCAGCTACGTGAGCGCTTACTACGACACGGCGGGCGGCGGCAATCCCGGCGATCCCCTGTATTATTTCCGAAGACAAGTCCTGCTGGCCATTATTGGACTGGTCGCAATGGTTTTGCTGGCCAGGCTGCCCTATGGCCTGCTGCGCTGGCCAATGCTGCCCTATATCGCCCTGGTCGGGGCTGCGGCCTTGATGATCCTGGTCACCGTGATCGGCAAAGCCTCCCACGGCGCCGTGCGCTGGGTGCAGATCGGCGGCATCCGGTTCCAGCCCTCTGAGCTGCTGAAAGCCGCCTTGGTATTCTTCTTTGCGGAATGGGGGAGCCGGCATGCGGACCGGATGGGTTCCTTCAAATTCGGAGCGATGCCCCACCTGATCCTCATGCTTTTCTTCGCCGTTCTGCTCATGCTGCAGCCCCATCTTTCCGCAACCATGATCGTTGTGGGGGTCACCCTCATCATGATGTGGGCCTCCGGCACGCGGTGGTACTACGTGATCGGCATACTTGTGATCATGTGGCTCCTGTATCTTTTCGCAATGGCAAACCGGGAATGGCTCACCTCACTGGTGGATAAATTTTCGTATATCTATACCCGGATCGATGCCTGGCAGGATCCGGAAAAGGAAAGGCTGGGAGAAGGCTGGCAGATCCTTCAGTCTCTGTATGCCATCGGCTCCGGCGGGCTGCTTGGCCTGGGTCTGGGCCAGAGCCGTCAGAAATACCTGTATCTGCCGGAGGAACATAACGACTATATCTTCTCCATCATCTGCGAAGAACTGGGCTTCATCGGCGCGGTGCTGATCCTGCTGCTGTTCGCGGTGCTGATCATCCGGGGATACTGGCTGGCCATGCACTGCCGTAACCGGTTCGACTCCCTTCTGATCACCGGCTTTACCTCGCTCCTTTTCCTGCAGGTGTTCCTGAACATAGCGGTCGCCACGAACTTCCTGCCCTCCACCGGCATTTCCCTTCCGTTTTTCAGTTACGGCGGAACCGCCCTGATCATGCAGCTGGGCGAGGTGGGCCTGATCCTGCTGGCCTCCCGGGGCATACCGGATAAATAAGGGGGAAGCCATGCGATTTCTGTTCACCTGCGGGGGTACCGGGGGACATATCAACCCTGCGGTAGCCGCTGCTCAGCGGCTGAAAACGCTGATGCCGGACTGCGATATCCTCTTTCTGGGCACGGCGGACAATATGGAGATGGATCTGGTGCCCCGGGAGGGCTTCCCCATCCGGGCGATCCCCGCGGGGAATCTGCATCGGAGCCTCAAACCCAGGGAACTCGTCCACAATCTCCGGTCCGGGGCCCTGCTGATGGAAGGGATCCGTCAGGCCAAGCGGATCCTGGAGGAATTCCGGCCGGATGCGGTTCTGGGCACCGGGGGCTATGTCTGCTGCCCCGTGCTGATCGCCGCCTCCCGGATGAAGATCCCCACGCTGCTCCACGAAGCCAACGCGCTTCCGGGCCTTACGACACGCATGCTGGAGAAGCATACGGATCAGCTCATGGTGGCCTTTGAGGAGAGCCGCAAGTATTACCGGGAACCGGAGAAGGTCGTATGCACGGGGATGCCCGTACGCAGCGGCTTCCGGGACCGGGATCGGGCAATGGCCAGGCAGAGCCTGGGCATCCCGGAGGACCTGCCCCTGATCCTTTCCTTCGGCGGATCTCTGGGGGCAGTCCGGATGAACGAAGCCCTGGCTGTGATCGCCGCCGGGCAGGAAAGAGAACCCCGATTCCGCCTCCTCCACGCCACCGGCGGAGGAGAGGAAGGATTGGAAATCATGCGCCGCCGCATGGCGGAGCTGGGGGCGGATCAGCCGGAGTATACCCGTCTGGAGCCCTATCTCTATGATATGCCCGCAGCCATGGCGGCGGCAGATCTGGTGATCTGCCGGGCGGGCGCCTCCACCCTGGGCGAACTGGCCGCCGCAGGGAAAGCCGCGATCCTGATCCCCTATCCCTACGCCACCGGCAATCATCAGGAAAAAAACGCCATGATCCCGGAGAACCGCGGTGCTGCGGTTCTGCTTCGGGATGCGGATTGTTCCGCCGAGACCTTGGGGGAGACCATCCGCCGGCTTCTGGAGGATCCGGCTGCTTTGCCGGAAATGGGCAGAAAAATGAAAAGCCTGGACCGGGCGGATGCCCTGGACGCCATCGTCGACCAGATCCTGCGTCTCACTGCGTAGAACCCTATTCCGGCCTTCGCATAGGATGGCATGAGATCACCTTTCGGAGGACCGGCCATGAGTTCCATCTATGTAACGGGGGGAAAGCCCCTGTTCGGCGCCCTGCGTGTACAGGGCGCAAAAAACAGCGCCCTGCCTATCCTCTCCGCAGCTGTTCTGGCGGAGGGAGTGAGCGTGATCCGAAACTGCCCGAAGCTGACGGATACGGAGGCCGCCGTTCGCATTCTGCGGGAGGTAGGCTGCCGCGTCTGGCAGGATGAAGATGCTTTGTATGTGGATTCCTCCGGCCCCATCCGTCCGGAAATCCCCAGCCGTCTGATGCGGGAGATGCGATCCAGCGTGATCTTTCTGGGTCCGCTCCTGGCTCGGTGCGGGGAGGCCAGAATGTCTGCGCCGGGAGGCTGCGAGATCGGCGCCAGACCCATCGACCTGCACCTGAGCGCCCTGCGCAGTCTGGGGGCGGAGATCGACGAGCGGGGAGGCAACCTGGATTGCCGGGCAGCCCGGCTGAGGAGCTGCCGCATTGATCTGCCGTTTCCCAGCGTAGGGGCGACGGAAAACGCGCTGCTTGCCGCCTGCCTGGGAGATGGGGAGACCGTGATCACCAATGCGGCCAGGGAACCGGAACTCCGGGATCTGGAGGCCTTTCTCAATTCCGCCGGGGCGTCAGTGAGCGGCGCGGGCAGCGCCGTGATCCGGGTACAGGGAAAAACATCTCTGCACGGGGCGGTGCATCGGATCATGCCGGATCGGATCGCCGCAGCGACCTGGCTCGCCGCCTGTGCCGCCGCTGGCGGAGACGTGCGTTTGTACGATACCGAGTGGAGGGACTATCGCCCGGTCCTGCGCTCTTTACGGGAAATGGGCTGCGATCTGCATACGGGGGAAAACCTGGTGCGCATACGCAGCCTGGGCAGGCTGAAGGCGGCAAGCCCCATCGTCACCCGACCGTATCCGGGCTTCCCCACGGACGCCCAGCCCCCGCTGATGGCGGCAGCCCTGACGGCGGAGGGAACCACTGCATTTCAGGAAACGATCTTTGAAAGCCGTTTCCGCCATATCCCCGAACTGCGGCGTATGGGGGCGGATATCCGCACCGAAGGACGTACCGCAGTGGTCTGGGGCGTGCCGAAGCTCTACGGCGCAGAGATGTGCGCGCCGGATCTTCGGGGAGGCGCGGCATTGATCATCGCCGCCCTGGGGGCAGAGGGCGAGAGCCGCATCTGCGGAGTTCATCACCTGGACCGGGGCTATACAGCCATAGAAAAGAGCCTGGCGGAGCTGGGCGCGGAAACAGTACGCAAGGAGGACGGAGATGGATAAAGCGTTACCGGCGAGGTACCCGGATGCACATCGTACCGAGCAGACGGCAAGGATCATTCGGTGGATCCTGGCAGCCCTGTGCATCTTCGCGGCGCTGTACGGTTTCTTGAAAATAACCGATGTACAGATCAGCGGCAATATGGTATACTCAAATGAAGAAGTCCTGTCCGCTTCCGGCCTGCGCAAGGGAACGCCCCTCCTGCTGACCAGGATGGGAGCGGTGAAGCGGGTCCTGGAATCCCAGCTTCCGGCTGTGGAGAAGGCGGAAGTGCGCATCCGGCTCCCCGGCACCGTGGTCGTCCGTATCCGGGAGGGCACGGCCGTTGCCTCCCTCCAGACGGAGGACGGCCGCAATCTCCTGCTGAGCGCCAAGGGAAAAGTGGTGGGGGAGACTGACGATCCGACGGCGTATATCCGGCTGATCGGGATCACACCGCTGGAGGGGGACGTCGGTCGTATTCTGAAGCTGGATACCGCGGACACCGCCAAGCTGGAATGCCTGTCAGAATTGTTGACTCTTTTGGAAGAACACGGTAAAATAGGGGAAGTAAGGGAGCTGGATGTGGCCAACCTCACCTCTATCCGTATGAATTATGCGGACCGCTTCCAGGTTCGCCTGGGCGGCGCCGACCGGTTGGCGGAGAAGCTGGATTTCCTGGAGCAGATCCTGGAGGAACTCACCTATGGTGAGACCGGGACCATCGATCTCACCCGGGAGACGGAGGGACACTACATCCCGCGGTAACAGACAGAAACACGGTTAAGAGCGCAAGAGAGAAGGATGATGAAGAGATGTCTGATGTGGTGAACATGAAAGTCGTCGGCGTCGGCGGCGCGGGAAACAATGTGGTGAGCCGGATGCGCTCTTCCGGGCTGGACGGCGTCACCTATGTGAACATCAACACCGATCGGCCCACTCTGGTGGCTTCCGCCGCCGATGAACGGGTGCAGATCGGCGAAAAGCTTACCCATGGCCAGGGGGCCGGTTCCAAGCCGGAAGTCGGCCGTATGGCGGCAGAGGAGGATCGCAACAATATCCTGCGGGTGTTTGAAAATACGGACGCCGTCTTCCTCACAGCAGGCATGGGCGGAGGCACGGGCACCGGAGCGATCCCCGTGGTGGCGGACGCCGCCCGGGAGCAGGGGGTCCTGACCATTGCCGTAGTTTCCACCCCCTTCAAGTGGGAGGGACCCCGGAAGATGCGCACCGCTCTGGCCGGGATCGAAGCCCTGCGGGAGAAGGTGGATACCCTCTTTGTCATTCCCAATGAGAATATCCGGAAGGTTACGGATCAGAACGTCACCTTTGCCAATGCCTTTTCCGTTTCCGATGAAGTCCTGAACCGGGCGGTGGGCGGCATTGCCGACCTGCTGCGGAGCACCGGCTTCATCAATCTGGATTTTGCCGACCTGAAGGCCATCCTCCGGCAGTCCGGTCTTGCCCATCTGGGCATCAGCGAAGCCAGCGGCAAGGGCAAGGTGGACGAGGCAGCCGCAGCGGCCATCCGCAGCGATCTGACGGAAACCAGCGTCAACGGCGCCCGCAGGGTCATCGTAAACATGACGGTTTCCCAGGATCTGGCCATGGAGGACGTGACCACCCTGATGGAAAAGATCCAGGAGGCAGCCCATCCGGATGCCAACATCATCTTCGGCCTGGGGTATGACGAGACTCTGGTGGATGCTCTGCGCCTCATCGTCATCGCAACGGATTTCGCCGGGGAAGACAGCGCCGAAGGGAAGAAAGCCGATGCGTCGAACGACGCGGCTGCCGCGGCAGTGGAAAAGCAGCGGGGCAGCAGCCCGGACGGGGAAAAGGGCGTTCAGGACGAAGAGTGGGACAAGTGGCTCAACGAGCTTTTCGGAAAGCAGTAAGCGTCTGAACTGAAAAAGGGGAGGATGTGCCATGGATATCGTCTTCACTGAGCGTTCCGAACTGGTGGATTGCGGAAAGCTGTACACCTTTGAGATCGCCATGAAGCCCATTCCGGATGAAAGAAAACGGACCATCCGCGTCTGGCTGCCGGAGATCTATGACGGCATCAGACGGTTTCCCGTATTGTACATGCACGACGGGCAGTACGTATTTCCGGAAAACAGCCCCATGCAGGGCATGGGCTCCTGGCAGTTTGCCAGGAAGATCAGTGAGCTGGAGCCGGAGCTCCAGTGCATCGTCGTCGCCATCGACACCTCAAGCGACCGGGGCAGCGAGCTGCTCCCGCCCTATAAACGGAATCCTGCCCACCGGATCCCCCGTGACCCCGGCACGCCAGACTATGTCGCCCTGGGCCATCTGTATGCTGACTTCGTGCGGGACACCCTGAAGCCGGTGATCGACGAGCGTTTTCTGACCCTGCCGGACGCGGCCCATACCGGCGTCGGCGGCTCCTCCATGGGCGGCCTTCAGTCCTATTATATGACCATGAAGGACCCGGATGTGTTCGGCCGGTCCCTGGATCTTTCCGCGGGACTGGATATTCTGGACGAAAGCTGTCTGGAGATGATCGACAGCTATGATCCCAAACGGCTGGAGAATGCCCGCTTTTACTTCTACAGCGGCGACCAGGGGATGGACGTGACCATCATGAAGGCCACCATCACCGTATACCTTCGGATGAAGGAAAAGCTCAAACTGTCGAACCGGCAGATCTGCATGATCATCGACAGCCGGGAATCCCACTGGGGCACCTCCTGGGGCAAATACCTGCAGAGCGGTCTGCGGTATCTGTTCAGCGAGGACAACAGCGTGGAATCGCCTCCCAGATTCACCCAGGATCTTCCCCGGGATAAGGAACATTCCAGCTGAGCACAGGAAAACAGAGAACGGGACTGACAGGAAAAGCGTCAGTCCCGTATGTTTATTACGGGAGATAAAGCGCTTGCGGAGGCAGCCGGAGAAAGGCGTACATATGGATGGAAAACTGTTTGCCCGGTCGATGATCAAGTTTTTGTTCGGCGTTTTGCTGGTAGGCGCGCTGCTGTTCCTGTCCGCAGGTACGTTTGCGTACCGGCAGGGATGGCTCTTCATGGGGATCCTGTTCATCCCCATGTTCTTCGCAGGGCTGGTCATGATGCGGAAGGATCCGGACCTGCTGCGGAAACGGCTGAATGCGAAAGAAGAGCAGGGGGATCAGAAAACGGTGATCCATCTCTGCGGACTGATGTTTCTGGCCGCTTTTCTGGCCGCCGGATTTTGCTTCCGCTTCCGCCGGTTCCTCCTGCCCGCCTGGGTCTCCCTGGGTGCGGCGGCCGTTTTTCTGCTGGCCTATGCCCTGTACGGGGAGGTCCTGCGGGAAAACAAATACCTTTCCCGGACGATCGGGGTGCAGGAGGGGCAGAGGGTGATCGACACCGGCCTGTACAGCGTCGTCCGTCATCCCATGTATTTGAGCACGCTCCTGCTGTTTCTGGCCATGCCGCTGGTGCTTGGTTCAGTCATATCCTTTGTGATCATGCTTCTGTATATCCCCATCATCGGGAAGAGGATACGTGGAGAGGAACGGGTCCTGGAGGCCGAACTGGATGGATACAGGGAATACAGACAGCGGGTGAAGTACAAGGTGATCCCGTATATCTGGTAAAACAGGGCAGAAAGAAAACGAGCCGGCTGATCCTCCGCGGATCAGCCGGCCCGAAGTATATCATCGCATCCCGTCAATCGTTGACGATGGGACTGTAATACCAGCCTGTATTTTCAACGTTTTCATAGAAGCGAAGGGCGTCGTCCGCCATGTCCTCCACGATGGGGATAACGTGGGAAACGCCGGAGTGGATGATCAGCTTGCAGTTGGGCAGGCATTTGGCTGTGCGGATCATCAGATCAGGCCGGGAAATGGGATCCTCCATGCCGCCGATGATGAGCACCGGGGTCTTGATGGTCTTCAGGGCCTCCAGAACGTTTGCCTCCGTATGCAGAGCGGCCAGGGGACGGCCAAAGTCGATGGCCTTGGTCTCCGGCGAGTCGTAGATCGCCTCGTAATCCGGCTGCGCCCGCTTCGCCCGGTCCTCTTCCGCCTCGATGGCGTATCTCTCCTGGATCCGGGGATCCGCAGATTCGGTCCGCATCACCGGCAGCTTCAGCTTGCCGGACATGGTCAGGCTGCGGATGGACTGCTTCCCCTCGTCCAGGTTATGGGGACCCGGGACCACGGCGAAGAAGCATATGACCCGCTCCGGATGCCGCAGGACCACGTGCCAGCCGGTGCCCGCCCCGTGGGAAGCGCCGGAATAGGCAAATCTCCCGATGCCCATCCTGTCCGCAAAGGCGATCACGTCGTCCGCAAAACGGTCGTACCAGTGCTCCCCGTAATCCTCCCGAACGTGGGTGGACTGTCCGAAGCCCCGGTTGGTGAGCAGAAAAACGTGAAATCCCCGCTTCGCCAGCTCCCGCTCCAGGCTGAAGCGGCTGTGGTCCACCTGGGTGCAGAGCAGATAACGGTCGCCTTCACCCCACTCCTCATAATGGATCCTGACGCCTGTTTCCACTTCCATCAGCGGCATATTCTATACCTCCTCCATGTGAGTGATTATGATCGATCCTTTTGGTTTTCAGCCGGTCAGCCCATGCGCAGCCAGACGCGCATTTCCCCGGGGCTGCGGTTCGCCCAGGCATAGTAGGGGATCAGCCGGATGCCGACCCTCTCCCGGTCCGGGCCGTTCCAGGGACGGTACAGAGCGCTGCCGCCGCCGGACCAGTCCCGGTCCCGCCAGCCGGAAACGGTCACCGCCTTCCCGTTTCCCGGGACTTCAGGGTGATAATCCCACACCGGTTCGGCGGAGGGATCCAGGCTGAGTCTGTGCAGCCCGGCGCCGTTATCCGCCTCTTCCGCGCAGTATACCAGCGGTCCGCAGACGACGGCGGCCTTCCCCGCGTCCTCCGGCACAAGGGGAGAAGCGGCGAACAGGCGGGGGCGAAGCTCCAACTCCATTTCGATCCGATCCCCCTCCGCCCAGGTCCGGTCCAGAATCAGGTAGCCCTTTTCTGAAGGATACGCCGCCTTCTCTCCGTTCACGAGCAGACTGAAGCGGGGAGACCAGGCGGGAAGCCGCAGGGCAAGCTCCGCCCGCAGAGGCGCGTCGGCATGCAGGGAGTAGCGGATCCTTCCGTCCCACGGATACTCCGTGCGGCAATCCAGACGGAGCGTTCCCCCCGGAAGCCGGAATTCCGCTTCGCCGGAGAGGTAGAGGTGGATATATACCCGGCTGCCGGAAACGGAATACAGGTAGTCCTCCAGGGACATGAGCAGCCGGACCAGGTTTGGCGGGCAGCAGGCGCAGCCGAACCAGGGCTGACGCCGGAACTGTACGTGCCGTTTGGCATTGTCCCTGCCGCAGGCCTCCGGAAGCACTTCAAGGGGATTCACGTAGAAAAAGCGCTGACCGTCCAGCTGCATCCCGCTGAGGACGCAGTTGTACAGGGCCCGTTCCATCACGTCCGCGTATTTTCCCTCCGGCTCCAGCAGGAGCATCCGCCGGGCAAAAAATACAAGGCCGATGGCGGCGCATGTCTCCGCGTATGCCGTATCGTTGGGCAGGTCGTAGTCAAAGGTGAAGGCCTCTCCGTAAGGAGAGGAGCCGATGCCGCCAGTGATATACATGCGCCTTTCCGTGACGCTGTCCCAAAGCCGCCTGCAGGCTGCGCGAAGACCGGGATCCCCGGTGAGCCGGGCCAGATCCGCCATCGCGCTGTACAGATACATGGCGCGTACCGCGTGTCCCTCCGCTTCCTGCTGTTCCAGTACGGGCTTGTCCGCCTGACAGTAGGCGTAGCCCAGCGGTCCGTCCGCAAAGTAGTAACGTCCGTTGCCGTTCAGCCGTTCTTCCTCCCGGAAATACAAGGGTTCCCTGCCCCTGGCATCCACGAAATACCGGGCCAGACGGAGATATCTCTCGTTTCCGGTGTGGGCGAACAGCCGGATCAGGGCGAGCTCCGCCTCGGGATGGCCGGGGTAACCGTGTTTTTTCTCCGGCTCCGGCCCGAAGGTCCTGTCCGCCAGATCCGCATACCGCTCCGCCGCCTCCAGCAGCGCGGTTTTGCCGGTGGCGCGATGGTAGGCCACGGCGGCCTCGATCATGTGGCCGAGACAATACAGCTCATGGTTATCCCGGAGATTCGTAAAACGCCGGTCCGGCGCGGTGATGGTGTAATAGGTATTCAGATAGCCGTCCGGCTGCTGTGCGGCTATCATGGTTTCCACCGCTTCATCCGCCTTTCGTTCCAGCTCCGGATCCGGATGGGAAAGGAGGCTGTAGGCGACGCCCTCCAGCCACTTGGACGCGTCGCTGTCCTGAAAAACAAAGCCGTGGTGCACGCCGGTTTCCTTTCCCGCGGCGATGCGGAAATTCCGAAGACAGCCGCTGGGTTCCGTCCCGGGCAGAGCGTCGTTCAGCGCAAGCCACTGATAGGGGATGGCACGGCTGCGGATGATCTCCCGCAGGGGATCCCAGAAGGGATCCCGGATCATGATCTGCCGAACGCCGTTTTCCGGTTCGGCCCCCGTGTATGGATCCTTCATACCCGTTCCTCCGGACAAGGGGACCGGATGCCGCCGGTCCCGAATTTAAAAAAGTGTAACAGAATCCGCGGCGGGATGCAAGAGACCCGGAGGTGTGGGGAAAATGGCCGGAATAGCGCAAAACTCTTGACAGGAAGCGATTTACCGTGCTAAATTTCTGTGTGTTCCCAGCGTATATTTTGCAAAACAAGGAGATCATGAACATGAAAAAGTCAGTTGCATTGCTGCTTGCCGCAGCGCTTTGCCTCTGCCTGTTCGTCGGCTGCTCCGGCAGCGGTAACAGCAATACGCCCGCTACCCAGGCTCCGGACAACGGTACCGCCGCTGCCGCACCCATCAAGATCGGCGGCATCGGGCCCCTCACCGGCGGAGCTGCCATTTACGGCACCGCCGCGAAGAACGGCGCCGCCATCGCCGTGGAGGAGATCAACGCCCTGGGCGGTCTGCAGTTCGACCTTCGCTACGAGGACGACGCCCATGATGCGGAGAAGTCCGTCAACGCCTACAACACCCTGAAGGGCTGGGGAATGCAGATCTTCCTGGGTTCCGTCACCTCCACCCCCTGCGTAGCCACTTCCGTGGAGGCCAACAACGACCACATCTTCCTGCTGACCCCCTCCGCCTCCTCGACGGACGTGCTGGGCGGCATCGCCAACCCCCTCACCGGGACCGTGGATATCCCGCGGAAGGACACCGTGTTCCAGATGTGCTTCGTGGACCCCAACCAGGGCAGCGCCTCCGCTCAGTACATCGCGGACCAGCAGCTGGGCACCAAGATCGCTGTGATCTATAAGAACGACGACGTGTACTCCACCGGCGTGTACAACTCCTTCGCGCCCAAGGCCCAGGAGCTGGGTCTGGACATCGTCTCCACCACCACCTTCACGGAGGATACCAAGACCGACTTCTCCGTGCAGCTGAACGACGCCAAGTCCAACGGCGCCGATCTGGTGTTCCTGCCCATGTACTATGACGCCGCCGCCCTGATCCTCACCCAGGCCAACGCCATGGGCTATGCTCCCAAGTGGTTCGGCATCGACGGCATGGACGGCATCCTCTCTGTGGACGGTTTCAATACCGCTCTCGCCGAGGGCGTCATGCTGCTGACCCCCTTCAGCGCGGACTCCTCCGACGCCAAGACCCAGAGCTTCGTGGCCAAGTATCAGGCGGCTTACGGGGAAGTCCCCAACCAGTTCGCCGCCGACGGCTATGACTGCGTCTATGCCATCTACAACGCTTTGAACAAGGCCGGCGTGAAGGATTCCTCTCTCAGCGCCAGCGAGCTCTGCGACAAGCTCATCGCCCAGTTCACCACCATGACCTACGACGGAATCACCGGCACGGGCATGACGTGGGGCGCGGACGGCGCCGTGACAAAGAGCCCGAAGGGCATGTTCATCCAGAACGGCATCTACGTCGGCATGGACTGAGTTCCAAAACAAATCCGGATCCTGAGGACAGGAGGCTGCCCCATTGAAGGCGGCCTCCTGGCCTTCCGCGTTTACCCCCTATCCGAAAT
>CAMZIY010000019.1 GCA_947307365.1 uncultured Clostridia bacterium
GAAGTCGTCGTTCTCGTCGGGGTCGTTATCGACATCGTCCAGGTCGTCGTTATCGCCGCGGTCATCGTCCTCGCCGGAGTCACCGTCCTCGTCGCGGTCATCGTCGTCAGGGTCGTCCTCATCCAAAAGGGAGTGCGTGTCGCCAATGATCTCACCGTTTTCTCCCAGGTACTGAGACAGATCGATTCCGGCTGCTTCGACATACCGAATCAGGGCAGTCATGGACATGGATGCCAATTCATGCACGTTCCAAGAAGGCCGATCCGTCACGATACGCTGAATCAATACCGCCTTGCCTGGGGTAATGCCATAATGTGCGGCGATGTCTTCCGCTTCGTCATCCCGCTCTACGGTCTGCCCCAGGACGACTCCGTTTCCGAGAAGTGTTTCCAGCGTATGCCCAGCATCTGCGGAAAGCCGTGACCTGAGCGCTGCCGTCCTGCTGCCATTCTTCCCGTTGACGGAGATCAACAGCGTGTTCTGCGCCTGTGACAGATACCCGTGCTTGACCATGGATCCCAGGAGCGCGTTCATGGCCACGTCGACTTCGGTGCCGCGCAGATCCATGTCGTCCAGAATGATCCGGCCATCCTCGTTTTCGGCCTCAGTGCTGACGATCCGTCCCAAGCGGTTGACGTCCAGTTCGACGCTTGGATTGACGTCCAGGTAAACGGTCGCGTCGGTAAGACGGAATACCTGGAACCATCCGAGAAGGATGATCGCGAAGCATGCGGCAGCCAGTCCGGCCAGCCGGAAAAAACGTGCGGTGTTCCCTGGCTTCTTCATTGTCCCGTCAAGGAACCAAGCGCTGCTGTCCACCTTTTCTACCGGGACGTTCCAAAGCTTTTCCACATGGTTGGCAGGGATGACGGAAGCGGCCCGGCAGAGACGCTCGTTCACTTGCCTTTCTTCCAGAATGTTCATCGTATCTCCTCCAATTCCATCTGGAGTCGCTTGATGCCGCGGTGGTATTTTGACAGCACGGTGGATATCGGCATCCCCAGCAGGCTTGCGATCTCCCGGTGCTTCATGCCGCTCACAGCGTGGAGCATAATGATCTGACGGGTATCTTCCGGGAGAACGGAAAAGGCTTTTTCCAGCGTCATCCGGTCTAAAGCGTCGTCTATCTGATCCAGCCCCAGATCAAGTTCGGCTGGTTCGCCCGTTCTTTCCGGCAGCTGAACGACGCGGGACCTGCTTCTGAACATCATCAGACAGATATTCTTCGTGATCGTAAAGATCCATGCCATGGGTTTCCCCTGGGGCTGATACAGATGAGCGGCGCTTCGTATCTTCAAAAAAGTGTCCTGCATGGCGTCTTCGGCATCGGTCCGGTCGCGGAGAATACTGAGCGCATAGGCAAAAACGGCGGACGAGCAGGTCTCATAAAGCTCGCAGAATGCCTCTTTATCTTCCGCGGCAATGCGTGGGAATAGAGATTCATCAAGCTGGATCCCAGCCTGCTGAACCGGCGTCTTATAAACGACCGCTTCAAATATCAGCATACCTGCCACCTTTTCCGTATGTCACCGCAATGCGAACAAGACCTTACCCACGCAGCCTCGGTGCAAACCGGACGGGATTCCCTTCATTTTCTCCATTATGTCCGAGAACCGGCCGGTTTGCAACCGCTTTCCGCTTCTGCGCCCGATTATCTTCTGTATCCGGATCAGACCTCATTATTTCACCCGAAAAGAAGCGGTGATGGACGTGTAAGCCGTATCCCCTCTGAGGCGGATCCCGCTGATCTTCACCGTATACTTGCCGCTCGCGAGCCCCTTCACGGCAATCTCCATGCCGTCCCTGTCCTGTTCGGAGATCCGGCAGGAATAGATCCTGCCTTCAGCGTCCTTGATGACGACCCTGGGATTTTTATACTGGACCAGTCCGTAGAAATCCAGTTCCAGCTCGCCGTCCTTGGAATCATATTTGGCTTTTCTGACGGAAAGCTCGCTTCCGGGCGTTTTGAACGTGCCGGTGACTGTGCCGTATGCACCGCTCCTGCCTCTCCGAACGCCGGAAACGGTGAAGGTATACTTCGTGTTCGGCTTTAGATCGTTGACACGGAAGGTGATGTCGTCGTCATCCTTCTCCGTGATCCTGACCGGGAGCTCGTTCCCCTCCGGGTCTGTTACGGTCACAGATGCTTTCTTATACTGGACCTTGGTGCTGAAATCGACCTCTACGTAGCCCCGGCCTTCGTATGTCGCCTTCCGGATTTCCGGCGAGGCGGCCATAACAGGGATCGAGATGCCGAGCAGCATCGCAAATGCGAGGATCATGGCTGCAAAACGTTTCTTCATGGATCGTCTCCTCCTTTACTTGTGTTCCTGTTCATCTGTTCTTCGGGCTGCAAATTTCTCCCTTCACCCGAATAATGCAGAAAATCGCCCGTTTATTGCAGTGGATGTTATCAATAATCAAGAAGCGCGAGAGAGATAGGTTCGGGCAAAGATGATCCTGTGGAATGAGCGTTCATCCCTGCGGACTGTCTGCCTTGTCTCCGTGCTTCGCGACAAAACAAGAGGCACCGTCTCTCCCCGGCCGTTTTGACCGTTTTGAGACAGCGCCACTTTCCACCGGTGCACTATTTCTTCTTCGGGGCCGCGCCCACGTCCATATACCAGTGCTCTCTGTTGGGATCCAGGGCGACCCGGGTCGTTTTCAGTACGCCGTTTTCCGTCTCGAAGCCGAAGTCCTGACGATAGACGACGATATGCTCCGTCCCGGTGACGGAGGCCTCAAGCCTGGTGAAGGCGATGTTGCTCCCCAGCTTTCCTGCCAGGTCGAAACCCCGCCGCTCCCGTCCCCGGCCTGTATGGTCATAGCTGGGATACTTGACCAGGCTGACACGGATATCCACAGCCTCCCCGGCGGGAATGTCTGCCGTGAAGCGGAGATAAAGCACCCGGCTTCGGTGCAGCACCTGATCAAAGACGTCCTCCAGGCCGAAGGGAAGGGTCCTGACGGCTGCGAGCAGGTTGGAGGACCGATCCAGCAGGACCCCGCAGCTCAGGCCCAGGAGAGCGTTCTTATTCAGCAGGACCTGCAGCTTATTCTCCAAAAAAGCCCCGCGATAGTCCTTCCAGAACAGGGCCAGCATCTCCCCCAGGGTACTCTCATATTTGGTCACTGTGGCCCCGACGCCCTCCGAGGGAGTCTCACAGGCGCCGTCGGCGTAGCCCCGGATCGACCAGTCTGTCAGGTCCTCCCCCAACACCAAGAGATAGGCCGTGCTTCCGCGTCTTTCCCGAATGCTGACATGCCGGGAGCCTTTGCCGCCCTGCAGGTCGTTGGACCCGCCGTTGAAGCCCCAGGTGGTCACGGCGGTCTTGACCGGATCCTGGGTGTAAGCGAACTCCACCGTCGGGTTTTTCGCCGTTTTGCTCTCCCGGCCGTGGAAATCGCTCAGAGCGTACACCGTCACCCTTTCCTCCAGACGGGGCAGGGCTTCCAGACTGCGGTTCAGATAGTCGTCTCCCATCAGGGCTTTCATATCCTCCCAGGAAAAGGGCGTATCGCCCTCCGGTCCCGCCACCAGCTCTGTTTTCACCACTTCTCCGTTCACCTTGACGGTGGGGACCAGTGCCGTGTCGTCCGCAAGGGTGGCTGCGAAGGGATAATACAGGGTAAAGGTCCCAGGCTCCCCGGCGGTGAGCATGTAACTGTCCGTCACCAGGCAGGCCTGGCGGCTGCGCAGATAGGCGTACCTCCCGTCGTCCTTCAGGCTCACGTCGTAGAGGGAGAAGTCATACTCCACCTCCCGTTCCGCCGTTAAGCCCTCCTCCTCCGCGGTGAGGGGGAGCACCGGTCCTGCGTAGTAGTGGTAGGCTGTATCGTCCTGCCCGCCCGAACCGCCGGTGCCGTCCCCCTGTCCTGCCCGGAAGAAGGGGTTAACGATCGTAAAGCCCAGGGGCTGCAGGAAGGACCACCCCCCGATGAGGAGGAAGAGGCAGGCTGCCGCGGCGGCCCATGCCCCCCAGTGCCGGACCTTTCGGCAGGGAGCGGCGGCTTCCTCGATATACTCCTCCCGTACCGCCGTGATGGCGTCGTACAAAACCAGAACTCTATCCTCGTTCACAGGCTGATCCCCTCCTTTTCCAGGGTGGTTTTCAGGCTCCGGCGCAGCCGCAGCATTTTCTGGGCCAGACGGGCGGGGGAGAGGCCCCGCTCCTTTGCCAGCTGCTGCAGAGGCGTGCCGTACCAGTATCGGCGCAGGAAGAGGCGCCGGTCCTCCCGGCTCAGCTTCCACAGCCAGGCGTCCAGGGCTGCCGCCAGCTCCTTTTCCTCCAGGGCGCTTTCCACCGTGACGGGGGAGGGGAGACAGTCCTCCAGCTCGCTGAGCAGCTCCGTGATGCCCGGATCCCGCTTCTTCCGATGTTCCCGGTTCCAGCGGCTGAGGGAGAGGTTCCGCACCACCCGTCCCAGCCAGGCCCGGAGGCTTGACGGCTTTTCCGGAGGTATGGCGTTCCAGGCGGCGTGCCAGGTATCGCTGACGGTCTCCTCCGCATCCTCGGGACTGTGCAGCAGGTTCAGGGCGATGCCGTAGCAGTAGCCGCCGTATTTCTCCCGGGTCTCCTCGATGGCCCGCTCGTTCCGCTCCCAGTACAGGGCGATGATGACCGTGTCCTCCATGGCCCGCCTCCTTTCCGCTCGGTCTAAGGTCCCTTCACTGAGAAAGTACCGTTTTTTCGCCGGATATTGCCTGCGAATCAGAAAAAAGAATGGACCGGGTCTCACCGGTCCGCCCAGCGTGTCGACAAAGTCCTGTCGCCCCGCTGCAGCCAGTTTTTCGAACAGGGAATAGGGAAAAGATTGTTCGAAAAACGTATGATTGAACGCGAAAGACACCCCTGATGGGTTTCTTTCACACGATCTTCCTTTCAGGTATCGTGCCGTTTACGGGTTTGTCTGCAGTCTGGAGCAGACCGGTTCTCACCGGTCGGCCTCCGGTCTTTTTACTTCATGGCCTCCTCCGCCAAAGGCCGGACGTATTCCATCAGTCCCGCCAGGTCGAAAAAGCAGCTTTCTGCCGCGTCCCCTCCCGCGCTGAGCGCCAGCTTCTCCCCGGAGGCGTACTCCGCCTGCAGGGACCAGCCTGTGCGGTCCACCTCGTTGGCGAAACGATAGCCGTTATGCTCCGGGATGCCCAGTTCCCGGATGCGCCGGTCCAGGCCCAGCAGCCAGCTCTCGCTTACCTCCCGGGTCACGTCCAGGGCGACATAGGAACTGCCCATGGCCCGGAGGTACAGGCGCGTGCTTTCCTCCGCAGGCTCGATCTCCCAGAAATAGAGGCCGGAGGGCCAGTTTTCCAGGCCGTAGGAGTTTCCTTCGTTCCGAAAGCTCAGACTGAACATCCTGATCTCGTGGGACTCGATCTCCTTTGGCAGGTCTGAGGAGTAGTCCCTGATCTCCAGCAGAGCTTCCATGGCTTCCGGCCGTACGAAGCGATAACGGCGGCTCTCCCCATCCAGGATCACCTCATAGGCAACGAGGCTGCCGTCTGCCTGGAGGGTGAGAGGGGAGAGCAGCCCCAGGTCCCCATTGGACCCGGTGCCCTTCAATACGGTGGTCCCGCCGGAACTGTCCACGAGGTAGGGATAGCTTTGTGACCAGCGATCACCCCGGGAAAAGGTCAGACGGCGACCCTCAACCACCAGATCCATATCGCTGTTCAGGTCGCTCCACTTGCCCCGAAGAGCGGGGTCTGCTTTGGCGCAGCCGGTCAGCAAAGCCAGAAACAGCAGCGCCAGGAAGGGGAGAAGCCGATACCGATTCTTCACTTGATGATTCCTCCGAAAAACGCAGGCGCATCTGGTGCCAGCATACGCCGCCATGGATGGATTTTTCCGTGACTCCCTCGTCCCGGAAGCCCAACCGGGCGTAAAAGGAAAGAAGGGGGTTCTTGCAGGTGAGGACCAGTCCCAGCCGTCCCGCCTCCCGGGCATCCCGGATCAGATGCTCCAGCAGCCGTGTGGCATAACCTCTGCCCCGGCGGTCCGGGCGGGCGGCCACCCCGAAGATCATCTGCCAGGCTCCGTCCTCCCGGTGGAGAGAGGGGTCGGCGTACATCTCGTCCCGAAGGTCCGGCTCCGGGGTGCAGAAGCCGTCCAGAAAGGCGACGAGCTCCCCATCTTCCCGAAGCAGGAGAAAATGCTCCGGGTAGACCGCCAGCCTCCCGGCCAGGGTCTCCCGGTCCGCCGCCTCCTCAGAGGGAAAGCAGAGAGCCTCCAGAGCGGCAACCGCCTCCAGGTCTCCGGCGCTGCCGCGGCGCAGGACCGTCATACCCAGTCCTCCTTTTTCCGAATGAAACGATCCCCCAGGAGGCTCACCGCCAGGCCAACGCCGACGCCCAGGAGAATGCCCGCCAGAACGTCCGAAGGGAAATGGAGGAAGAGATACAGGCGGGAAAAGGCGAGGAGGATCGCCAGGATGAGGGCGGGAATCCCGAAGCGCCGGTCATACCGCAGCAGGATAACGGCGGCGATGAAGCCGCTCAGACTGTGGCCCGAGGGAAAGGAAAAATCCCGGGGCATGGCCACCAGCAGGGTCACGGTCTCATCCAGCCAGCAGGGCCGGGGGCGGGCGGCCAGAGGCTTCAGCAGCAGATTGCCCAGAAGAAGGCTGCAGATCAGGCCCAGGGCCAGGGTGATCCCGCAGCGGCGGTGGGGCTTTGCCGCAATGAGAGCCAGAGCTGCCAGGATCCAGACGGCGCCGTATTCCCCCAGCGCGGTGACAAAGGGCATGAGCCCGTCCAGAAAGGGACAGCGGAGGTTCGCCTGTATCCAGTACAGGATCGAAAAATCCAGCTCCTGCAGCGTCATACCGTCTCCCGTTCCCGATCCAGGCACCAGGCGATGCCCAGGGCCGTGCGCCGGTCCGGTTCCTGAAAATGGTTCCCCGGATTCGACACAAACGTACTGTTGATCCCCCGGGACAGAAGCAGGTCCCGGAAGGCTGTCGTACAGTCCTCCACCCGGCTCAGCACCGGGTTTCGACTCTTTTTTTCCTTATCTCCCAGAGAGAGGTACACCCGCTCCGGCTTGCCCGCAAGGGGATGAGCTTCCGCGTATTCGATAAAGCCCGGGAACCAGAGGGAGCCGGAGCAGCAAACCGCCCCGGTCAGCCACGGGAGCCGGAAAAGCGCATAGGCTGCCAGCAGTCCCGCAAGGGAATACCCTGCAAGGTACACCGGCGCAGCCGGGGCGCCCAGGCCCTCCCGCACCGCGGGGAGGATCGCCTGCTCCGCCCGCTCCAGAAAGGCGTCTCCGCCTCCTCCGAAATCCTCCCCGCCCTTGAACACCGCCTTCGCGGGCCAGGGGGAGAGCTCCCGGTCCCAGTCCTCCACCGGGCAGGCCGCCAGGGAGAAGGGGGCATCCGTCAGCTCCCTGAGACAGTCCAGGACCCGGTCCGCCTTTTCCTCTCCCAGGAGAAGAAAAACCGGCGCGGTCTCCCGCTCCCTTTCCGCCGGGTACAGGATCTGATCCGATCCGCTCATTTTCCGCCGCGCTCCTTTCTCCTTCTTGCGGTGAGGCGATAGCTGATCTCCAGCAGCTCCCGCACCGTTTCCTCCTCCGCGGAGCCGTCCAGGAGCACGCCGATCCAGTGGGTCTTGTTCATATGCCAGGCGGGGACCACTCCGGGTTTTCCCAGATAGGAGCCGCTGAGCAGAGGGCCGCATTTCACGTCCAGCAGGAAAACCGGATCTTCCCCCTCCAACCCCAGCTTGCTCCTGGGAACGGACATCACCACGGCATACCACTTCCGGTTCTCCCGGTGCCGGAGGATATACGTCTCCGGCGTTTCGGAAAACAGATGCTCCGCCTCCGTGCCCCAGGTCTCCCGGGCGTACCGGGCCAGCTCCGCCTGGTCCACAGCTCAGCCCAGCCAGGCCAGAAGCTCGGCGGCGTTGGTATCCGGCTTCACTTTGGACTGGACCTTCACGATGATCCCGGATTCGTCGATCACATAGGTGCTGCGCACCACGCCCATGGTCACTTTCCCATAGTTCTTTTTCTCCTGCCAGACTCCGTAGGCTTCGATCGCCTGCCGGTCCGGATCGGAGAGCAGGGTGAAGGGCAGAGAGAACTTATCCGCAAACTTCCGATGGGAAGCCACGCTGTCTTTGCTGACGCCGATGACCACGGCGTTCTTCGCCGCAAAAGCGTCGTTCAGTTCAGCGAAGGCCTGGGCCTGACGGGTGCAGCCCGGGGTATTGTCTTTGGGGTAAAAATACAGGATGATCTTTTTTCCCGGGAAATCTTCCAGGCTGACGATCTTTCCGTCCTGATCTGCCAGGGAAATGGCGGGGGCTTTGCTTCCCAGTTCCAGCATGGGACACACTCCTTTTATCTATGGTTCGCGGCATTCCGCGCCGCCTGTGCGGGGCAGAAGTCCACAGCGGCATTATACCATAGCCGGAGCGGGGGCACAACCGGGATCCAGGACGCCGGCCTTGACAATGCAGGCATATTAGTGTAACATTTACTTAATATTTATAGTAAGGAGGGCTAGTATGAAACGAACGATCGCTCTGATTTGTGTGGTCCTGCTCATTGCTGCCATGTTCACCGGCTGTGCCTCGCCGGCAGCAAATCCTGCGGCCACGGACGCCCCGGCTGCCACCAAGGCACCCGAAGCGACAAAAGCTCCGGCTACCCAGGCTCCTGCGGCGACAGAAGCCCCGGCGGCGACGGAAGCTCCGGAAGAAACCCCGGAACCGGAACCCGATTCCCCCTATCACTTTGCCAAGGGCAACTTCAAGGCGGACGCAAACGGCATGCCGCTGGAGAAGTACACCTACGAGCTGCCTCTGACCACCACAGACGAAGAGATTTCCTGCTGGACCACTCTGTACACCCCCCAGTGGCTGGAGACAGAGTATGAGGACAGCCCCTATCCCATCGAACTGGAAAAGATCACCGGCGTGCACATCGCCTACAACGTCGTCAGCTCCGCCACCCGGTCGGACAACTTCTCCGTCATGCTGGCCGCCGACGAGCTGCCGGACGTGATGAGCCAGGCGAACTATTTCTACAACGGCGATTTCCGCAAGGGCATCACGGAAGAAGGCTACTTTGTAAACCTGTATGACTGGCGGGAGTACATCCCCAATTATCTCTATGAAGTGAACAAGAGCCCTGAGGACGAAGGGCTGCAGAATTCCGTATACCTGCAGAGTGACCTGATCGGCTGCTTCTATTGCCTCAGAGACCGGGCCTATGTGCAGAACGGCGTTTTTGTCCGGGGCGACTGGATCGATCAGTTGGGACTGGATCCGGACATGTTCAAGACCTGGCAGGGAATTTACGATGGCCTGATGGCCTTCAAGACCCAGATCCCCACCGCGACCTATCCCTGCATCCTGTTCACCACCCTGGAATCCGGCGGCTATCACTGGGATTGCTTCGATACCTATTGCTACACCGGCTCCAGCATGATGATGCTGGTGGATGAGAACGGTCAGGTCTTCGGCGCAAATACCACCTATCGGGATAAGGAACTGATGACGGAGATCAACCGCTGGTTCATGGACGGGATCTTCGATCCCATGTGGATGAGCTTCGACACCATGACCGCTGCGGGCTACATGGACCGCTGGGTGGGAGATCAGATCGGCTACTCCGTGCAGTCCACCAGCACCGGGATCGAGCAGGAGATCATCCTGGATACCCCAGGAGCGCAGATGCTTCCCATGCCCGACCCGGTCCTGTACGAGGGGCAGATCCTCCACGTGGGGACCAATGACAGCCGCCTGTATTACGGCTCCGCTGCCGTGAGCGCGAAGTGCGAGAATATCCCCCTGGCTCTCACCTGGATCGACTGGCGTTACTCCGAAGAGGGTTCCGATTTCTGCACCATGGGCGTAGAGGGCTACGGCTTCGAGTACAATGAAAAGGGCGAAAAGCGCGTCAGCGAATTCGTGCGCAGCAATCCGCTCTACGTGTACTCCATGCACATCCTTCTGTACGCGCTGGACAGCATGGTGGATCCCGGCCTGGACAAGAACTATCAGCATTACTGGTATGACGGCGGCGACCGCATCATCGAGACCTACGACACCTTTGCCGCCTACAAGAAGGCTGGTTTTGACGGCTCCTTCCTCCTGCCCAGAAGCCTGAAGCTGACGGACGACGAGCGCTCCGCCTCTTCGACCCTGGGCGCCGAGCTGGGGACGTATATCTCCGAAAACTACCTGGCTTTCGTGGACGGCTCCAAGCCTTTGACGGAATGGGATTCCTACGTGAAAGGTCTTGAGGAGATCGGTCTGAACGATTACCTGGCGATCTACCAGGGCGCCTATGAACGGGTAAAGTAATCTCCATTTCAAACACGGGACCTGCCGCCTCGCGGCAGGTCCTTTGCGTTGCCGGAAACACAGGCTGTTCCTGCGGCGCAGGGCGATGGGAGAGCGGGAAGAACTTGACAACAGCCGCATATTGCAGTAATATTTCCGGGTAAATACTCCTAAGGAGGCTTAGTATGAAAAGAACCTTCGCGCTGATCTGCGTGGTCCTCCTGATCGCTGCCCTGTTTGCCGGCTGCGGCAATAACGGCACGACTCCTGCGGCCACCGAGGCTCCGGCTGCCACCCAGGCTCCCGCGGCCACCAAGGCTCCGGCGACTCAGGCTCCGGCTGCCACCGAGGCTCCTGCGGCCACCGAGGCTCCCACGGCCACCGAGGCCCCCGAAGCCACCCCGGAACCCGAACCCGAGTCCCCCTACCACTTTGCCAAGGGCAACTTCAAGACGGACGCCGACGGCCTTGCCGCCGAGAAGTATGACTACGAGCTGCCCCTCACCACCACGGACGAAGTCCTCACCTACTGGATGACCTGCTATGTCTCCCAGTACCTGCCCGAGGGCGGTTTCGCTGAGCTGCCCCTGCCCACGGAAGTCCAGAACCGCACCGGCGTGCACATCGAATACGTGGTCATCGACCCCAGCGCCCTGCGGGAGAACTTCGGCGTGCTCCTGGCCTCCGACGACCTGTGCGACATCACCTGCGGCGCCCGGAGCTACTACCCCGGCATCTTCAAGGACGCCATCCTTGAGGAAGAGTACTTCATCAACGTGTACGACTACAAGGATTACTGCCCCAACTTCATCTACGAGGTCGTCAAGGACCCCGATGACAAGGACACCATCCGCTCCATCTTCACCGAGAAGAACCTCATCACCAGCTTCATCTGCCTGAACGCGGATCCGAAGCTCACCGAGGGTCCCTTCTGCCGGGGCGACTGGCTGAAGAAGGTGGGCATGAACCAGGAAGACATCATCACCTTCGACGATCTGCATGATCTGCTCAAGGCCTTCCAGGTGGAATGCGGCTGCGCGCACCCCTTCACCCTGTTCCAGAACCTGGAGGTCGGCGGCTGCGCCTCCTTCGTGGGCTATGATACTTACTGCACCACTTCCGGCCTGTACTACGTCGTTCGGGACGGCAAGGTCTACCTGGCCAACACCGAATCCAACGACCTGAAGATGGTCACCCTGCTGTACAACTGGGTGAAGGAAGGCATCATGGATCCCAACTGGGCTTCCTACTCCGGCTTCACCGATATCGACGCCATGCTGGATGACGGCACCCTGGGCTACTGCATCGACGGCGGCGTCGCCATGGGCACCCACAATGCCCGGCTTCCCGCCGGCACCGATCCCTGGGTCCCCCTGCACAAGCCCACGGAGTTCAAGGATCAGGTCCTGCACCTGGGCTTCAAGACTTCCCGCGTGGGCTGGGGCAGCGCCGCTGTTTCCACCAAGTGCGAGAACATCGAGCTGGCCTGCACCTGGATCGACTGGCACTATGGCGAAGAGGGCTCCTTCCTCTACGGCTACGGCGTCCAGGGCGTCAGCTGGGATTACAATGAGGACGGCGATATCCGCATCACGGACTTCATCGCCACCCATCCCGCCTACTACGGCATGATCATGACCGTGTATTCCCTGAACCACCTGTGCGATCCCGGCCTGCGCATCGACTACAGCATGAAGATGGACATCAACGCGGACGTGCCCGGCAACGTGGCCTTCTTTGAGTCCCAGCCCCATGACAACGCCTGCTACTACCCCTCCACCATCACCTACACCAAGGAGCAGACGGAGGAGCTGGACCAGTACCGCAACGATATCCAGACCTTCATCTCCGAGCATTACCTGATGTTCGTGGACGGCTCCGCTCCCCTCAGCGAGTGGGACAACTACCGGAGCGAGCTGGATGCCATTGGCCTGGGCAATCTGCTCAGCGTCGTGCAGGAAGCTTACGACGACTACATGGCCGAGTAAGCTGACCGCAGTTCAGTAATACAGGCCGTCCGGGAGTAATCCCGGGCGGCCTTTCTGAAAGGAGAAAACCATGGGAAAACTGGAGGATACCCTGGTCTACCGCTTCCGTCCGGAGGATGGGCAGCCCCGATTCCTGGGAAAAGCGCATTTGGCGGACAGCGAATTCACCACCGGATATGAGCTGGTGAAGGAACCACAGGTCCGGGATCCGGGATACCGGAGGCAGACGGCGGACGAATATCTGGTCTTCGGGGCGGAGACCATGAATGCAAAGGATTTCGACGCGGAGATCCGGGTCACCCTGGGCAGGGGAGAGGAGGCGGAGGTCTACACCATCGACCGTCCCGCCACCGTGCGCGTTCCCGCCGGGGTCTGGCGGGGGAGCGTGGAATTCCGCCGGGTGGGAAAGCCCGTTTTCTATCAGGATATGCGGATGCAGGACGCCGCTGCGCCCGTGGAGTCGGCGGAAGGGGAGCCTGTGACCGGTGCGGGGAATCCCGCCGGAAAATTCAAGAGCCTGGTGTTCTTCAACGTGGCGGAGCGGGCGAAGGGTTATTTCGGCCAGGAATTCCACAAGAATACGGAGGAGAATGCAGAGGGAGTGGGCATCCGCGGCGCATGCCAGATCCCCGGAGCCAAACACTATCTGGGAGGCGGCTTCACGAAGCAGGCCGTACGCATCGATCCCTTCCCCCATAAGCACGATCATGACGAGTATCTGGCCTTTATGGGGGCTCCGGACGATCCTTTTGATATGGACGTGCACATCGAAATGACCCTGGGTCTGGGGGAGGAGGCGGAAACCTTCAGCGTGGATCAGCCCACCATTATCCGCATCCCCGCCGGGACCTGGCACTGCCCCCTGGATTTCATGCGGGTGGACAAGCCCTTCTTCTTTGAAGTGGTCCTGCAGCAGGGAAATTTCGGCGGCATCTACCATATGCCGGACGGGGACAAGCCCATCTACTACAACGGAATGATCGACTGCATCCTGGAGCCGGGCAAGCACTGCAACACCTGCCAGCGCTGCCTGAGCCTGGAGTGGGACACCTTCGGAAAATAAACAAACAAAACAATAGCCGCCGGGAGACCGGCGGCTGGTTTTATTTCGTAAGGATTTGCCTGATGATCCGGAGCTGGAGGCGCGGGGGAAGGGCGGAGAGAAGGATCAGAAGGGGATTCCGGTTCACATGATAGACGAGCCGGGGGCGTCTGGCCTTCAAGGCCTTCTGCACCCGGTCCGCCAGCATTTCCGGGGAAATGCTCCGGGTCTCCGTGCGCTCCACGATCCTGCGGAAGCGTTCCCCGGGAAGGGGGTACAGCTTCGTCCCGCTGCAGAACCGCTCCAGACACCGGAGGGACTCCGGAAGGAGGGGCGTTTCCACCGCCCCGGGGCGGACGACGATGACCTTGTGCCCCAGAAGCTGCAGCTCCATCCGAAGGGCGGCGGCATACCGATCCAGGGCGGACTTGGTGACGGCATAGATCCCGGTGAAGGGCAGGGGATCCAGGGTCGCCAGCTCACTGGTGACGATAAGGATCCTTCCGCCGGGGCGGAGCAGGGGAAGAAAGAGCCGGTTCACCCGAAAGGCGCCGAAGAGGTTCACGTCGAAATCCCGGAGGAATCGATCCTCCGACATCTCCGCCAGGGAGTCCAGATCGTAGACCCCCGCCATATGGACGATCCCGTCCAGGTCTCCGGCCTCCTGCCGCACCTGTTCAAAAGCAGCTTCCAGCTCTTCCGGCGAGGTGAGATCCGCCCGGAGGCAGCGCCAGGGACCGGATCCCGGGGAGAAGGCCAGATCCAGCCCCCATAGCCGGTCGCCGGATCCCGTCAGTTTTCGGCAGAGGGCTGAACCCATTCCGCCTGCGGCGCCGGTGATGAGATAGTTTCCCATTTTCCCTTACCCAAAGAGGGCGGCGACTTTTTTCATCCGCTCCGCCACGGGGACGCCGAAGGGACAGCGCTCCTCGCAGCCCCGGCAGCCGATACAGGCGTCTGCCCGGATCTCCAGCGACAGATAATGCTCCCGCACGGAGGCGGGGACCTGGGGCTGCATCACCGCCAGATCATAGAGCTTGTTTACCATGGCGATATCGATATCCATGGGGCAGGGCCTGCAGTGGCCGCAGTAGGTGCACTGCCCGTGGAAGCTGTGCCGGGGAGCGGAGGCCAGGATCCGGGCATAGTCCAGCTCCTCAGGAGAGGCGGTTTCGTAGGCCGCGGCGGCGTCCACCTGCTCCGGCGTGTCGTACCCCACCATGACGGAGCAGACCCCGGGGCGGGTCAGACAGTAATGCAGACATTGAACGGGAGTGAGGGCGACGCCGAAGGGGGAACGGTCCGCGTCGAAAAGCCGCCCGCCGGCATAGCCTTTCATAACGGTGATCCCCACCTCCCGCTCTTCGCACAGGCGATAAAGCGCAGCCCGCGCCGGGTCGATGCCCGAGAGCTCCGGGTCGTATTCCGGAGCGAAGTAATTTTCGATGTTCTCCGTAGGGGGCATCAGGTCGAAGGCGGGGTTCACGCTGAACAGGATCATCTCCACGAACCCGCTCTCCGCCGCCCGTTTGGCGATCAGGGGGTTATGGGTGGAGAGACCGACGTGCCTGATCCTGCCCGACGCCTTCAATTCCCGAACATAGTCCAGATAAGGGCTTCCGGCCAGGGCCTCCCAATCCTTCGCCTCGTCCACATAGTGGATCATGCCCAGATCGATGTAGTCCGTCTGAAGTCGGTCGAGCAGGTCCTGAAAGGCTTCCCGGCACTTGCCCGCATCCCGGGTGCGGACGTACTGCCCGTCCTGCCAGGTGGAGCCGATATGCCCCTGGATGATCCAGCGTTCCCGATTTCCTGCAATGGCCTTGCCGATGTTCGTCCGGACGTTGGGTTCCGACATCCAGCAATCCAGAATGTTGATCCCATGCTCCTGCGCCCGGCGGATGACCGCCGCGCATTCTTCGGCGCTGTGCCGTTCCAGCCATTCCCCGCCCAGACCGATCTCGCTGACCATCAGGCCGGTTTTGCCCAGTTTTCTGTATTTCATTCCGTCCTTCCTTTCCGGATGTTCGGTCATCCCGTTTCTGCAAAACAACAGGGACGGGGCGCTGGTCAGCCGCCGTCCCCATCGGGAGTTTCGGGATCCTTTTTCTTTTTGAGCCTCCGTTCGATCCCCCGGTATCCGTAGATCCCCAGCCCCATCAGGATGAAAAGATAGTAGCACAGGAAGCGCCAGATGAGCATGGCCCAGAATACGCCGGAGGTATCCAGCTGGTCGAAGAGCAGATAGAAGGAGCCTTCGGCAGCCCCGGCGTTCCCCGGGGTGGGGACGATGGTGACGGAGGCGTAAACGTAAAGACACATGGTGAGGGACTGCAGATACCCCAGATCGCCGCCGAAGATGCGCACCGTGAAAAAGGGGATGGAACAGATGGAGACCTGGTAGACCAGGGACAGCGCGAAGAGGGCGAGCAGAAGGGGCCGGTCAGCGGCGATGATCCGCAGACTTCCGGAATACCGCTGCAGGGCGCCTTCCACCTTGCCGATGGTCTTCTCGGCATCCTTTACCAGCCGCAGTTTTGCCCCGATGCGCACGAAGAAGCCCACGATCCGCCCGGAGAGAGCGGGGGAGATGGCGGTCAGGGCGACCATGGTGGGAACGGCGGAATAGGCCAGCAGGCCGACGTAGGCGGCGATGCGGATGCCCACCACGTCGGCGGTGTCGTTGTTGAAGATGAACAGCACCAGAGCCAGGAGCACGAAGGCGTACTGGGTGGTGATGAAGGAGGCCAGAGGCATAGCGGACCTGGTCCCGCCGGTATAGCCGTGGGAATGGAGATGGTAGATCTGGAAAGGCTGACCGCCCGCGCCGGAAGGGGTGATGCAGTCGTAATACCGCCCCAGGACTACCGTTTCAAAGGCGGCCCGGGGAGACACCCGCTCCCCCAGTCGCCGCATCATTTTCAGATATTTGCAGATCTCCGCAAACAGAGCCAGGGCCACGCAGCCCACCGCACAGGTGATGCTGAGCAGGTTCCGGGGGCTGAAAAGATCGAAGGAGAGGCCCAGATCCTTCTTGGAAAAGTCTGCACGAGCGGAAAAAAACAATACGATCCCGTTCAGCAGAACGAAGACCAGGATGCCGATGAGCCGAAGTCTTCTCCGCCGAACGATCTTTTCTTTCCCCTCTTCCGGAGTCTCCTGCAGGGACTCGGGATCCCACTCATTCCGATCCAGAACCGTGTCCTCCGTCCACCTGATTTATACCGTATAAGTATACCATGATTTTGCCTGTACCGCAAGCGCAGGCCGGTTATCCTTTGCGGAAATGCCCATAGGCCTTGCCTGGAAAGACGGTGTGTGGTAGAGTACGCTCAGTAAAGCCTATTTTTTGCGAAAGACACGAAAATACCCGCGGAGCTGCGCAATGCGGGAAACCGACGGAAGAAGGAGCCTGTGGATATGAAATTGATTGTGATCGATATGCAGAAAGCGCTCATGGACGACGAACTCTATAACTTTTACGGTCTGGTCGAGAGTATCACGAAGATCATCCGGGAAGCCCGGGAGAACCGAGTCGAAGTCATCTATGTCCAGCACGATGCCGGTTCCGGCACAGGCTTTTCCGTTGGCGACGAAGCCTTTGAGATCGCGGACGAGGTCGCGCCGCACAAAGGAGAGAAAGTGTTCGTCAAAACAATCAACAGCTGCTTCGGGAACAAGGATTTCACCGCATATCTGGAAGAAGCGAAGGACGATACCCTGATGATCGTCGGCCTGCAGACGAATTTCTGCATCGACGCTACCGTGAAATCCGCGTTTGAACGGGGATATCGCGTCATTGTTCCGGAAGGAACAAACTCCACCTTTGACAATCCCTATATGACAGGAAAAACGACCTGCGAATATTACTTCAACGAAGTGTGGCCGGAGCTGTTCGCGGAATGCGTCTCCTTGGACGAGGCTGCCGCCTTGATCCGGAAACAGCGGTAAGGAAACGGCTTGAATCCCAAGGAAGCAAGAAAAAACGAGGCTGTCTTCCCAAAGAGGGAGGACAGCCTCGACGCTTGTTTTTCGGTTTACCGGGCGGCCTTGGCCTTTTCCGTCAGGGCGGTGAAGGCGGCGGGATCATGGATGGCGATCTCGGAGAGCATCTTCCGGTTCATTTCAATGCCGGCGAGCTTCAGACCATGCATGAAGGTGGAATAGTTCATCCCATTCATCTTGCAGGCGGCGCTGATGCGGGTGATCCACAGGCTGCGGAAATCACGCTTCTTCTGCTTTCTGCCGATATAGGCATAGTTCCCGGACTTCATGACGGCCTGGTTAGCCATCTTGAAGTGCTTGGACTTGCTGCCCCAATAACCCTTGGCGAAGCCGAGGATCTTCTTTCTTCTCTTGCGCGTCATGAGAGCGCCTTTGATTCTGGCCATTTCCTGTTCCTCCTATATGAAGCAGTAATTATTTTTGGTTTATTTGTAAGGGATCATCTGCTTGATGGCAGCGACGTTGGTGACGTCGGCATAAGTGCCATGGCGCAGACCTCTCTTGCGCTTGGTGACCTTTTTGGTGAGGATATGGCTCTTATAGGCGTGTGCGCGCTTTACCTTGCCGTTCTTGGTCAGGTTGAATCTTTTCTTTGCGCCGCTGTGGCTCTTCAGCTTGGGCATGGTTGCTTCTCCTTCCGTATGATTACATTGCTGGATCGGGTTATTTGGCTGCCTTGGGGTTCAGGAACATGGTCATGTGCCGCCCGTCCAGCTTGGCGGGCTTGCTGATGACGGCTATGTCCTTGCAGGCGTCGGCAAAGCGGTTAAGCAGTTCCGTACCGATCTCCGTATGGGTCATTTCCCGGCCCCGGAAGCGCACGGTGACCTTCAGCCGGTCGCCGTCCGTCAGGAATTTCTGCCCGTTCTTCAGCTTTACGTTGAAGTCGTTCAGGCCGATGCCGGGGGACATACGGATCTCTTTGATCTCCACGATCTTCTGGTTTTTCTTCGTCTCCTTCTCCCGCTTGGACTGCTCGAAGCGATACTTGCCGTAGTCCATGATCTTGCAGACCGGGGGTTCGGAGCCGGGGGCGATCTTCACCAGGTCGAGATTCTTCTCGAAGGCGATTTCCAGAGCCGCCGCAGGGGACATGATGCCCAGCTGGGCCCCGTCATCCCCGATGAGACGGATCTCTTTGTCACGGATCTCCTCATTGATTTGATAAGCCGCGTTGCTGATGCTCAAACACCTCCAATACAGTGTGCGCGGGCCAAAAGGCCCGCGCACACACAGATCCCCCGAAGGGGAAGAAAGATCCGTGTTGACCGCGGCGCAGCTTCTGGCCGGGTGAGACGGCGTAGCCGTCTGCTTCCTTTTATCTATGCGAATATAGCAGGTTTCCCTGACCTTGTCAAGAGCTTTTTTCGCCTGGTGAAAAAACCTGGATCAATGCTCCCGGGACCAGGCCTCCACCGCGGCCCGGACCTGGCCGGAAAAATACAGGGAGCCCAGGGCTGCCGCCGGACTGCCGGTATGGGCGGCCCGGGTCAGGATCCAGTCCACCCCCGCTTCGATGGTGGTGAAGGGAACAGCCTCAGCTCCCGTTTCCCGCCGGAGGAGATCCGCCAGGGAGATGGGCTTCATGGCCCGGGGATTGGGAGGCTCCACCGCGGCGAAGCCCGCGGCCATGGGCGCCAGGAGGCGGGCAATACCCGCAACGTCCTTATCCGCCATGACTCCCATGACGAACCAGAGCTTTTCCCCGCGGAAGTAGGTGCGGAGACTCTCCGCTGTGGCGGTCATGCCGTGGGGATTATGGGAGCCGTCCAGGATGAAGATGGGATCCCGGCGCAGCACCTCGAAGCGGCCGGGCCAGCGTACGGAGGCCAGGCCTTCCCGGATGTGCGTCTCGGTGATGTTCCAGCCCCGGCTCCGCAGCAGCTCCGCCGCGGTGACGGCCAGGGCGGCGTTCCTGGGCTGGTAGGTCCCCGCCAGGGGGACGAAAAGGTCCTTGTACGCGCCGTAGTTGAACAGGCAGCCCTCCAGACCGGGACGCAGGTTCCCCAGCTGAGAGAGGTCCGGGCGGACAAGGGGGCAGCCTTTTTCGGCGCAGCGGGCTTCGATCACCGCCTCCGCTTCCTCGCCGCTGCCGTAGCTGGCGACGGCGCAGCCGGGCTTGATGATCCCGGCCTTCACCCCGGCGATCTCGGCCGGAGTATTCCCCAGGGTTCCGGTGTGGTCCAGGCCGATGGCGCAGATCACGGCGGATTCCGGGGCGGGGATCACGTTGGTGGCGTCCCATTCGCCGCCCATGCCCACTTCCAGCACGGCGATATCGCAGTGCACGTGGGCGAACCACCAGATGGCCAGGGCGGTCTCCACCTCAAACTGGGTGGGGGCGTCGTCCATGGTCTCGGCGATGGGGCGTACGGCCTCGATCGCCTCCAGCAGGTCAGAATCGGAAATATACTCCCCGTTCACCTGAACCCGCTCGTTCCAGCACACCACGTAGGGAGAGGTGTAGAGCCCGGTCTTGTACCCGGCTGCGGTCAGAATGGAGGAGAGACAGGCGCAGACGCTTCCCTTGCCGTTGGTTCCCGCCACATGGACGTATTTCAGCTCCCGTTCCGGATTCCCCAGGGCGTCCAGCAGAGCCTGGGTCCGGGCGAAGCCGGGTTTGAAGCCCTGGAAACGTTCCTGGGAGAAGAATTCAAGCGGGGTCATGCTCATCGGGTTTCTCCTCCTTATGCTCCTTCCAGAGTCCGGCCCGCTCGAACAGCCTGGAGCGGAACAGAAGCCAGGTCAGCACCGCGTCGATAACGAAGGTGACGGCGAACTGGACGCTGCGGGTGGTAAGGAAATAGGAAAAGCTGGCGGAAAAGCTGCCTTTGGTGTTGTAGACGAAGGCCAGAGACCAGCTCTGGTACAGGATGGAGCCGATTACCACCGGGGGAAGATAGGCAAGAGCGATCCGCCAGATATCCGTCTTCTTGAACAGCAGGAAGCGGAGCAGCCCCGGCAGCACCCCATAGAGGATGGGGGGGACGCAGAACAGGGGGTTGTACCCATAGCCGGAAAACAGGCAGCCCACCAGATCCGCGACGAAACCCACGATGCCGCCGGCCAGAGGTCCGAAAAGCACCCCGGCGATGAAAATGGGGATCGCCTCGATGGAGAAGCGGGTGAACGCGTTGGGCATGGGGATGATCAGACGGGCAAAAATCACGGAGAGGGCTGCGAGCATGGCGCAGACCGCCAGGGTCTTCGGCTTTTTCAGCGTCGTCGCCCATTCGGAAACGGTTATCCGATTGTTCAAAATACATTCCTCCCGAAATAACTGCGGACGTCCCCTACCTGATAGAGGGAACCGAAGATGCAGAGGATGTCCTGCTTGTCTGCCTCCTGCAAAGCGGTCTCGATGGCCGCGGGGATGCTCTCAAAGGGCTGCACCGGCGTGCCGCTGTGATGCCGGATCACCTCCGCCAGCTCCTGGGAACTGAGGGCCCGATAGGAGGGGGGAGTCACGGCATAGAACTTCTCCGCATAGGGGGCGGCGATATCGATGCTGGCGGTATAATCCTTGTCCGCCAGGACGCCCACCACGATGCGGAACTTCCGGCCGGGGAAAAGGGCGGCCATGGCTTCCATGAGCGCCTCGGCGCCCTGGGGATTGTGGGCTCCGTCCACGATGACGATGGGATCCTTCCGCAGAAGCTCCAGACGGCCGGGCCAGTGGGTCTCCCACAGGCCCTCCCGCAGGGCCAGGTCGGAGATATTCCAGCCGTGGCGCCGCAGGTGCTGGATGGCGGTGACGGCGGTGCAGGCGTTGCGCACCTGGTACTTGCCCAGAAGGGAGATGCGCAGGTCTTCATAGCCGCCGAAGTCAAAAACGGTGCCGTCCACGGTGTTTTCCTTCACCACGGCTTTGCTGCTGTCGGAGATGGCAAAGGAAGCGCCCTTCGCTTCGCAGGCCTTGCGGAAGACCTCTTCCACCTCGGGCTCCTGCCCGTAGACCACCACGTCCCCATGGGGCTTGATGATCCCGGCTTTCTCACCGGCGATGAGGGGAAGGGTATCCCCCAGGAATTCCATATGGTCGAAGCCGATGTTCACCATGACGGAGACTTCGCTCTGTTCGATGGTGTTGGTGGCGTCCAGCCGTCCCCCCATGCCCACCTCCAGGGAGACGATGTCGCACTTCTCCCGGCTGAACCAGCAGAAGCCCAGGGCGGTGATGAGCTCGAAGATGGTGGGGCGGCGGTAGCCCTTGGCCTGCACCCGCTCCGTGGCGGCGGCGATCTCGGTGGTGATCTCCGCCAGGGCGTCGTCCGGGATCTGGACTCCGTTCACCTGGATCCGCTCGTTGAAGCGCTGGATAAAGGGGGAGGTATACAGGCCCGTCTTGTATCCGGCCTTCTGCAGGACGGAGGCGATATAAGCGGCGGTGGAGCCCTTGCCGTTGGTGCCCGCGATATGCACGTACCGGCAGTCCTTGTGAGGATCTCCCAGCTCATGCATGAGGGTCTCCATCACATTTCGCTCGTAGACCCCGCCGGGGTTGGGGGTGCCCAGGATATAGTCCAGCGATTCCTGATAGTTCACAAAAAAAGCCTTCCTTCTCTGCACAAACTGCGCTGGCACAGAAGGAAGACGCACGATGCTCCCGGAGCGGGAGAACGAGGCTTGCCGTATTGTGTCAGCGGACGCAGTACCACAACACAAATCCGGTTTCCGGATTTTTCGTCCGCGGGCGACTTCCCATCCCGGCGGCACTTGATGCGCGGCACCTACTCTGACTCTTTGGTCGACTAGATTTTAATCATACGCGGATGTTTTGTCAAGGGTTTCCACGAAACGGCACAGATTTTCTGCGGCGTCCTGAGGGCTGAGGGCTTCCAGGGCGCTTCGCATTTTCCGCAGCCTTCCCTCGTCCGCCAGCAGCTCCGTCACCAGGAGGGCGGTGGATTCCCCGTCCCCGCCGCCCTCCGCGGCGGCTCCCAGGCGGGTCCACAGGCGCAGGTTCCGTTCCTCGTGCCCGGGTATGGGGCTGGTGAGGACGGCGGGCACCCTCGCCGCCGCCAGCTCCGTCAGCGAAAGACCGCCGGGTTTGGTGACGGCCAGGTCCGCCGCCGCCATGTATTCCGGCAGCAGCCGGGTGTAGCCCAGCACCCGAAGGCGGTCGTTCCGGAAGGGCAGGAGCCGCTCCCGCAGCACCCGGTTCCGGCCGCAGACGCAGACGGTGGTGATCTCCTGCTTCCGGAGAGCCAGGGCGGTGGAGAAGATATGGCCGTAGCCCATGGAGCCCCCCATAAGGAGTACCAGCTTTCCCCCGGGCAGGCCGAGCTTCGCCCTGGCCTCCTCCCGGGACGTCTGACAGCGCCCGGGGGAGCGGATGGGGATGCCCAGGGGCAGGATGATATCTTGAGGAATGTTCCGGTGCAGGACTTCCTCCCGCATCTCCTCCGTGGGGATGACCAGACCGTCCAATCCGGGGCAGTCCTCCCAATAGGGGTGGAGGCAGTAATCTGTGTTCACGCCCAGGATCGGCATGCGTATAAAGCCCTGCTGCCGCAGACCGGTGAGCACTCTGGCGGCGAACACGTGCATGCATACGGCGCAGTCGTATTCCCGGCCCAGCATCCAGGCTTTCATCCTGAGGTACAGCCAGCCCGGCAGGAAGCGCTTCTCCCAGCGGCGGCGGAAGCGTTCATCCCGTTCAAGGCGGGTATAGGTGCGGCTGTATTTCTGCCGGAAATCCTTGGCGCAGGTGCGGTAGATGCGGTCGGTCAGCCGGCTTGGCACGCCGCAGCAGCGGTACAGATCCACCACGGTGACCTCGTGCCCCCGGCGCTCCAGCGCCTCCCGAAGGGCGGCGGCGCAGGTGTTGTGCCCCTCGCCTGCGGTGACGCTGAGGATCAGTATACGCACGCCCTTCACCTCCTGGAACTCCCTGCCGGAGAGAATTTTCTCCCGGGGAGTTGTAATCTCCGTCAAAACGGAATATGATGGATACGGAACATAAAATTCAGCGCCTGCCCCATTCCGGGGACACGGAGCAGAAGAGGGGAATATCATGACGGTTTCCGATTTCTTTGCCTACATGAAGCCGGGGAAGGTCGGCCATCTGATCGGTATCGGCGGGGTGAGCATGTCCCCCCTGGCCGAGGTCCTGAAGAGCAAGGGGGTCACGATCCGGGGCTCCGATATGCAGGACAGCCCCGCGGTGGAGGCGCTGCGGCAGAAGGGGATCCCCGTATTTATCAGTCAGCAGGCGGAAAACGTGCGGGGCGCGGATTTCATCGTCCGTACCGCCGCCGCCCGGGACGACAATCCCGAGGTCGCCGCCGCCCGGGAACTGGGCATTCCCCTGTTTGAGCGGACCCAGGCCTGGGGCGCCATCATGCAGCATTACCGCAACGGCGTCTGCGTAGCCGGGACCCACGGCAAGACCACCACCACCTCCATGCTCACCCACATATGCATGGCGGCGGATCTGGATCCCACGGTGATGATCGGCGGTACCCTGCCCCTTCTGGGCTCCGGTTACCGCCTGGGCAAAGGCGACACCATTATACTGGAATCCTGCGAGTATTACAACTCATACCACAGCTTCAGCCCCACCATCGCCGTCATCCTGGATGTGGACGACGACCATCTGGATTTTTTCGGGAATCTGGAAAACGTGAAGAAGTCCTTCCGTACTTTTGCGGAGCTCACCCCGGCGGACGGGCTGGTGGTGGCAAACCAGGATGACGCAAATTCCATGTCCGCCCTGGATGGGCTGGATCGGCCGATGTGTACCTTTGGGTTTTCCCCCGAGGCGGACGTGCGTCCGGACGGACTGACCGAAGGCCGGGGCGCGGAGTTCGACGTGCTGTATCGGGGAGAGAAATGGGGCCATATCCGGCTGCAGATCCCCGGCAGACACAATGTATACAATGCCCTGGCAGCCTGTGCCGCAGCCATCCGACTGGGGGTCAGCCCGGAGGATGCCGCCCGGGGGCTGGAGGCTTTCCGGGGAGCGGGACGGCGGATCGAATTCAAGGGCAGCAGCAATGGGGCGGATATTTATGATGACTACGCTCACCATCCCAGCGAGTTCGCAGCCCTGATGCAGGCCGTGTCAAAAATGGGCTATCAGCGGGTGCTGGCCGTTTTCCAGCCTCACACCTATACCCGCACCCAGCAGCATTTCGATGAGTTTGTGAAGGTCCTGTCCCAGCCGGACAAGGTATGGCTGGCGGAGATCTATGCCGCCCGGGAACAGAACACCATAGGCATCTCCTCCAGGGATCTGGCGGAAAGGATCCCCGGGGCGGAATTCTATTCGGATTTCGCTTCCATCGCGGAGAGCATCCGGAAGGAGGCAAAACCCGGGGACATGATCCTCACCGTGGGCGCCGGGGACGTGTACAAGATCGGCGAAATGCTGGCGGAAAAATGAGGCAGTGAATGCATAAATGAAACGATCGAAAAAAGTGCTGTTGGTGTTTGCTGCAGTATTCTTGTTTTTCGCGGGCTATTTTGTAGCTAACATCAATACAGACAACAGAGTTGTATCTGACACTACAAAACTATTGGGCAATAGAAGCGAAGAAACTGATGATAATTCTTGGTTAAGTTTTAGCCCTGAGCCTCTTGCAACGCCCAAACCGGCAGCAACGTCCGAACCAATAGCAACACCCAGACCGGCAGAAACGCCCAAATCGGTAGTAACGCCCAAACCGGTAGTAACACCCAAACCGATAGTAACACCCAAACCGACAGTACAACCAACTGCTGAACCCAGCCCAACAGTTAGCAATTACATTTTAAACACAAATACTCACAAATTTCATTATCCATGGTGTTCGAGTGTTGATCAGATGAAAGAAAAGAATAAATGGTATTATTCAGGGACAAGGGACTCAATAATCGAAATGGGTTATGTGCCTTGCAAACGATGTAATCCGTAAAAACAAGAATCGTATCTTGACTCATAGCAAAACAGCGCGGAAGGAGATCTCGATCCCTTTCCGCGCTGTACTCTATTCATCCTTCATGTCCCGCAGGACATTTCATGTGCCCATCGGGCACAATTTATGCGCCGCGGCGCAATTCATGACCGAAGGTCAATTCATCCGATTTCAGTCCTTCAGCCCCTGCTGCTCCCGCTCCCGGTAGGCGTCCTTCCGGGACAGGTTCAGGCGGCCGCGCTCGTCCACGCCCAGGCACTTGACCCAGGTCATGTCGCCCACGTTCAGCACGTCCTCCACCTTCTCGGTGCGCTTGAACTCCAGGTCCTTGATGTGGACCATGCCCTCCTTGCCGGGCACCAGCTCCACGAAGGCGCCGATGGGGATGACGCGGGTGACCTTGCCGTAGTACAGGGCGCCGGTCTCGGGCACGAAGACGATGGACTCCACCATCTTCATGGCCTTGCGGCAGTTCTCCAGGTCCAGGGAGGAGAAGTAGACCATGCCGTCCTCCTCCACGTCCACCTTGGCGCCGGACTCGGCCACGATCTTCTGGATGGTCTTGCCGCCGGAGCCGATGACCTCGCGGATCTTCTCCACGTCGATGCGCATGCTGAGCATCTTGGGCACGTTGGCGGGCAGCTCCTTCCGGTATTCGGGGATGGCCTTGAGCATGATCTCGTCCAGGATCTGGATGCGGGCTTCCCTGGTGATGTCCAGGGCGCTGCGGATCACCTCGGGGATGAGGCCGTCGTTCTTCAGGTCCATCTGGATGGCGGTGATGCCGGCCTTGGTGCCGGCCACCTTGAAGTCCATCTCGCCGTGGAAGTCCTCCACGCCCTGAATGTCGATGAAGGTGTTCCACTTGTCCCCATCGGAGATGAGGCCGCATGAGATGCCGGCCACGGGGGCCTTGATGGGCACGCCCGCGTCCATCAGCGCCAGGG
>CAMZIY010000020.1 GCA_947307365.1 uncultured Clostridia bacterium
CAGCCACTGGGCCCGCGCCGACCAGTACCTCTACGGCTACTTCAAGAACGACCTGCAAAACGGCGTGCCGCTGGAGCAGCTTGCCTCCGATCTGGCGGACATGATCGGCCGCTGGGGCACCCAGACCTTCGTGTCCGACGACATGAACAAGGAGACCCATCAGATCAACTTCGGCATCAACAACGTGATGGTGGGCGGTCTGGGCCAGGATCATACGGACATGTCCAATGAGCTGAGCTACCTGATCCTTCATGTGGTGGCTAAGCTGAAGCTCTCCAGCCCCACCGTGGGCCTGCGCTGGAACGAGCACACCCCCGACTGGATGATGAACAAGGCCATCCGCACGAACCTGGAGACCCGAGGCGGCATCCCGCTGTTCCAGAGCGACGAAGTCATGATCCGCAAGTACATGGACTGGGGCATCCCCTATGAGGAGGCCTGCGAGTGGCGCGGCCTGGGCTGCGTGTATCCCTGCCTCCCCAACCGGGCGGAGCATTACGGCGCCGAGGGCGTGGCCGCCTACAACCTGGCGGGCATCCTCCACTTGACCCTCCATAACGGCCTGGATATCAACGGCAACAAGACCGGTCTGGAAACCGGCGATCCCCGGAGCTTCAAGACCTTCGAGGAGCTTTACGAGGCCTTCTTCCAGCAGGAAAAGGCTCTGGTGCACAAGGCTCTGTGGCTGGGGGCCGTGGCCCGGGACATCTGCTCCGAGTTCATCCGCACTCCCCTGCTCTCCATCCTGGGCATCGAAGCCAGCATGGATCTGGGCCAGGACCTCACCAAGGCCCATCCCGACCATTCCATGTTCGGCGTGTCCGACCGGGCCATCATCGACGTGGCGGACTGCTTCGTGGCCATCCGGAACCTGGTGTACGACAAGAAGATCCTCACCATGGATGAGCTCATGAACGCCCTGGACTCCAACTTCGCCGGCGAACGGGGCGAGGAGATCCGGCAGCTCTGCCTGCGTCAGCCCAAGTACGGCAACGATATCGAGGAAGCGGACGAAATGGTCCGGCGCGTTTCCGATCGCTCCGCAGAGATCATCTACGCCTTCGACAACGCCCCCTTCCGGAAGATGATCATCTCCCGGGAAGGCCTGGCCTGGCACTACTTCGGCGGTCTCGGCGCCGGAGCCCTGCCCAACGGACGGCCCGCCCTGGAGCCTCTGAACGACGGTTCCCTCAGCCCCATGCGGGGAGCGGACAAGAACGGTCCCACCGCCGTGCTCCGCAGCGCCATGCACACCGGCTACAGCAGCGTGTGCTGCGCCGCCGTGCTGAACCAGAAGTTCAACTCCTCCCTCCTGGGCTCTCCCGAAAGCATCGACAAGCTGGTGGCCTATACCAACGCCTATATGAAGGCAGGCGGCTCCCACATCCAGTACAACATTCTGGATACGGACCAGCTGAAGGACGCCAAAGCCCATCCGGAGAACTACTCCGACCTGATCGTCCGCATCGGCGGTTTCAGCGCCTACTTCGTCCAGCTCAGCAAGGGCATTCAGGACGATGTGATCTACCGCAGCGAGTTTGAGCTGTAAGCAGCTTCTGCATGGAATGGGAAACCCCATTATTGAAATACAGAAGAGAAGCGATTTATAAACACATTTGGAGGAAAAAATCATGAAAAAGTTTCGGAAGATCCTTGCCCTGGTTCTCGTCGCCCTTCTGGCCGTGAGCCTGCTGGCCGGCTGCAGCAGCAGCGACAACAGCAGCGGCAGCGACAACAAGACCGTCGCCAAGACCAAGCCCGTGATCGACATCAACGGCGGTGCCGCCTGCAAGATGGCCTACATCCCCATGGGCGCCGGCCAGGAAGACTTCCCCGTTATCCTGAAGGGTATGCAGGAAGCCATCGCTCTGTATCCCAACATCACTCTGGACACCTATGACCCCGGCTTCAACCCCAATAACCAGATCAACCTGCTCAACGAGTGCATCACCCAGGGCGTCAATGTGATCTTCATCAACTCCATGGACGCCACCGCCCTGAACTCCACCATCGCAGCCGCCGAGGAAGCGGGCATCGTAGTCATCTCCATCAACAATGGCTGCTCCGGCGTGCACACCGCCCATATCCAGAACACCACCTACGACGCGGGCTATGAAGCCGCCGAGTACCTCTCCACCCTGGTCCCCGCGGGTGCCAAGACCGTCATCCTGGACGTGGCTGCCGAGCTGAAGCCCACCTGCACCATGGGCCAGGGCTTCGAGGATTACGCCACCAAGACCGGCGCTTTTGAGATCATGGAAGACTATGCCCAGAGCATCACCTCCATTGAGGTGGGCTACCAGGCCGCCAGCGAAGTGCTTACCAAGTACAAGGACGTGCAGGTCCTCTACTGCGTGAACGACAATACCGCCATCGGCGCCGCCCAGGCCATCGAGGCTGCCGGCCGCCAGGACGACGGCATCATCATCTGGGGTTACTCCGGCACTCCCGCCGCGCTGGACGCCATCGCCCAGGGCAAGATCGCGGGCACCAGCTACTCCGACCCCTTCTATGAAGGCTACGCCGCCATGGTCAGCGCCATGAACTACGTCCAGCTGGGCATCACCGGCCATAACCTGGGCAACGAGTTCTTCGCCAATGTGCTGCTCCCCACCAAGAACGTCACCATCGACAACGTTCTGGAGACCATCCGGGGCACCCATTGGGATATGAGCGCCTACAACTATTGAGCAAACCATCATCCCCCGACTTGACACGATTCAGGGCGGAGGCCCTTAACGGCCTCCGCCCTCTCCCCATTCTTTCCCGGAGCGTCCGAATTTCTACGTCAAGGGAGTGAACGCCTTGAGAATCAGCCAGAAAGTTACGCGAAAGCTGATCACCCTCGCCCTGATCGTCATCCTTTCGGCCATTTTCGCAGCCACGGCCCCCAGCTTCCTCAAACTCCGCAACGTACAGGAGATCCTGCGGGTGGCCGCCTACACCGGCATCATCTGCGTCGGCGTCTCCTTCGTCCTCATCGGGGGCGGCATCGACCTGTCCTCCGGCGGCATCATCTGCTTCACCGGCATCATTGCCTGCCGCCTGGCCATGCTGGGACTGCCCTGGCCGGTCATCCTGCTGGCAGCCGTGGTGGTGGGAGCCGCCTGCGGCTTCTTCAACGGCTGGCTCATCACCCACTTTTATCTCAATGATTTCATCACCACCCTGGCTACCGGGTTCGTGTTCTCCGGCTTCGGCCTGCTGGTGATCGCCAAGGAGCCCAACGGCACCGTCATGAGCCAGACCATCACCAACCGGGGCTTTCTGGTTCTGGGCAAGCACGTCGGCGGCTTCTACTACATCGTCATCGCCTGGATCCTGCTGACCCTCGTCGCCTGGTTCATTCAGACCCGCACCCGCTACGGCCTGCATACCTGCGCCACCGGCTCCAACTCAAAGAGCTCCGAGATGAGCGGCGTGAACGTGAAGCGTATGAAGATCAGCACCTTCACCATCTGCGGCGCCTGCTGCGCCATCGGTGCGGTCTTCACGGTGGCCTATCAGCAGACGGCCTACCTGAGCCTGGGCAGCGGCATGGGCTTCGACGCCGTGGCTGCCTGCGTGGTGGGCGGCGTCATGCTGGGAGGCGGCAAGGGCGACGCCGTCGGGGCTTTCCTGGGCGCCGTATTCATGACCCTGGTGACCAACGGCATGCGGAAATACGGCCTGGATACCTCCTGGCAGTATGTGTTTGAAGGCGCCGTTATCCTCATCGCCATTATGAGCGACGCAGGCTTCGCCGTCATCTCTGCCCGGCGGCTCCGGGCCCTCTCCGAGAAGAACGCCAACGAAGAGGCCCTTCTGGAGGCCCGGGCGAAAGGAGGCAGCGCGCAATGAGCGAAGAAATGATCCTCCGGACGGAAAACATCTGCAAATCCTTCAACGGTATCCAGGTGCTGAAAAATGTGAATCTGGAGATCCGGAAGGGCGAGATCCACGCCCTCATGGGAGAAAACGGAGCGGGCAAGAGCACCATCATCAAGATCATAACCGGCGTCTACACCAAGGACGACGGAGAGATCTATATCGACGGCCGGCACGTTGTCATCAACAACCGGCACGACGCCGCCGAAGCGGGCATCTCCGTCATCTACCAGGAGCTGTCTCTGGTGCCGGAGCTGACCGTTACGGAAAACATCTTCCTGGGCCACGAACTCATGAAGCGGGGCCTTCCCGACCGGAAAGAGATGCGCCGCCAGGTGCAGGAGCTCATCGATCGCTACGGTTTCCTCCTCCATCCCGACGAGGTGGTGGCCTCCATGGGCATGGCCCAGCGGCAGATGACGGAGATCCTGAAAGCCCTCTCCACGGATGCCAAGCTCCTCATCATGGACGAGCCCACCACCTCCCTCTCCGCCAGCGAAACGGAGCAGCTCTTCGTCACCATGGAGGGTCTGCGGGAGCGGGGCACCAGCATCCTCTATATCTCCCACCGGCTGGAGGAGATCTACCGGGTCACGGACCGACTCACCATCATGCGCAACGGCGAAGTGGTGGGCGTGGTGGATTCCAAGACCGTTCAGGCGGACACCGTGACCGCCATGATGATCGGCCATGAACTGGAAAAGACGGCCCAGCGTACCCCCAATGTGAATTATCAGCACTGCATCGAAGTAAAGGACCTGAGCCTGGGGAACCTGCTCCACGATATCCACTTCAAAGCCTACGGCGGCGAGATCCTGGGCATCGGCGGCCTGGTAGGCTCCGGCAGGACAGAGCTGGTGAGCTGCATCTACGGCGCCATGAAGAACTACAAGGGCACCATCACCCTGGATGGGAAGCCCGTGAGCCGCTCCGTGGCCAGAAACATCCGGGCGGGCTTCGGCATGGTGCCGGAGGACCGCCGCACAGAGGGCTTCTTCCCTCAGCTTTCCATCCTGCGGAACATCGCCATCTCCAGCTACGACCGGCTCAGTTCCCTCGGCTTCGTCAAGGCCGGAGCAGAGAACAGCCATGCGGAGAAGGCCATCGCCGATTACGACGTGCGTCCCGCCATGAAGAAGCTCCCCCTGCAGAACCTCTCCGGCGGCAACCAGCAGAAGGTCATCCTGGCCCGCTGGCTCAGCCGGGATGTGGACGTGCTGATCCTGGATGAGCCCACCGTGGGCGTGGACGTAGGCGTCAAGGCTGAGCTCTATGTATACATGCGCCGCCTGGCCGACAAGGGCGCCATCATCATCATGGTCTCCTCCGACCTGGCCGAACTGACGGAGGTCTCCGACCGGGTGCTGGTACTCCACGGCGGCACCTTCTTCCAGGAGTTCCGCGATCATCAGGCGACGCAGCAGGCTGTTCTTCTGGCCTCCTCCGGCGTAGCCGCCAAGGAAGGAGTGGTCCTATGAAAAACCGGAATCTGTTTGCCAACGTGTGGGCGCAGCGGGCTCTGATCCTGGCGGTGCTGCTCATCATCATGCTTATCGGCAACCGCAGCTTCTTCTCCCTGGGCAACCTGCGCACCATCCTCATGTCCATCGCCATCTACGGCACCATGTGCTGCGGCATGCTCCTGTGCATGCTCACCGGCGGCATCGACCTGGCCATGGGCTCCACCGCCGCCTTTACCAGCGTGGTCTGCCTCTGGTACTATAACGGCCACGGCATGACGGACGGAGCCTTCGTGGTGGGCCTGATCCTGGCCATTGCCTGCGCCGTGGCGGTGGGGATCCTGCACGGCATCTGCGATGCCTATCTGATGCTCCCCTCCTTTGTGGTCACTCTGGCCACCAGCAAGCTGCTCTACGGTCTGGCCTCCGCCCTGCTGAAGGGCTCCTTCATCCATCTGACCAATACGGAGGGCTTCTTCTACAAGATCGCCAATACCAAGCTCTTCGGGGCCATCCCCATGCCTATCGTCATCTTCCTGGCGGCAGCCCTCATCGTGGGACTCATCCTGGCGCTGACGGTCTTCGGCCGCCGTGTCTACGCCGTGGGCGCCAATCGGGCCGCGGCGGAGCTGGTGGGCATCAAATCCCGCTCCTTCCGGGTGGGCTGCTACGTGATCTGCTCTCTGTCCGCCTGCCTGGGCGGCATCGTCCTGACCAGCATGAACTATATCACCTCCGCCACCACCGCTCAGGGATACGAAATGATGATCATGCTGGCCCTGGTGGTGGGCGGCGCCGATATCATGGGCGGCTACGGCGATATCGCCGGCGCGGTCTTCGGCGCGCTGCTGGCAGGCATCGTGGAAAACATGATCGTCATGCTGAACATCAACACCAATTATTCCAAAGCGGTACAGGGCGTGATCATCGTTCTGGCGGTGGCCTTCAACGTCTACAACAACCGCAAGTCCGCCGGTCTCATCGCCCCCCGCAGGAAGCGGGCGGAGGCTGCTCCGAAGAAAGAGGCATAAAGCATGAGCGCAACCGCACTGATCGCCAACATCCAGGGCTACTCCATCCACGATGGGCCGGGCATCCGCACGGTGGTCTTCCTCAAGGGCTGCCCCCTGCGCTGCCGCTGGTGCGCGAATCCGGAAAACCTGCAGGACAAGGTCCGCACGGGGTTCCTGGCAAACCTCTGCCAGCACTGCGGCCGCTGCGCCAAGGCCTGCCCCCGGGGGGCCATCCTTCCCGATCCGGACAAGCGCATCGACCGCAGCCGCTGCGACGAATGCTGCAAATGCGTGGAAGCCTGCTTCTACGGAGCCCTGGTCCGCTACGGGGAGCCCAAAACCGCGGAGGAGACCTTCGACAAGGTCCGGCGGGACAAGATGTTCTACGATACCTCCGGCGGCGGGGTCACCGTCTCCGGCGGCGAGCCCCTGACCCATGCGGACTTCGTAGCGGAGCTCTTTTCCCTCTGCCGGGGAGACGGGATCAATACCTGCGTGGAGACCTGCGGCTGCGTGCCCCGCAGCGCCTTTGAGAAGGTGCTTTCTCTGACGGACACCTTTTATTTTGACCTGAAGCTCATGGACAGCGAAAAGCACCGGGAGCATACGGGCCGGGGGAACGAAGAGATCCTGGATAACGCCCGGTTCCTGGCCGGAAGCGGAGCCAGTCTGCTCTTCCGCCAGCCCCTGATCCCCGGCGTGAACAGTCCGGAGGAAAACGTGCGGGCCACGGCGGAGTTCATCCGCAGTCTGGGCCGTCCGGAGCTCCAGCTCCAGCTCATCCCCTATCACCGCATGGGCACCTCCAAATACGCCGCCCTGGACATCCCTTACACCCTGGAGGACATGAAGCCCATGACCGGCGAGGAGGTGGAGGCCGTCCGGGCTCTCTACGAATCCTGCGGCGTCACCTGCACCGTATCCAAATAACCGCGTCTCTCAGCGATGATCCGAAAGCCTTTCCCGGCTTTCGGATCTTTTTTGTCCCCCGCGGCAAAATCATACTGTCAGTATAAAAATAATTATCCTGTTGGTATTATCAGTCTCTTCCCTTTCCCCGGCCCGTCTGCTACAATGGCCCCGTTGATGAACCGAAAAGGAGGTCCGGGCATGGAACTCGACCTTGGGAGCAATATCCGCGCCTTGCGGAAAGAGCGTCGGCTGACCCAGGAGCAGCTGGCGGAGGTGCTGGGGGTCACGGCGGGAGCCGTGTACAAATGGGAGTCCGGCATGAGCGTGCCGGAGCTGAACCTGATCGTGGAGCTGGCGGACTTTTTTGACACCTCCGTAGACGCTCTGGTGGGCTACCGGATGAAGGACAACCGCCAGGAAGCCGTTACGGAGCGTCTGAACGCCTATTGCCGCAGCCTGGACCCGACAGCCCTGCAGGAAGCGGAAAAAGCCCTGAAAAAATACCCCCAGTCTTTTAAGATCGTCTTTTCCTGCGCCGGGGTGTACCTGATCTTCGCTGTGGGAGATCATGATCCGGCCAAAGCCCGTCGGGCTCTGGAGCTGCTGGAAAGGAGTCTGGTGCTCCTGCCCCAGAACGACGATCCCTCCATTGGAGAGCACATCCTCTTCGGGAATATGGCTTACGCCTACGCGCTGCAGGGGGACTGGGAAACAGGGATCGAGCTGATGAAGCGGCATAACGTAGGCGGCATCTTCAACGACCAGATCGGGGTGAACATGGCTCTCTACCTGAATCGTCCCGAGGATGCGGAACCGTATCTTTCCGAGGCGCTGCTCAACGCCGTCTTCTCCCTGGTGAACACGGTGACCGGGTACGTTTTCGTCTTCTCCGCCAGAGGGGATCATGTCTCCGCCCGGGACATCGTCCGATGGAGCCGGGATCTCCTGCTGGGCCTGAAACAGACGGACGACCCCGATTTTCTGGACAAGACCTTCGCGCTGTTCCGGGTCCTCATGGCCCACGCCCAGCTGAAATGCGGCGATCCGGAGGAGGCCAGGCGGGAGCTTGAGGAGGCAGACCGGCTCGTCCGGTGCTTTGACGCGGCCCCGGATTACAGCGTGAGAAACACCCGGTTCACCTCCGCGGAGGCAGGCGCCAACGCCCACGACGGGCTGGGCGCTACGGCGCGGGAAAGCGCGGAAACGCTGATCCGGTATCTGAAAAACGAGGCGCTGACCGCCCTGTGGAAGGAGTGCAGAGAGCATGCCTGAGGAAACCGCAAAAAGTGAAAACGTCTTCAGGAGCCGGAATTTCCGGCTGGTGTTCCTGGGGGCCCTGGTCTCGGAGCTGGGATCCCTGCTGTACAGCTTCGCCGTGAGCTTTTACATCCTGGAGATCAGCGGGAACAACGCCGTTCTCCAGGGGCTGTATCTCGCCCTCTGCGGCGGGATCTGCCTGGTGCTCACCCCCCTGGGGGGCGTGCTGGGGGACCGTTGGAACAAGGCCAGGATCATGTTCGTCTGCGATTACCTGAAGGGCGGGATCATCCTTCTCGCCACCCTGTTCATGGTCCTGTTCCGCAGCTCCGGACCCCAGATCGTCATTCTCTTCGTCACCGGAATGCTGGGGAACGGCATCAGCGGCATCTTCTCCCCTGCCTCTTCCGCCCTGCTCCCCCATATCGTGGAACCGGACCGGCTCCAGCAGGCCAACTCCTATTTCACCATGAAAAGCTCCTTCCAGGCCATCCTGGGGGTGGTGCTGGCAGGCATCCTCTATGCGTCGGTATCCATTTACGTTCTTTTCCTCCTGGTGGGGATATGCTACGTCCTCTCCGGCGTTTCGGAGATGTTCATCCGCTATGAACACGCGGCCCCCGGGGAAACGCTCACCCTGCGCCTGGTTCTGGGGGACATGGGGGACGGGTTACGGTATCTGCGGACCCAGAAGGCCATCATGGCTCTGCTGGCCGCCATCCTCTTCATCAATTTCTTCATTGAGCCCATCACCGGGAACTTTGTCCCCTACTTCGTGAAAACGGACCTTGCCGGAGCGCCGGGATACCTTTTCTCCCGGCTGCTGACGCCGGAGCTCTGGTCTTCCGTATTCAGCGTGCTCCTGGGGATCAGCACCCTGGCTGGTGCGGTCCTCCTCAGCGCCCGGCCCCAGGCGGAGAAATGCGGCCGGACGGTATCCTTTCTGCTCTGCGGCATGGCGGCGACCGTCGTCGCCCTCACTCTGGGATATTGGCTCCTGGTGGACCGGGGGGGATCCCTGAACGGCTTCCTGCTCCTGTTCTGTGCGGGCTGTCTCCTCTCCGGCTTTCTGGTCACCTGCGTCAACATTCCCATCAGCACCGCCCTCATGCGGGTGGTGGACCGGGATAAGCTGAGCAAGGTCTCCAGCATCGTCAGCATCCTCTCCCAGGGGCTCGTCCCCATCGCCGCCGTGTTGGCGGGGATCGTGATCCAGTACTGGGGCTGCACGCTCCTGCTGGTCATCTGCTCCGCAGGCTTCGCCGCCGCGGCCCTGTTCCTGCTCTTCAACCGGAACGTCAGGGAAATCTGAATACCCAGGCTTGTGCCTGCGGGGCGAGGCTGATAGAATGAAGCACAAAAGGAGAGAATAGAATGGACGATATGGAAAAAACGGAACAGCTCCGGCGGATCGAAGGGATGGAGGAGAAGCTGAACCGCTCTCTGGCCGCAGTCCGGTCGCTGGAGATGGCCATGGAGGCGTATGAAAAGGCCCTGGAGGATATCCGGATCCTGGAGGAATACCTGTCCAGTACGGAATGGCGGGCGGACTTTGAGGCGGACGAGGCGGGCCTGCTCCCGCCGCAGCTCCGGCGGGGCGTACTTTCCGAGGACGGCATCTATCATCTGCTGGAAGAGAACGGCGAGGTCCGGAACACGCTCCTGGAACTGGCTGAAAGCCTGGAATGTCCCTTCTGATCGCCTTGCCATTCATGGATTGACAACAATCCGGTGCCGATGAAGGAGGATCCCATGAAAGACAGACTGAAATGCAGCGGGGAATGGGTCCCGGTAAACGGTCATAAGATCCACGTATACAGAGAAGGCAGCGAAGACGCCCCCGCGATCCTGTTGATGTCCGGCCATTGCACGATTGCGCCGGTCTATGATTTCAAAGTTCTTTATGAAAAACTGCTGCCGAGTTTCCGGGTGATCGTGGTTGAAAAATTCGGCTATGGTTATTCAGATATTTTTCAGTCCCCCTGTGATATCGATACGCTCGTTTCCGTGCAGCGGCAGGCGTTGGCTGCGCTGGGAGAAACGGGGCCCTATATCCTGGCCCCGCATTCCATGTCCGGATTGGAGGCGATCAGATGGAAACAATCTTTTCCCGATGAGGTTTCCGCGATCGTTGGGATCGACATGGCGACCCCGTTCTCCTTCAGCTGCTGGACGGAAGAGCAGGTCAGGAAAACCGTAAGGCTGATGAAAGTCTTGAGAGGGCTCAAACTGGGAAGCCTTCTGACTTCCGTCAGCGGCCTTTCTCTGACAGAAGAAGAAATGAGACAGCATCAGCTGTTGAAAAAAAGAAACGCCTTCAATCCCTGCTGCATCGACGAAGCAAGGGAAGTTTTGAACAATTCCAGAACCGTGAGCGATGCGGGAAGCATTGCATGCCCGACTCTGTTGTTTTCCTCCAACGGCGAAGGTCAGGAGAAGGACTGGATCGAGTATCAGAAAGAATTTGCCCGATGTATGGGCGCAAAGCTGATCTTCTACGATTGCGGGCATTATATCCATCACTTTAAAAGCGACGAAATGAGCAGGGAGATCGCTGGATTCATCCGGGAGATCCGGGCCGGCTCCGCGGACGGATGACGAACGGATAACCGATAGCCAGCTGATATGCTCCGGCATATCTTTCCCCTGAAAAAGGGACAGCTGGCGGATCGGCAGCCGGGTCCCCCGGACGCATGGCTTGTGTCCGGAAGCCGGGACTGGTATAATACGAAAAACCAAAAGCGCAGGGGGTTGGATCAATGGGCGTCTTTTCCAAGTATCACCGTTACCGGGAAGCGGGAGAACAGGCCAACGTGAACAATGTGGAGCGGTTCGGGGAGCCGGTCCGTTCCCTCTTCACCTCCACGAAGGTCTTTACCCTGCATCATCAGATCGATATCACGGACGACCGGGAGCAGGTCGTGTACCAGGCCTGGTCGAAGTTCTTTTCCCTGCGGGACAAGACGGATATCACGGACGCCGCAGGGAACCAGGTGGCCCATATCGAGCGGAAGATCTTCACCATCCACCAGCGGCATTTCGTCACCATGGCGGACGGGCTGCAGTTCGAGCTTTCCACGGAGCTCCTGCATCTGATCAAGGACGTCACCAATATCGTGGGGCTGGGCTGGCAGCTGCGGGGCAACATCATCGGTCTGAACTTCGAGCTCTATGACCGGGACGGGAGCGTCATTGCGGTGATCGGCCAGAAGATGCTCTCCCTCCACGATAAATACTGCGTGGATATCTACCGGCCCGAACAGGAGGCCGTGGTGGTGGCGATCCTGGTCACCCTGCAGCACATGATCCGGGACCGGGAGGCCGCCGCCTCCTCTTCTTCCTCTTCCTCCGGGAGCTGAGAAAAGGAGCCCCGGAGAGATCGTCTATGAGGACCCGTATCAGGCGGCGGCAAAAACGGACGGCTTCCTCCAGATCGACCAGCTGCAGCCCTCCTGGTCCCCGGAAGGGCGGGAAAAACAGAATTCACCCTGAGAATGCAGCAGTCCCCCGACCGAACGGTCGGGGGACTTTTTATCAAAATCATGCTATCAGGCCGACAGGGCTTCCCGGGGGAGGACGCCGGTCTCCGTCAGCAGATCCGTCACGGAGCTCACGGGGATGATCTCCAGCTTCTCCTTCACCTCCGGCGCCACGTCCTTCAGGTCAAAGAGGTTGGCCTTGGGGATATACACCCGGGTCACCCCCGCCCGCTGGGCTGCCATGAGCTTCTCCGGCAGACCGCCGATGGGGCACACCGCTCCCCGGAGGGAGACTTCCCCCGTCATGGCGATATGGGGATCCACCACCCGCCCCGTCACCAGAGAGGCCAGGGCCGTGGTGAGGGTCACTCCCGCGCTGGGTCCATCCTTGGGCACCGAGCCCGCGGGCACATGGATGTGCAGATCGTTTTCCCGGAAGAGCTCAGCCTTCTCCGGGAAGGCCGCCTTCACCAGGCTCAGGGCGATGCGGGCGGATTCCTTCATCACGTCCCCCAGCTGTCCGGTGAGGATGACCTCCCCCCGACCCGGCGTGAAGAGAGTCTCGATATAGAGGATCTCGCCCCCCGCCTGGGTCCAGGCCAGACCGGTCACCACCCCGGCCCGGGGCTCCGGCAGGACCTCGTTATGCTGGATCGGCCGCTCCTCCAGGGTCTCCCGCAAAACATCCGGGGTGACGACAAATCGCTCCTCCGGGTTCTCCGCCACCTTCACTGCCAGGCTGCGGCACAGGGCGTCGATGTGCTTCCGCAGGCCCCGGACTCCCGCTTCCATGGTATAGTCCGAGATCAGCTGCTCCAGGGTCTCCTCCGGCACCGTCAGCTTCCCCTCCGGGATCCCCATGGCCTCCATGGACCGGGGCAGCAGGTGCCTTCGGGCGATCTGCAGCTTTTCCAGGGGGCTGTAGCCGGTGAACTGGATCACCTCCATCCGGTTCAGCAGGGGCTCGGGGATGCCGTCGGTGGAGTTGGCGGTGCAGATGAACAGCACGTCGGAGAGGTCGTAGGGCACGTTCATGTAGTGGTCGGTGAAGGTGTTGTTCTGCTCCGGGTCCAGCACCTCCAGCAGGGCGGAGGCGGGGCTGCCGTTGTAGGAGGCGGAGAGCTTATCCACCTCGTCCAGCACCATCACGGGGTTGGACACGCCGCTCTTCTGGATGCCGTCCATGATGCGCCCCGGCATGGCGCCGATGTAGGTGCGCCGGTGGCCCCGGATATCCGATTCGTCGTGGACGCCGCCCAGGCTCACCCGGCTGTAGGCCCGGCCCAGGGCCCGGGCGATGCTCTTGCCGATGCTGGTCTTGCCCGTGCCCGGCGCGCCGACGAAGAGCAGGATGGAGCCGGACTGCTGCTTTTTCAGGTTCATCACGGCGATCTGCTGGATGATCCGCTCCTTCACCTTTTTCAGGCCGTAGTGATCCTCGTCCAGGATCCGCCGGGCGGCGGCCAGGTCGATGGGGTGGGCCTCCTCCTTCTTCCAGCTCAGGCTGGTCATGAAGTCCAGCCAGTCGTAGAGCATGCCGGATTCCACGCTCTCCCGCCCCTCCTGCTTCAGGCGGTTCAGCACCTTTTCCGCCTCCCGGCGGGCGGTCTCGTTCATGCCGGATTCCGCGATCTTCCGCTCGAACTTCTGCACATCGGTGATGTTCTCCGGGTGCATCTCGTCCAGCTCCCGCTGCAGATGCTCCATCTGCCGCTTGATGGCGGCCTCCTTGATCCGCTGCTGGTTCTCCTTCTGCTGGGAGCTCACCGCCTCGTTGGTGATGCGTCCCACCTCCAGGAAGGCGTACAGGGCCTTTTCCACCAGCTCCGCCCGCCTGGCCTTGCTGTCCTCCGCCAGGATGGCGTAGCGTTCCTCGTTGGACAGGTTCAGCCAGGGGGACATGACGCAGGCGGCCATGCCCACGCTTCGGATGTTGTCCAGGATCCCCTCCGCCGCCGGAGCCCAGTCGAAGCCCGCGGCGAATTTCCGCATCTCCTGGAGCAGGCTCCGGAGCTTCTCCGCCTCCACCGCCGGATCCAGGTCCTCCGTATCGTTCCGGCGGGCGATGGACAGCTGCACCGTGTGATCCGGGTCGATATACACGCTCTGCAGATCCACCCGGTACTGGGTATCCACCACCGCAAAGCCGTGGCGGTTCACCTCCCCGACGGTCCCGGAGACGCCGATGGGATAGAAGCTGTCCTCCTGCAGCTCCGTCACGGGCACGTTCTCCTTCGCCACGATGAGAATCAGCTTTTCTCCCGGGCTGACGCCCCGCTGCCCCGCGCTGCGGCGGAGCATATCCAGAGGCAGATAGAGAGAAGCCTCCGGGCTGAGGATCATGTTGTAGGTCGGTACGACGATCATGTTCATCCCTCCTTGGGAATAATAAATGAGTGTTCGTTCATCAAACGTGCTGTGAATTCCCCGCCGGAGGCGGGGATGGTTTTTACGGGATCAGCAGCCGCTGGATCATGCTCACCAGCTCCCGAAGCTGCGGCTCCGGGGAACCGCCGCCGTGGTTCATGGCCAGGAAGCGCACCGGGGCGATGAGCACCGCCGCCAGGTTCAGATCGCTGCATCGGCGGATGAGTCCCCTGGCCTGGTACCGGTGGAGAAGCTCGAAGATGCCGCCGCAGCACTCCTGCTGGGAGACGTATTCCGCCAGGGTGGGGCAATGGGCGCACTGCTCCACGAAGCTGAAGATCTCCTCATGCTCCACGGAATAGGCGTAGTATCCCCGGACGATGGATTCGATCAGTTCCGCCGGCCCCATCTCCGGCCGGAGCCTCCGGTCCAGGTACTGATAGGACTGGTGGGAATACTCCCGGAAGGCCGCGGAGAGCAGGTCCTCCTTGCTGGTATAATAGATATAGATGGTGGCCGGGGAGACCCCCGCCTCCCGTGCGATCTTGGAGACGGAGGCGCCGTTGATGCCCTCCCGCAGGATCAGGCGCACCATGGCCTCCTTGATCCGCTGCTGCTTTTCATAGTCTCTGGTTCTCATTGTCCTTCACCTGCGTCTATAATAAACGATCATTCATTTATTGTCAAGAGAGAGTTTTCGGACGCCCTTTTCGGACAGCTGCGGCGCTGGAAGCTTTTTCCTGCAACTTTTTTACAGTTTTTGCGTCTATATAGACAACAGGAGGATCTATCCTGCCTTGTGATCAGCAGAATTTTACGGTATAGTGGTTGAAGAAGTTCAAAGTCGCGTATCGTTTCTCAGGAAAGGAGGTAATCCTATGCCCATGCCGGGTCTTGATCCGAATTTCGTCAAGGAGCAACAGCAGGTCATGAGGATGATCGGGCTGAAGCGGGCAAAGAAGGTCGAAACGGCTTCTCCGAAAAAGCTGCTGTTCATCCTCATTCCGGTTTTTCTGGTCGCTATAGCCATCACCCTGTATACCTCCGGGATATTTGATGAGCCGCATACGGTCAGCTGGAACGGCGCGATCTACCGCCTGCCCAATGAACTCAGCAAAGTCCAGCTGAGCATGAAGCCGGAGGGCTACAAGTTCGCCGGATACCTGGACCCCGAGGAGGAAAACGATTCCGCCAACTGGAGTCCGTTTGCTGAGGTTTATGTCAAAGAGGGGGATGACCGGGTCATTTATCTCTATTTGACCGCGCCGAAGGGTTTTTACAGGGCAAAGAAGAAATAACTGCAAAAGGCAGGGAGAAGGATGAACTGGTATTGGAAAACAGGTAAACGAGTCCTGTTTTGCCTTATGACGGGGGCCGGCTTTTCCCTTTTGACCGCTCTGGCGAGGCTGCTGGGCGGACTGATCTCCGGGACCCGCCCCGTAATCAACTGGCTCATACCCTTGACCCAGCCGCCCATGTCGTTGACGCTCGCCGCCGTGATGCTGCTGGCCCTGACAGGAGCATGGATTGGGGTGCTGGTCATGGGTGCTGGCTGTGCCATCGGAGCGGCGGCAGGAGGCTTTGCCGCGAATCTTCCGGTGGATTACTCCAACGGCTGGCCTACGAATTACCCGGGCGGGTATCTGGACGGCATCACGCTCGAGCTGGCCATCGGCATCAGCGTGATCCTTCTTGCCATAGCGGTACAGCTGCTGGCAAACCTGCTCCGCCGGAAAAAAGAACGCTGATTCCGGTTGTGATGGGCTTTGCAGAAAAATCTGTCGTTGACGCTTCTTCTGTATAGTCCTCTTTCTCGATTCCCGCAGAATACAGATCGCCCTCCGCCGTTTATCGGCGGAGGGCTGATTTCGCCAAATCCGATCAGGTAATGGGCAGGTCGATGCTGCCCAGGATGGTGTAGCCGGTTTCCTCCACCCGGGAGAATTCGATCCGCTCCACCCGGGCGGAAAAGGGGACGAAGCGCTTCTCCAGGGCGGCCGCGGCAGCCGTCAGGTCCCCATCCGGGTTATACAGCAGCGTGGTATGGGGCTTCCAGCGTTCATCCCCGGTCCACCGGTCCAGGCCCCCGCTCCATTTTTCCGCAATCTCCCCATGGAGGGAAAGCAGCTCCCCCTCCTTCTCCAGGGACGCCACCAGAATGGAGGTGGCGGGGAGGATCTCGATCCCCCCGTAACGGACGGAGAAGGCCCGGCGGCCGGAAAGCAGCGCCCGGCAGGAGGCGATGAACCGGTCCTCCTCATCCCCCACATAGGTTACCAGGGTGATGTGGCCGTACAGTTCTCCTGTCCTGTGGTCCAGGGTTCCCCCGGTCCGCCGCAGGGCGGCCAGCCGTTCTCTGGCTCCGGGATCGATGCGGGCGATGACGCATAGCATAGGCGTTTCCTCCGGCGGACGGGAGACCCGTTTCCGGGTCAGCCGTTTTCGATCTCTTCGATGAGCGCCTGGTAGACGATATGCAGATTCTCGTTCTCCCGGCGCAGGTCCCGGACCAGGGTGACGGAGATGGACATGAGCAGCTCCAGCCCGATATGGGGATACTGACGGCAGAATTCCTGGAAGGCCGCATAGTCCAGACACAGGGTCCGGCAATCCGTCCTGGCCCGGATGGTGGCGCTGCGGGTGCCCTTGTCGATCAGCGCCATCTCTCCGAAGGAGCAGTGGTAGCTGTCCTGCAGAGAGGCGGTAACGTACGGCTCCCCGAAGGGGGTCGTCTTCAGCACGTCCACGCTGCCCTCCAGCAGCAGGTACATCTCCTCCCCCGTCTCCCCTTCCCGCAGGATCTCCGTCCCCGCAGGGAAGCTCTGCTCCCGCATGACTCCCGCCAGAAGGGTGAGATCCTCGTCGGAGAGCTTGCTCAGCAGAGGGAAGGTCTTCAGATCCCGGATCATATCCTCATGCGACTTCATGTCAAATCTCCTCCGCCAGGACGATCAGGCCCATATTCCTGCCCAGGACGTAATCGTCGGGCGGGTTGAGCAGCGGATGGTTGAGTTCCGCATCCTTGACCGTCTTCAGTTTCTGGATGACCTCGCCGTAGTTGCTGGACTTCATGGCGTCGGAAAGGATGGAATGCTTGATGGTCTTCTCCGCCCCCATGTTCTCCAGCACCCCCAGGGTCAGGATCCCCTTCTCGTTCTTGCAGTATGCCGCCAGCTCCGCATAGGTCTTATCCCGCCATTCCGGCTCCACGGGGAGGATCTGGATGCTGATGCCGTTGCCGTTGTCGAACAGGGCCCGCAGCACGTTGGCCATACCCGTGTAACTGGTGGCGGTGGAGAGGATATAGCGGCTGTATTCCTCGGTATAGATGACCTCGTCGCAGTTCTGGGCCTCCAGATAATTCCGGTACCGCTCCGTCTGCACCAGGGCGCAGACATGGCACCGGGGATTCAGGGTCTTGATCATCAGGGTGCAGACGAAGATGCGGGAGTCCACCAGCTCTGCGTCCAGGCTCTCATGGGCCTCCCCCAGGACCAGGGCGGTGGAGGCGTTTTTCACGTTGGCGTTCTGCAGGGTCTGCTCCTCGGTGAAATCCCCCCGGATGTATTTGATCCCCTTCAGCTCCTTATCCATGAGCAGGCTCTGGATCTTCAGATCGTTCACGTTGTTCACGATCACGATATCCTCCGCAGTGAGACCGGGGGACTTCCGGAGGATATCCCCGATCAGAGCCCGGATATCGTTCTTCCATCCAAAGATGATGACGTGATTCGAAAGCTGCTGCACTTTTTTGATCCTCCTTGCGGGACTGTTGACGTTGGCATTGATCTTTGAGGAAACGAAGCCGATGATCGTGGACAGGAAGAGCATACTGAAGAGGATAAAGATCATCAGCAGCCCCCGCCCCTTCCAGGTCTTGGGGACCAGGTCCGTGAACCCCCTGCCGAGAACGATATTGACGTTGTTCCACAGGAGGATATCCAGATAGGTCTTGGACCCGCCCGGGCCGATCTCCGCATACCAATAGAGGTAGCAAAGCACCGCGTATACCGCGATGAAGATGAGGACCATGCGCAGGGTCGACCCTTTGGCCCATCTTTTCAGTTTTGAGAGAAATCTCTTCATGATCGTATATCCACCGCTGTTCAGATGTTCCGGGAACCGTTCATTCGTGTCTTTCTTGTTATTTTACTTTGCTTTCGCCAAAATGTCCAAGGTTTTTTCTCCGGAAACGTCAGCCGCCCTCCGGACATTTTCCCCTTGCGCAAAGGGGGGATCCGGCGTACAATCCGTATATATTCTATCATTTCGGGCGTATTTCGTCCGCAGACCCGGAAAGGAAGAAACACCATGAAAAAGACGATCGCGATCCTGATGCTGGCCGTCCTGCTGCTGGGTCTTATGGCGGCCTGCGGCGGCAAGAGCGGCGGGGGCAGCGGCAGCGTCGGAAACGACCCGCTCCTGGGCACCTACAAGTTCAGCAAGATGGGAAACATGCCCGTACAGGAATATGCCGAGCTTCTGGAGCTTTCTCTGGAGGAAGCGCAGAAGTTCATGATCATTGAGCTCAAATCCGGCGGCAAGGGCACGCTCTCCGTTGAAGGCGAAGTCCAGAACATCACCTGGAAAACGGAGGGGGAGAAATTCACCCTCACCGCGAAGGACGAGAACAACCGGGACGATACGGTTGAAGGCACCATCAAGGACGGCGTCATCACCCTGGACCTTGAGGGAGAGTTCATCGAGCTTTCCAAATAAGACGGACGATTCCGTCAAGCCCGGACCCGCAGGCTTTTGTCTGCGGGTGTTTTTTCGTGTTGGAATCGCCTTCGCCGGAGCGTATAATGGGAACAGAAACAAATAAAGGAGGAACGGTCATGCTGGAACAGAACAGGCAGCGTCAGGCGCTGATGGACAAGCTGGCGGGTCTTCGGTATCCCGCTGTAGCCCTGCGGATGATCCGGGACGAAGCGGAGGTCCCCGGGGACGCCCTGCGCCCCTACCGGGACAAGGGCAGCCATATGGCCCTCTGCCAGGCCTTCGCCTATGCCCGCCGCCAGGGAAAGGTCATCTATATGGAGAAAGAGGACCACTGGTGCTGGAACCCCATCATCACCTACGGGTATATCGACAAGGAGCTGGGGAAGGAGGGCTTCCGGGCCATCGCCAGGGCCTACGGCACCAGTTCCGCCTCCGGTGAAGCCTTTGTGGAGGGCTTTCCTGCTCTGCCCGCCGGCGAATACCGGGGGATCCTGGTCGCCCCCCTGACCAAAGCGGATTTCCAGCCGGACGTGACCCTCGTCTACTGCAAGAACGATCAGCTCCGGCTTTTTCTCATGGCGGTGGACAGCCAGACCCACGGGCTGCTGGAAAGCAGCTTCAGCCCCGTGGACTCCTGCACCTACTCCGTCATCCCCGCTATCCTGAAGGGAGAATACCGGATCACCATCCCCGACCCCGGGGAGTATGAGCGGGGCCTGACCCCGGAGGACGACATCATCTTCTCCGTGCCCCGGCAGCGGGAGGAGGAGTTCTACCGGGTGGTGGAAGCCCAGGGGGCCCACGGGGACCGGAGCACCTTCTACATGACCATGAAGGAGGATTTCGGCCGTCCGAAGATGTACGACATCCTCTTCGAGACCTGGGGCCTCATGACCGGCGAGGAATGGGACAAGAAGTGATCCGGAAGGCGGCTTCCGAAGACCTGGCCTCCGCCGCGGAGCTGGCCGCGCTCCTGTGGCCGGAGGCCGGAAAAGAGGAACTGGAACAGGAATTCCGGGACCTGCTGGAGGACGGCGGCTGCGCCCTGTTCCTGGCCTCGGAGGGAGGCCGGGATATCGGCTTCGCTCAATGCCAGCTGCGGCACGACTACGTGGAGGGCACGGACAGCAGCCCCGTGGGTTACCTGGAGGGGATCTACGTCCGGGAGGATTCCCGCCGCCGGGGCACGGCACGCGCGCTGCTGCGCCGCTGCGAGGACTGGGCGGCCCGCCTGGGCTGCCGGGAATTTGCCAGCGACTGTGAGCTGGAGAACGGCGAAAGTCTGGCCTGCCCTCTGAAGAACGGCTTCCGGGAGGCAAACCGGATCATCTGCTTCACCAAGCCGCTGGAGCAGCCGAAGGAGAAATATTAAGCATCGGGGGACCCCGTCCGGGGTCCCCCGACTGTTATTCATTCATCCAAATCCGGACCTGCCCGATCTCCGCCCGGTAGCCCTCGTCCCCGTTGGGGGTCTCCAGGATAAAGGGCAGTCCCTGGAGCAGGGGATGCCGCACTGCCGCCCGGAGGGCCTCCGGGCCGATCGCCCCCAGGCCCAGCTTCTCATGCCGGTCCTTCCGGGAGCCGCAGGGATTCTTGCTGTCGTTCAGGTGGATGGCCCGGAGGGCTTCCAGACCGATCACCCGGTCAAATTCCCGGAGCACCCCGTCCAGGTCCCCCCGGATATCGTATCCCCCGTCCCACACATGGCAGGTATCCAGGCAGACCCCCAGCTGATCCCGCCGTTCCGGGCCGCCCAGCTCGACGGTCAGATCCAGGATCTCCCGCAGGTCTTCGAAGCGGCCGCCGATCTCGCTGCCCTTCCCCGCCATGGTCTCCAGGAGGATCCGGTTCCCCAGAGGCGCGCCGGAAGCCGCTTCCGTCCCCCGGATCGCGGCGTCCAAAGCCTCGGCGATCTGCCGTATGCCCGTCTCTCTCCCCTGGCACACGTGGCTGCCGGGATGGAAGTTATACAGGTTCCCCGACAGGGCCTGCAGCCGGATCAGGTCGTCCCGGAGCATCTCCAGGGAATTGGCCCGCACCTCCTCCCGGGCGGCGCACACGTTCATGGTATACGCCCCGTGCACCACCAGGGGGCCGAAGCCCTGCTCGGCGGCGAACTCCCCCAGGGCCCGGACATCCTCCGGGGATACGGCTTTGGATCTCCCGCCCCGGGGATTCCGGGGAAAGAAGGCGAAGGTATCGCCTCCCAGCTCCGCCGCGTGCCTGCCCATCTCCAGATACCCGTCCGAAACGGATACGTGATTGCCGATGTAGATCAACCTGCTCCCCTCCTCTGTCTCTTTCTCCCTCCATCTTACCAGCAGGGACCAGGCCGCGCAACGGTTTCCCGCGTTGACCCGGAGGGCGGATGCCGGTATAATGTAGAAAAAGGGGGGCGGGACAATGGCCGGCTTTGCCGAGGCGCTGGAAGCGCGGAACGAGAAGATCATCCGGGGGATCATCCGCCGGGCGGAGCGGGTGTGCCCCGGTTCCCTGGCCCTCATCGGGATCTACGGCTCCTTTTCCACCGGGCGGATCCATCCGGGCTCCGACCTGGATCTGTTGATCCTCATCAACGACGAGGCGGGTTACCGGCTGAAGGCCGCCTTTGTCCAGGAGGACCTGGAGATCGGCCACGATCTCTACTGCACACGCTGGGAGGACCTGGAGCGGATGGCTGAATACCCGGACCCCCATATTTCCAAGCTGATGGATTCCCGGATCGTCTACGTTTCCGCCCCGGAGTACGCGGAACGGCTGCAGGCCCTGCGGAGCCGGGCGGCGGAGATCCTGGCCGCCCCCTTCAGCCGGGGGGATCATGAGAAGGCCGAAACCATGTTCCGGGAAGGCCTGACCTGCCTTGCCCTGGCGGAGACGGCGGAAACGCTGCCGGAGGTCCGCCGCTGGGCGGGCGGCGCGCTGTACTGTACGGAAGCGGCCATTGCCCTGCTGAACAAGCGGTATTTCCGGTTGGGGACGAAGGATATCATGGAGGAGTTTGCCGCCATGCCCCGCCGTCCGGCGGACCTTCCCGGACTGATCGACGGGGTGGCGTCGGCGGCGAACACCGAAGAAGTGCGCCGGCGCCTCGCCCGGCTCATGGGGGAAACGGCCGCCGTATTCCGGGAGGCAGAGCGCTCCCTCCCCGAAGGTGAAAAACCCGTCCCGCCGGAGGCTCTCCGGGGGACCTGGGAGGAGATGGTCTCCAACTGGCGGGGCAAGCTGCAGCTGGCGGCCCGGACCGGGGACCGGTATCTGGCCTTCACCAGCCTGGAGAGCTTCGACGCCATGCTGGCGGACGTGGCGGGCGGCGCCCTGAAGGGCAAGTACGACGCCCTGGGGATCTACGACCCCGCCGATCTGGCGGCCACGGCGGCCCGCTTCGACAAGCTGCTGGAGGATTATCTGACGGAATACCGCCGGGCGGGGCTGGAGCCGGTGCGGTATGGGGATATCGACGCCTTCCTGCGCCGGTATCTGGACGAGGAATAAAGGGGGAGGCGGCCCGTATGTACGAACTGATCCAAGTCACGGAGAACTGCTGTTATTTCGACTGTCCGGCAAAGATCGGGCTGGTGAAGACCGGAGCCGACCGGGTCTGCCTGATCGACAGCGGCAACGACAAGGACGCGGGGAAAAAGGTGAAGCGGGTGCTGGACGCCAACGGCTGGACCCTGGAGGCCATCTACAACACCCATTCCCACGCGGACCACATCGGCGGGAACCAGTATCTCCAGAAGCAGACCGGCTGCCGGGTGTACGCCCCGGGGATCGAGCGGGATTTTACGGAGCATCCCATTCTGGAACCCGCCTTCCTGTTCGGCGGGGACCCGCCCAAGGAGCTGCGGCACAAGTTCCTCATGGCCCAGGGCTGCGACGCGCTGCCCCTCACGCCGGAAACGCTCCCCGCGGGCTGGACGCTGATCCCCCTCCCCGGCCATTCCTGGGATATGGTAGGCTTCCGCACCCCGGACGGCGTGGTGTATCTGGCGGACTGCCTCTCCGGCGCGGAGACGCTGGAGAAATACCGGATCAGCTTCCTGGTGGACCCGGCGGCCTATCTGGCGACCCTGGAGGCGGTGGCGGCCATGGATGCGGAGCGGTTCATCCCCGCCCACGCGGAGCCCGCGGCGGATATCGCCCCCCTGGCCCGGCTGAACGCCGAGGCGGTACGGGAGATCGGGGACCGGATCGTCGGCCTATGCCGGGAACCCCTCTCCTTCGAGGAGATCCTCCGGCGCCTCTTCGAAGCCTACGGGCTGACCATGACCTTCGAGCAGCACGCCCTGGTGGGGAGCACCGTCCGGTCCTACCTCACCTGGCTGAAGGAATCGGGGCGGCTGGAGGCCGTCATCCGGGATAACCTGCTCCTGTGGCAGGCGGTTTGAGGAGGGAACGACGATGGATCAATCAGGCAGCATGCGGGCCAGGGGCGGGCTGCTGGCCCGCTTCGCCCGGAAGAAGAAGGACGGGCGGGAGCTGGCGGAGAAGATCCCCTTCGACCCGGAAAAACAGATCGCCGTCCTCCGCAGCTCCATCTGCACCGGGGAGAAGGTCGCCGGGTTCAAGGACCTGGAGGGCGGCCATTTCACCGAGGTCATGCTGATCCGGGACGGAAAGGACGAGCAGCGCTTCCGGGAGATCTACGGGTTGGACAGCGTGAAGAAGGAGTACTGAAAAAGGAGCGGCGGCCGAATCGGCCGCCGGAAAAGAGGGCCGTCCCCTTGGATGGGGGCGGCCCTCTTCAAACTCCAAGAATATGTTACCTCTGTTTCCCGGACTCAATAGCACCCGATGTTCCGGGCGATGGTCCAGGCTTCGCTGGTGGTGGCCATGAGGTTGCGGACCTTCAGACAGTCCCCGATCTGGTGGAATTCCGGGGCGCAGAAGCGCAGGGAATCCGCCTCGTCCCAGAGGGGCCGGCGGCCCAGGGCGTTGATAACGGTATCGCAGGGGATGATCCCCTCCTCTTCGCCGGAAACCTTGACTCCCTCCGGCAGGATCTCCTCGGCCCTGACGCCGAACTCCACCTTCAGGCCATAATTCCTCAGCTGCATGCCGTAGGTCCCCACGCTGACCTCTTTGGCGCTGCGGGCCTCCAGGATCCGCACCTCTTTCCCCAGGGAAGCCAGGAAGATCGCCAGCTCCAGGCCCGTGGTCCCGGCTCCCAGGATGACGCATTTCCCCCGGGCCAGGGCCGGGTCCGTATAGACCGCGATGGCGTCCTTCACCTTCTCCCCCGCCAGGCCGGGGATGGAGGGGGCTGCGGTGACCGCCCCCAGGGCGGCGACGATCACGTCCGGCTGCAGTTCCCCGCAGAGAACCGGGGTGACCTCCGTATTCAGGCGCACCTCCACTCCCAGCTTCTCCAGCATGTACTTCTGCCGCTCGATGTACTCCCCGATGCGCTTCTTGAAGGGGACCTCCCTTTCGCACAGGAGCACGCCCCCCAGGGCGGGGCCCTTCTCGCAGAGGATCACCTCATGGCCAATCTCCCGGGCGGTGATGGCGGCCTGCATCCCGGCGATGCCGCCGCCGGCGACGAGCACCTTCCGCAAGCCCAGGGGATGGGGGATGCGGGCTGCCTCCCGCTCCTTGCCGGAGGCAGGGTTGATGGCGCAGAACAGACGGCCATCCTGATAATCCTGGCCCACGCACTTGAAACAGCGGAGGCACTTTCTCGCCTCCTTCTCCCGGCCGGACTGGGCCTTCAGGGCGAGATCCGGGTCGCAGATGAGGCCCCGGGCCATCTCCACGATATCCGCCTTGCCGGAGGCAACGATCTCCTCCAGCACGTCCAGGTCGGAGAGGCCGCCGATGGTGGCCACCCAGGACTGCTTCACATGCTTCTTGATCTCCGCGGCATACTTGACGTTCATCCCCTCCTGCTGGAAGATGCCGGGATGGGTATGGAAATCCGTGCCCGGGGAGAAGAGGTTGCCGCAGGAAACGTGGATGATGTCCGCATGCCCGTCCAGCTGTTTCGCGATCTCCACGCCCTCGTCGATCTGATAGCCCCCCTCGAAGGCCTCGCTGCCGCTGATCCGCACCTCCACGGGGAAATCCCGTCCGCAGCGGCGGTGGATCTCATCCACCACGGCTACGGTGAAGCGGCAGCGGTTCTCCGGACTGCCGCCCCATTTATCCGTGCGGCGGTTGGACTTGGGGCAATGGAACTGATGCAGCAGCCAGCCATGGCCCGCATGGACCATCACCATGCCGAAGCCCCGGCCCTTGGCGTACTCCGCGGCGGAGGCATAGGCGTCGATGGTGGCCAGGATCTCCTCCTCCGTCATGGCCCTGCACTTCACCCGGCTGTCATAGGGATGGAAGCCGTCGCTGGGGCTCAGAAGCTGCATCTGGCCCGGGGTATCGCTCTTGATCCGGCCAGTCTTCTGCAGCTCGATGGTGGCCACCGCCCCGTTCCGGCTGATGGCGTTGGCCAGCTTGCCCAGGGCTTCCTTGTTCCACTTGTGCTCGGAGAGGTTGGGGAGCTCATAGCTGTTGGGAGAGCCCACGCCCTCGTTATCGATATTGCATTCCCCGATGTTGATGGAGGCGCAGCCTCCCTTGGCCTTCCGCTCATAATAGGCGATGTAGTCGTCCGTAGGCGCAAAGGCGGGGGTCAGGTCATAGAGCCCGGTGGGGGCGGAGAAAAGCCGGTTGCGGAACACCGTGTTCCCGATCCGCAGGGGCTGCAGGATATGCGCGTATT
>CAMZIY010000021.1 GCA_947307365.1 uncultured Clostridia bacterium
TCTTCAGCGAGATCGCCAAGGAGGTGGGCGCCTATCTGATGGTGGACATGGCCCACATCGCGGGCCTGGTGGCGGCAGGGGAGCATCCCTCTCCCGTGCCCTATGCCGACGTAGTCACCACCACCACTCACAAGACCATGCGCGGCCCCAGGGGCGGCATCATCCTCACCAACGACGCGGTGATCGCCCGGAAGATCAACAGCGCCATCTTCCCCGGCGTGCAGGGCGGCCCCCTGATGCACATCATCGCCGCCAAGGCCGTGGCCCTGGGGGAAGTCCTCCGTCCGGATTTCAAGGCCTATCAGCACCAGATCGTGACCAACGCCGCTACCTTGGCTCAGACGCTGATGGACGGCGGTCTGGAGCTGGTCTCCGGCGGCACCGACAACCACCTGATGCTGGTGGATCTGAAGAACATGGATCTGAGCGGCAAGGAGCTGGAGGTCCGGCTGGACTCCCTGCATATCACCGCCAACAAGAACGCCGTACCCGCGGATCCCCGGGGTCCCCAGGAGACCAGCGGTCTGCGGCTCGGCTCTCCCGCCGTCACCACCCGGGGCTTCAAGGAGGCGGAGATGGAGGAAGTGGGCGAGCTGATCCTCAAGGCCATCTTCGATTATGCCGGAAGCCGGCGGGAGATCCTGGACCGGGTCGCCGCCCTGTGCCAGCGTTTCCCCATCTACGAGCGGATCCATCCCTCTCCCCGGGACAGCGTGTTCCCCGGCTGAGCAGAACACAGAAATATGCATAATGAAGAGGACCATCCCTGTAACGGGTGGTCCTCTTTTCTCATCATATCGTTCGCCGCTGATCCGGTGCACAGAACGCTCTTTCCCGACGGCAGGGGAGCTTTACTCCTTCGGCGGGATCTCCGCGAACCCGGCCACCAGGCGGCCGCGCAGGATGGCGTAGAACAGGAAGCGGCGGCCGTTGAAGAAGATGATCTCGCCGGTCTCCGGGAAGCGGAAGAGAAAACGCTTCCTGTCGATCTCCACGGCCTCCAGGGCCAGCGAACCCAGGGGAGGGAGGGCCTTCCGGGCCTCCGGCGCGTTCAGACCGCCGGAGCCGAACATGCCGGACACCACAGGCTCCGGAGATTCGCTGAGGGTGAGGGTGCCGTCCCCAAAGGCGGCGGTGAGAACGTAGCCGGAGGCGAAGCATAGATCGGTCACCCAACCTTCCAGATCCTCGGGCAGAACGGCGGCGCCGGCCGTTTGACGCTCGGCGTCCAGCACCGTCAGGCTTTCGTCCTCCAGCTCTCTGATCAGATAGAGCCGCCCGTCCTTCTCCGCGAGAAAGAGATCGTCGTCGCATTTGACGGCAAGCTCCCGATCAAAGCGGAGCGTGGCACCGTCAGGGAGGAGCGCCGGTCTGTTCCGCAGTTCTTCCGTAAAAGGCGCGCCGAAAACGGTGTTCTTTTCGTCGTTGGAAATGTATTCAAATAAAGTCTTTGCCATATCCATCACCTGTCTCTCCATACTCTGCTTCAGCGGACATAGAGGGTGCTCTTTTTCGCCACCAGCTCGCTTGCGTCATGGAAGACGCCGAAGGCACCCAGGGTATTGTTCCCGCTTCCGGCCTCGCCGCCATCGCCGCTGGGACCGAAGGAACGGCCTACGTCGTGCATCTCATCCAAATTCATCAGCACCAGGATGCTGCTTCCTTTGCCCCGGGTCTTGGCCTTTACCGTTTCCAGAAGGCCTACGAGGTAGATGCGGTCCCGGATCTTGATGGGGGCGAAGTAGTCCTCGTAGATATCGTTGGCGGAGGGCGTCCGCCGGGCGTCGCCGCCACCGGAGCGGAGCTCGGGACGTCCCCTGTACGCCCGGGCCAGGCCCCGGGGAGTGAAGGTCACGCGGTAGTAATGCTCCGTGGCGTAGACGTGGGCAATATCAAAATAGCCGTAGTTCCAGCTGATGGACTTGGCCACCAGGTCCGTGGTGTAGCCGTGGCGCAGGTTCGACACGGTGCCGTCCTCCCGCTGGATCGCGCCGAAGACGTAATCGGCGGAGGGCATTCCCGGGATCCTGGGGTTGTTGTACATATGGGTCAATGCCATGGTGACCAGGTCCTGCACCAGATCCAGCACCAGGGAGATGCCCAGCCTGGGGCGGAGAGTGAAATCCTCAAAGTTGACAAAGTAGCAGCGGTCGGCGGCCTTCAGGCATTCGTAGGCATAGTCCTTTTCCTCTCCCGCCGGGCCGAAGGACAGGGTTTTCCGATCCTTGAAGATCAGACGGCGGTCATACCCATCGTCGAAAACCAGTGTGAACTCCCTGCCCGTCAGTTCGAATACCAGGGGCGGACGGAATACGGACAGCATGCCGGAAAACTGATCGGGTTTCATCTTCAACACCTCTTCCGTAATAATTCTGCTCTGTTATGAAGCTTTGAAAAACGTTTGCTTCCGTTCCGGGAAAAGTGCGCCTGGCGCAGAAACAGAGATCACAGCAGACCTTCTGCCCGCATGAGGGCGAAGAGCTTTTCCTTGTGGTCATCCTCCATGGGGGTCAGGGGCGTGCGCAGGAAGTTTTCGCAGAAGCCCATGGCGGACATGGCCGCCTTGGCGGGAATGGGGTTCACCTCGCTGAAAAGAGCGTGTATCAGGGGGAGATAATGGAGCTGCATGGCCGTGGCTCCGGCCGTATCTCCCTCGAACCAGAGATGGCACATGCGGGAGGTCTCCGTCGGAAGCAGGTTGGACAGGACGGAAATGACTCCCTTGCCTCCCAGGGAGAGGATAGGCAGGATCTGGTCGTCATTGCCCGAATAGAGATCCAGCTTTCCTGCAGTCAGGGCGGCAGTGGTGGCGATTTTGGAAATATCGGAGTTGGCCTCTTTGATGGCGGCGATGTTCTCGTGCTCCGCCAGGCGCAGATAGGTTTCCGGCTCGATATTCACACCCGTCCGGCTGGGGACATTGTAGAGGATCAGCGGTTTTGTCACCGCGTCGGCGATCATGTTGTACATCTTTACCAACCCGTTCTGGGTGGCCTTGATGTAGTAGGGGGTCACCACCAGCAGTCCGTCGGCTCCCACCTCGCAGGCATACTGACTCATGCTGATGGAGACGCTGGTCTCATTGGAGCCGGTGCCCGCAATCATAGGAACCCGGCCCGCGATGCGCTCGGCGCTGTAACGCAGGACTTCCTTGTGCTCCGCAATGCTGAGGGTTTTTCCCTCGCCGGTGCTGCCCGCAATGACAAGGGCGTCGATGCCCTTTTCGATCTGCCAGTCAATGAGCCTCCCCAGGGCTTCGTAGTCCACCCCCATGGGAGTGGTCGGGGTGATGAGGGCGGTGGCTGCGCCGGTGAACAATGGTTTCTTCGTCATAACGAATCCTCCTTGCTCTTGAATCTCAATTGATATTCCTTTAACTATTATAGCGTATCGAGCCCCGATCTGCAACCAAAGAAAGGGGAAAACACAGGGCTGGTTTTGTCCGTCGTGCGGCTGTTCTTTTGAATACGCGGCCCGCAGCGGATCCGCTGAAACATGTCAGGCGATGCGGCAGCGGATCATCACATTATGGTAATTATCACCATAATTTCTGCTTGACAAGACTAATCTGGTTATGATATAAAACAATCAGATGATTGCATGAGGAGGGAGACAAATGAGCAGGAACGATTCCGTCAAGACAAAGGAACTGGGAAAGTTTTATCTTATGTACCGCTGTCCGGGCTGCGGAGAAACCGGGATGAGCGAGCACACCCTGAGACGGAGAAAGGAAGGCCACGGCTTTTTTGATTTCCTGGACACCCGGGTGACCATTTCCGGCTCGGGTATGCCCACAGCCGGGGCAGCCGGTGCGGCGGAGCGGGAACAGGTCCTGGCGGCCGCGAAGAAGCGATTGGATACGGGTGACTTCTCCCTTGTGGAGCAGAAAGTCGTCTGTACCCGCTGCGGAGCGGTGCAGCCCTGGTCCGGTATGGGACAGCCCTGGCTTCTGTCGCCTCTGGCGCTGGCTACGGCGGTGGTCGCTTTCCTCACCCTGATGGCTATGCGCCTCCTGGCGGGGGATCCCAATACAGAGCCTTATCTGCTGCCCGCTCTGATCCCCATGGGCGTCATGGTGCTTCTGAATATCGGACGCGCCGTACGCCGCCAGAGACGTCTGGCCGCTATACGAAAGGACAAAACAGACTGGCCTACCTTCTTTGCGCCGGACGACCTTCGCGCCCTGTCGTCGGGTCCCCACGCCCAATTGGCAAAGCGCTACCTGCGCAGGGAATGAAAAACTGCCGCGCATCCGGTTTACGGCTGCAGGTCCAAATCTATTCAAAGAAAAGGCCTTCGGGGAAGCAGTGCTCCCCGAAGGCCTTTTGGTCGGAGTGGCGGGACTTGAACCCGCGGCCTCATGGTCCCGAACCATGCGCGATACCAAACTTCGCCACACCCCGAAATCCTGTTCAAAAGCTTTCTCATTATAGAGAGTTTTGCACCCGGTGTCAAGGAAAATCTTTCTCCGCGCAGTAATCAGAGAATCTGTCCCCGTGCCGGTATCCGGCACGGGGACAGCAGATGAAACGGATCATTCTTCGACAGGCAGAATAAACGGATCATTCTTCTTCGGGAGGAGGAAGAAGCTCCACCTCCAGGGTCTCCACCCGGAGGGCTTCCGCTTCCGTCACGGTGACGGAGAAGCGATCCCAGGTGAAGTGGTCCCCTTTCTGGGGGAAACGGTCCAGCATCTCCACGGCCCATCCGCCCATGGTGCTGTACTCGCTTTCGAAATGCTCGGGCCGATAGCCGATGGAATCGAAGAAATCCTCGATAGTCGTCCCGCCGTCCACAACGTAGACGTTGTCCGACTTCTGTTCCACGTCCAGCTCGATATCGTCGCTCTCGTCGAAAATCTCTCCTACGATCTCCTCCAGGATATCCTCCAGGGTGAGGATGCCTTCGGTGCCGCCGTATTCATCCACCACGATGGCCATCATCAGGTGCTTCCTCCGGAATTCGGAGAGGATGGAGGAGATGGTCCGGGTCTTGTGCACATATACCGGGGGAGAGAGCAGATCCTCCAGCCGGATCTCCGACAGGGGAGTGGTGATCGCGGCTTTCAGCAGCTTTTTGGTGGAGAGGATGCCCAGGATCGTATCGATGGTATCCCGATAGACCGGGATGCGGGAATAGCTCAGCAGCTCCTCATCCTTCAGCAGGTCCTCCACGCTGTCCTCCACGTCGATGGCGGTCACGTCCACCCGGGGGATGAAGATATCTGCGGCGGTCACGTCGCTGAATTCGATGGCGGACTTGATGAGCTCGCTCTCCTGCTCGGTGAAAACACCCTCGTCTTCAATAGTCTCCAGGATGCTCACCAGTTCTTCGTCCGTCACCTCCGGCTCCGCCTCCTCAGAGGTCCAGAGCTTTGAGAGCCGGTCCACGATCCGGGTGACCAGGGCGGTCACGGGTTTGAACAGGATCAAGAAAAAGCGCAGGGGATAGGTGTAGATCCGCACCAGGCGGTCCGCCTGGCTGGTTCCGGCAATCTTGGGGATGATCTCGCCGAAAATGAGCAGGACCAGTGTGCTGGCGATGGGGGCGATGGTTTCTACGCCTGCCCCGTAGACGTTGACCATCAGGGCGGTCATGGCGGAGGAAAAAGCGATGTTCACCAGATTGTTGCCCACCAGGATTGTGGACAGGAAACCGGTAAAGTGCTCCGTGATCCACATAGCTCTGGCCGCCCGCTTGCTGCCGTTTTCCGCGTCGTTCTGGAGACGGAGACGGCTGGCGGTGGCGTAGGCGATCTCAGAGCTGGAGAAAAAGGCGCTGAGGAGGACCAGCAGGACCAGCAGCAGATAGAGAAGGTAGATCATGCGCCCGCCTCCTTCTGCTGAGGCCGGGCAGGCTTGTCGTCCTCGTCGTAGATCTCGCCCACCAGCTCCTCCAGGATATCCTCCATGGTGACGAAACCCAGGGCGATGCCTTCACTGTCCACCACCATGGCCATATGGGTATGCCGCCGGCCAAGCCCTTCGAACAGGGCGTTGAGCTTGGTATCCGGGCTCACGTTATAGGTGAGGTTCATCAGGGAACTGATATCGATGGGTTCCCCGTGCAGGATGCGCCAGAGGCAGTCTTTGGTCTGGAGGACGCCCACGATCCGGTCCGGCGTACCGGCGTATACCGGCAGGCGGGAATATTTTTCCTTCAGTATAAGCTCCTTCAGCTTTTCCGGATCCTCGGAGATGGACACCGCCACCATGTTTTTCAGCGGGGTCATGACCTGATCCACAGAGGTATCCGAAAAATCGATGGCTGATTTGATGAGCGCCGTTTCCGCGGGTTCCATCAGCCCTTCTTCTCCGATGTTGTCGATCATGGTGGAGAATTCATCCTCTGTGATGCTGGGCAGGTCTCCCGTTTCCGGCAGGAGCCGTTTTACCACCCAGCCCAGCCCCGTAAGCAGGGCGGTGAGGGGAGTGAGGATGAACATCAGGACTGACAGGGGACCGGAGCAGGCCAGGGCGTAAGCGTCGCTGTTTACCCGGGCGAAGTTCTTGGGGATGGTCTCCGCGAAGAAAAAGATCAGCAGGGTGAGCACGACGGTAGAGACTACCGCGCCGACGGTGCCCATGTGCCTGATGAACAGCAGGGCCGCAAAGGAAGAAGCGAATACATAGCAGACGTTGGTGCCGATCAATATGGTGGAAAGAGCCTTGTCAAACCGGTCCAGGATCCGCACCACGCGCTTTGCCCGACGCTCGCCCTCCTCCGCCCGCTTCCGCATGCGGACTTTGTTGCAATAGGAAAGAGCGGTCTCGCTGCCGGCAAAACAGCCGCCCAGCAGGATGAGCGCCAGGACCAGGATACTTCGGGGTATGTCGTCCATGAGGGTAAATCAACTCCCGTATCCCGCCGGAGGCGACGGCAATGCTCCGGCAGGGGAAAAATGTATATACAAAATAATTATAGCATTGATCTGGATCTGTTTCAAGATGCAGGACGCAATTCTTCCCCATAACGAAAACGGGAAGGGGATGATTCCCCTTCCTGTATGCTGCGCTGATCAGATGGTCCGCGCCACCTCAAAAGCCTGGAAGGTGGCGTCCCGGATATCCCCGGACTGCTGCGCGTCGCCGATGATGAAGAAGCTGGTCTCGGGGCAGAGATGGGCAAAGCCCAGGGCCACGCTCCTGCGGGGCTTCAGGCCCACGGCCATGAGCACCGTATCCGCAGGGATGGACTTCTGCTCGCCGGTTTTGACGTTTTCCGCCAGGATGCAGTCGTCCTTCACCTCCAGGAGCTTCCAGCCCAGGAGCCGCTCCACGCCGTACTCGTCGCTCATGCTCAGCAGATCGGAGGCAGCGCCGGTGCGGAACAGATCCACCCGCTCGGCCATCTCCACCACAGTGACCTTTTTGCCTTCCTTGGCCAGGTTGATGGAGGCCTCGGTGCCCACGGAGGAGCCGCCGATGATCACCACGTTCTGCCCGCATTCGGCGCGGCCGTTTTCCGCATCCGGTGCCCAGTGCACATGGGGCTTGTCCGCGCCGGGGACCCTGGGCATGATGGGGTCAGCGCCCACGGCGGCGATGATGGCGTCATAGCCTTCCCCGGCCAGAAGCTCGGGGGTAGCCTCGGTATTCATCAGGATCCTCGCGCCGCAGTTGGGAGCAAAGTCCTCCATATACTTCACGTAATCCCGCAGATCGGCTTTGAAATCGGCCTTTACCGCATCCCGCACATGGCCGCCGATCTTTCCGCTCTTTTCGTACAGGGTCACGTCGTGTCCCCTCTGGAGCAGCCACTTGACGGATTCCACGCCGGCAGGACCTCCGCCGATCACCGCCACCTTCTTCTTCACCGGGGCGGGGGGCAGGCAGCCCTGGGGGTAATCCTTGAAGCGGCCCCACATGGGGTTCACGCTGCAGAGCTTGTTGGTGTGGGGGCTGGCCATGCGGAAGCAGGAGCAGCGCAGGCAGGGCATATGCTGCCATTCCTTCCCCTCGGCATATTTTCTGGGCATATCATAGTCTGCGTGGAGGGCACGGTTCATGGCTACCAGATCCGCCTGGCCGGAGGAAATGATCTCCTCTGCCTGACCGGGGTCCTTGATGCCGCCCACCACGGCCACCGTCAGGTCCGGATAGGCCTGCTTCACCGCCGCGGAGAAATGGACGTTCAGCTTCTGGGGCATGGTATAGTTGGAGACCAGGTAACGGAGATAGTAGGGCTCGCCGTACAGGTCATGGATACCGGCGGAGACGTGGAGGATATCCACCCGGTCCTTGATGTACTTGATGAATTCCAGGGTCTCGGGGAAGTGCATCTGGTCCGGGGCATGTTCGTCCGCGCTCAGGCGGTACTCGATGACGAAGTCCTGCCCTACCGCGCCCCGGACGGCCTCCAGGATCTCGTTGGCGAAGCGGGCCCGATTCTGCAGGGAGCCGCCGTACTCGTCCGTGCGTTTGTTGTATTTGGGGCTGGCGAACTGGGCGATGAGGTTGCCGTGGGCACCATGGATCATGCAGATCTTCATCCCCGCCTGCTTGCAGAAGCGGGCCGCCCTGGCATACTTCTCCACCGTTTCCCGGATCTTCTCCTTCGACATTTCAATGGTGGGGTAGGGGTCCCGGCCCAGCATCTTCGCCCGGCGCTCCTCCGCAACGGTGATGAAGGAGGAGGCGCTGTAGGGGGCGTGACCCACGTTTTCATAGGCGGTGTCCTTGCCGTTATGGGTGAGCTCAAAGGAGCCGTGTGCCCCGTAGATCTCGCACATTTCGCTGAATTTCCGGGCAGGCATGACGCAGCCGGGATCGGAGAGCTGAAGCTGGCCCGCTTCGTCGCTGCTCTCCGTAATGTCGATGCTGCAGTTGCCCACGTTGCAGACGGCTACGCCGCCCCGGGCATACTGCCGGAAATATTCCACGAACTGATCCGTGACGAAGCCCCGCTCGTCCCCGGCGAAGAAGCAGCCGGGAGGGGCCTGCTCCAGGTGGTTTTTGAAGAGAACGCCCCGGATCTCAAAGGGCTCGAATACATGGGGGTATTTAGAAGCCATGTTGTCCTTCCTTTCTGTCAGGCCCGCTCTTCGGCGGCCCGTTTGCCGGTGAGGTAGCCGAAGGTGAGGCAGGCGCCGTAATTCTGGCCTGGGATGCGGAAATTATAGCAGTGGGCGTACATATCCCCCACCATGGAACCGACGCAGTACAGGCCCGGGATGGGCTCATCCTGCTCGTCGCAGATCTGCATCTTCCAGTTGGTGCGGGGACCGCCCATCACGGAGAAGAAGAAGCGGTCGCTCAGGCTGCAGCCGTAGAAGGGGGCTTCCCGGATCTCCTGCAGATACTTGGGCTTCTTATGGAAATCGGTATCCTTCCCGTTCCGGCAGAGTTCATTGTATCGCTGAATGGTGGCCATGGTTTCCGCCGGGGGCAGACCCAGCGCTTCGATCACGCCCTCCAGGGTATCTGCTCTGACCAGCATCCCCCGGTCCGCCATGCCGTTCCAGTTGGCAAGCACCGCTTCCGGCGGCGTATCCGGGCCGTCCCGCTGGCCGCCGTGGGCACGGAATCGGATCTCCCTGGCATAGTTCGCGCCCCAGATGGCAAAGGCCTCGCCCCTGGGTTCCCGCAGAGTGGTCAGGGCGGTATAGGCGCCGTTCATATCCTCGTTGCAGTACCGCTCCCCGCGGTTGTTCAGCCGCAGGCCCCGGTGAGAGCCATAGGGAAGATTGGTGCCCAGACGGCTGCCCTGGATCATCACGGCGCAGGGCCAGGTGCGCTGCCAGGCGGCTCCGGCCCACAAGGCCATCTGGTGGCCTTCCCCCTTGAAAAGACCCTTCATGGAGAAGCCCACATCGTAGTTATCTCCTCCGGCGGTGAAAAAAGGCGCATACTGGGGGCAGTATTTCGCCATCATCTCCGGATTGGCGGAGAAGTCTCCCGTAGCCAGGATGACGGCGCGGGAAGCTTTTCCCCGGATATAGGTCCCGTCCTTCTGCTGAGCCAGAACGGCGGAAACACGTTTGCCGGTCTTCTCCAGCCGTCTGGCGGGGCTGGAACGCAGGACCCGTCCCCCCGCGGCCAGAAAGGCTTCCTCCAGGGCGTTCAGGGCCAGAGTGATGCCGGTGCCCGCCCGGGCGATCCCGCTGCCCACGAAGGCGTGCGTTCCGGGAGGCTGATAGGTGGGACTGTGGTGATCATCCTCGTTGGCGTCCTCCAGCACCACGCCGCAGCCGGCGGCCTGGAGGATATCGATGAGCCAGTTCATGGCCTCCTCGCTCCGGTCCAGCAGGGTGTACCACTTGCGCTGGTCCACCAGGAAGGAGTTGGAGGAGAATTCCTCCAGGAAGAAATCGTCCAGATTCTGGCGGGGAAGCCCCTTGGCCTCCATGACCTTGCTGTAGGCCGCAAAAACGCTGCCGCCCCGGCCGACGGGCCGGGCAGAGGCGGAAATGATCAGGGTGTCCGCACCGGACTGCCGGGCGGTGAGCGCGGCGCACAGGCCCGCAAGACCTTCGCCCACCACCACCACATCGGCTTCCAGGGCGCCGGAGATCTGTTCCTCCGGAATGGGAGGCGGCTCGACCTGGAAGGAGGCGGGTCTCCTCGGGTCGGCGTCGGGTATGGTATTCAGCATGGGCTTGCTCCTCTCTCCCAACGGTCAATGGGTCTGATAGTAGTTCTTCGCGTAGTTCTCGTAAACGTCGTTCACCACGTCCATCTTGCTGTGGCCGTTGGCATCCCGGGGACCCATGACGAAGGCGGAGAAAATGAATCCGCCGTTGGGAGCCAGATCGTCCACGTATTTCATGAGGATCTCCCGCAGTGTATCATCGTCGAGGTCGCCGTAGCCCATGGTGCGCTGGGAGTCCCAGCCGCCGGAGATGATGAGCTTCCGGCCGTATTTCTGCTTGATGGCTTTCAGATCGTTGGAGGTCTGGGCGGGGTTCCAGGCGGTGACGCCGAAATCCATCCAGTCGTCGATGAAGGCCTCGCAGTGGCCGCAGTCGTGCATATCGATGTAGCAGCCGCTGTTCAGCACGACCTCGGCTTCCCGGGCATGGAAGGGCTTGACCAGATCCTTATAGGCCTGGGGGGAGATGAAGGGCGCGCGGGCGGTGGCGGTATCGTCGGGAATGCACACGGCGTCCGGCTTATAGTAATGGCAGACATTCTTCAGCACTTCGCAGTTGTAATCGCAGAGGTACTCATACAGGGCATAGACCTCTTCCGGCTCCTCGGCGATGGCGCAAAGGCCTTCGGTGAAGCCCATGAAATCCGCCAGGCGCTGGAAGATCTTGCCCCAGTAAAAAACGATGCCCGTGGTGCTGCGGTCGATATCCTTCAGGTCCTTCGCGGCGAGGGCTTCCCAGTCGATATGGGAGAGATCCGGCGCCTTGATCTTATCCCGCCATTTGGTGATATCGTCCAGCACGTAATGGCCGGGGTAGGGGATGGGCGCGCCGCCGAAAACGTCTTCCTTGCCGGTATATTCCACGCCGAATTCATCCAGCTTGCAGCCGGGCTTCTTCACGTCGATAAAAGCAGAGCATTTGAATTCACGGAAGCCGCCCCGGGGCAGATACTCCGGCAGCTCTCCTCTGTACATCCGCAGCAGGTTTTCCTTGGGTGAAAGCATAGACCAGTTCCTCCTTTGTTTGCGATATACTCTTGCATCTTCCGGTCATTATAACATAAAGGAAACAACTTTCCAATAGGGATTCCAAGCCGTCGGGATGAGATCGAGCAATGCGGGCGGAAAAAGAAAAGGCTGGGCTGTTCAAAAACAGCCCGGCCTTCTGTACGGTTTCGCTTTGCCCTTCCCCGATCTAACGCGCATTGGTCAGGCGATATGCCTGCTCCACCCAATCCAGCAGCTTATCGTCCACATCCTCGGGACAGCTCACCAGCACATGATGGGTCCAGCGATGGGGATAAGGCTCCGCTACGCTGACGATGCGGGGATGGTCGATCCGCCGATCCGCGGCGAAGGAGACCACGATATAATGCTCCGGTCTGCCCCGGACCTTGAAGGGGGGGATCCATACGGCAGCGAAGCCCCGACGGCCTGAAAAGGTGATCTGACTGCGCCGGAATCGGGTGATCGCGTGGGGGAGCCGCTCCTGCACCGCCGCAGCGAAGATCCCGTAGAGATTCAGCTCCAGAGGGCGGCCATGGAAGAACTTTTCCAAGGCCTGCTCCGGGTTCGGCAGGGAAGCCGTTCCACCCTGCGGCTGAAGTTCTGTATCCGCTCTCCGGTCTGCCGCGGCCGCCTGGTCCGAAACCGTCATTTTCCGATGCGGAACGGCTTCCTGGCCTGATACTCGGTATGCAGCAGCTCATGGGCCAGGTGGGAATTCGGCTCGCCCAGGAACTTTTTGTAGAGTTCCTGTACCTGGGTGTTGTTGTGCGACTGGCGCACGGCCTGGCGCTCATCCTCGCTGTACAGCGCATTGGCCCGCTTCTGCCGGAAGGTGTCCACGATATCGTGGTCCTCGTTGGGCAGCAGGGAAGGACGGATATAGGGCATACCGCCGCCGTTGATGCAGCCGCCGGGGCAGCACATGATCTCAATGAAGTGGTATTTGCTCTTCCCGGCGCGGATATCGTCCAGCAGGATCTTGGCGTTCTTCATGCCGCTGGTGACGGCGATGTTCACGGTCATGCCGCCCAGTTCCAGGGAGGCTTCCTTGATGTTGTCAAAGCCGCGCACGGCGGTGAACTCGATGGGCTGCGCTTCCTTGCCCTCCAGCACATAGTAGGCCGTACGCAGGGCGGCCTCCATGACGCCGCCGGTGACGCCGAAAATGACGCCGGCGCCGGTGTATTCGCCCATGATGTCCTGATCGAATTCCTCATCCGGCAGACGCAGGAAGTGGATGCCGCTGCGCTTGATCATGTCGCCCAACTCCCGGACGGTGAGGACGGCGTCCACATCCTTGAGGCCTTCCTTGTTCCGCAGCTGGGGACGCTCCTTCTCAAACTTCTTGGCGGTGCAGGGCATGATGGATACCACGAAAACGTCCTTGGGATCGAGCCCCCGGGTCTTGGCATAGTAGCTCTTCAGGATGGCGCCCTGCATCTCATGGGGAGATTTGCAGCTGGAGATATGGTCCAGGATATCGCCGTAATAGGTCTCCGCGTAGTTGATCCAGCCGGGGGAGCAGGAGGTGATCATGGGGAGCTTTCCGCCGTATTTGATCCGATTCAGAAGCTCGGTGGCTTCCTCCATGATGGTCAGGTCGGCGCCGAAGTTCGTGTCATAGACCCGCTCGAAGCCCAGGCGGCGCAGAGCGGCGACCATTTTCCCCGTGACCGGCGTGCCCACGGGCATGCCGAATTCTTCGCCCAGACCGGCGCGCACGGCGGGAGCAGTCTGTACGATCACGTGCTTGCCTTCCTCGAAGGCCTTGTCCACCAGCTCCTGGTCGGACTTTTCCATCAGCGCGCCGGTGGGGCAGACGCTGACGCACTGGCCGCACATCAGGCAGGGGGACTCAGACAGGGAGATGTTCCCGGCAGGGCCCACGATGGTCTTGAAGCCCCGGTTCTCGAAGCCCAGCACGCCGTTGCCGTGGGCCGCCTTGCAGCGGGCGATGCAGCGGCCGCAGAGGATGCACTTGGAGGTATCCCGCACGATGGAGGGGGAGACCGCCTCATAGGTGGTGGGAGTCTTGCTGCCCTGGAACACGCCCTCTCTCGCGCCGACCAGGCGGGCGACGTAGAGCAGTTCGCAGTTGCCGTTCTTCCGGCACTGCTGGCAGTTCTGGGAGTGGTTGGAGAGCAGCAGCTCAACGCTGGTGCGCCGGGCCCTGATGGCCTTCTGGGAGGAGATGACGACCTCCATCCCCTCTGAAACGGGGTACACGCAGGAGGCCACGAGGCCTTTCGCTCCCTTTACCTCCACCAGGCAGACACGGCAGGAGGCCTGGTTGCACTCGCCGTGGTTGTAGCTGCACAGGGAGGGGATCTCATAGCCGCATTCTCTCGCGGCTTCCAGGACGGTCAGGCTGTCGTCAACAGTGTAGTCGCAGCCTTCGATTTTGATGTTAACTTTTGCCATATTCCCGTCTCCTTACTTCCGAATGATTGCGTCGAACTTGCAGGTGGCGATGCACATGCCGCATTTCACGCAGCGGGCCTGATCGATGACGAAGGGCTCCTTGCCGGGGATGCCGCTGATGGCCTCCACGGGACAGGCTCTGGAGCACAGGGAGCACTTCCGGCATTTCTCCGGATCGATGGTGTAGGAGATCAGATCCTTGCAGACGCCGGCGGGACATTCCTTCTTCTCGATATGGGCCATGTATTCATCCCGGAAATGACGAATGGTGGAGTTGATGGGGTTCGCCGCGGTCTGGCCCAGGGCGCAGAGGGAATTGCTCTGGCAGGCGACGCTGATATCCTCCAGCTCCTCCAGATCCTTCAGGGAGCCCTTGCCGGAGGTGATGCGCTCCAGGATCTCCAGGATGCGCTTGGTGCCGATGCGGCAGGGAGAACACTTGCCGCAGCTCTCGTCGCAGATGAAGCCCATGTAGAACTTCGCCACGTCCACCATGCAGTTGTCCTCGTCCATGACGATGGCGCCGCCGGAGCCCATCATGGAGCCCAGCCGGACCATGTTGTCAAAGTCGATGGGCTCGTCCAGGTATTCCGCGGTGAGGCAGCCGCCGGAGGGACCGCCGGTCTGGATGGCCTTGAACTGCTTGTCGTTCTGGATGCCGCCGCCGATCTCGTAGATCAGCTCCCGCAGGGTAAGCCCCATGGGGATCTCCACCAGGCCGACGTTGTTCACTTTGCCGCCCAGGCAGAAGACCTTTGTGCCCTTGCTCTTTTCGGTGCCGTAGCAGGTGAAGGCCTCCAGCCCCTCCCGCAGGATGTAGGGAACGGTGGCCAGGGTCTCCACGTTGTTGACGACGGTGGGCTTGTCCCAAAGACCCTTGACCGCCGGATAGGGAGGCCGGGATCTGGGCATGCCCCGCAGGCCCATGATGGAGTTCAGCAGAGCCGTCTCCTCGCCGCAGACGAAAGCGCCTGCGCCCAGACGGACGTGGGCATGGAAGCTGAAGCCGGTGCCCAGGATATTGTCTCCCAGGAGACCCAGCTCCTCCGCCTTGGCGATGGTAGCCTTCACCCTGGCCACAGCGGTGGGATACTCGGCCCGGATGTAGAAATAGCCTTCGCTCGCGCCGATGGCGTAGCCGGCGATGGCCATGCCTTCGATGACGGCCAGAGGATTATCTTCCAATACGCTGCGGTCCATGAACGCGCCGGGGTCGCCCTCGTCGCCGTTGCAGACCACGTATTTCTGATCGCTCTGGGAAGCCAGGGCGAACTGCCACTTGTTGCCGGTGGGGAAGCCGCCGCCGCCTCTGCCCCGGAGGCCGGAGGCCTTGATCAGGTCGATGACCTCCTGCGGGGTCATGGTGAGGGCTTTCATCAGGCCCTGGTATCCGCCGCAGCCCAGCGCTTCCTCAATCCGGTTGGGATCGATCACGCCGCAGCCGTGAAGCGCGATGCGCTTTTGCTTGCGGTAGAAGGGAATGTCGTCTTTCTTCGGGTACTTATTGCCGGTGCGGGGATCTTCGTAGATCAGTCTGTCGACGATCTCCCCGTCCCGGATGCCCTGGATGATCGCTTCCGCATCCTCGGGCTTCACCGCGCGGTAAAGCACGTCGTCCGGAAATACGCGGACAAAGGGACCTTCGGAGCAGAGACCGAAGCAGCCCACGATGCGGATGGCGATCTTGTCTTCCATCTTGTGCGCCGCGATGGCCTTTTCCAGTTCGCCGCGGATATCCATCGTTCCGCCCGCGATGCAGCCGGTGCCGCCGCAGAGCATCAGATAGGTCTTGCCGTCGCCGCCGTTGAACTTTTCTTCCAGTTCCGCGGTATATGTCGCAATGGCGCGGCGGAGCTCATCACAGGTTTTATACATGCGCGCCGACCTCCTTATCCTTGTATTCCGCAATGATCATGGAAACGTCGGAGGGTTTGACTCTGGCATAGATCTTGCCGTTGATGGTGACAGCGGGAGCAGCAGCGCAGGCGCCGATACAGCGCAGCGCGTCGATGGAGAAAAGACCGTCTTCGGTGGTCTGGCCGGGCTGGATGCCCAGCAGATCGCAGAACTGATCGATGATCTTCTGAGAGCCCTTGACGTAGCACGCGGTGCCCAGGCAGCAGCCGATCACATACTTGCCGTGGGGCTCCAGAGAGAAGAAGGAATAAAACGTGACTACGCCGAAGATCTCCGCGACGGAAATGCCCGTCTTGGCGGAGACGATCTCCTGGACCTCGATGGGGATGCATCCGAATTCGTTCTGGATATCGCTGAGGATCATGATGAGAGGAGTGTTTTCCTTGCTGTGGCTGTCACAGATCTCCTCGATCCTCCGGACAGCCTTTTCGCTGAGATGGCCCAATACAATGCCCTCCTTTTTCTGCTGTATATTTAAAATTTTATACTACAATACCCCATTAATCAGAATACAATATTTGCGCTCAACAATCAAGTGCCAACTGCTGTATATTGAAACAGTTCCATTATTCATTTGTCAAATTTCTGAAAGGATTTCGGAGGGATCCTCCTCCTTCTCCGCAGCTTTCAGCAGCCTGGCATAGATATCCGGAAAAGCTTCCTCCACATTGCAGCTCCGGTTATCCCTGCCCGTCCAGATGTGAAACGTCCGCCCCTCGCTCAGGGTCCTGCCCGCCTCATCCCGCAGGGTATACAGCAGCTCCAGCTTCTTCGGGGCGACCAGACCCGGACGGGTCTCGATCCGGATCGTCTGGGGGTAGGAGGCGGGGGAGAGATAGCGGATATTCAGCTCCACCATGGTGGGATTCAGCCCCAGGGACTGACTCAAGTCAAAGGGGATGCCCGCCTGGGTGAGCCAATCCATCCGAGCGGCTTCGATCCAGACGGGATAGACCGCGTGATGGACGATGCCCATGCGGTCGCAGTCCGGATATCGGGATTCCAGCCGGGAAATCGTGATCAGCATCCCATCAGCCTCCTGCCCATCCAGACCCCCATGGCGGAGGCCATCATCAGGCCCCGGGTCCAGCCGCTGGAGTCTCCCAGGCAATGGAGGTTCCGGACGCTGGTATTCAGATCCGCGTCCATATCCACCCGGTTGGAGTAGAATTTCAGTTCCGGGGCATAGAGAAGGGTCTCGTAGGCGGCAAAACCCGGGACGACCTGATCCATGGACTGGATAAAGCTCAGGATGCTGGTCATGGAACGGTAGGGCATGGCGGAGGTGATATCTCCCGCCACCGCGTCCGGAATGGTGGGGCGCACGTTGGAGCGGGAGAGCTCCTTTTCCCAGGTGCGTTTTCCGTCCAGAATATCCCCGTACCGCTGGACCAGCAGCCGTCCGTCCGCCAGCATATTGGTCAGCTCACCCACCTTCCGGGCATACTCGATAGGCTGGTTGAAGGGGACGCTGAAATTATGAGAACAGAGGATGGCCACGTTGGTGTTGGGGGATTTGTGGTCCTTGTAGGAATGACCGTTCACCACCGCGAGGCCGCCGTCGTAGTTCTCCTGGCTCACATAGCCGCCGGGATTCTGACAGAAGGTCCGGACCTTGTTCTTGAAGGGCTTGGGGTAGCCGATGAGCTTGGATTCATAGAGGACCCGGTTGATGGTATCCAGGATCTCGTTGCGCACCTCCACCCGAACGCCGATATCCACCGTGCCCGGCTGATGGGCGATGCCGTGCCTGACGCATACGTCTTCCAGCCACTCCGCGCCTCTGCGGCCGGTGGCCACGATGATCTCGTCGGCGGTGATGGTTTCCGGCCGTCCCGCGTGCATCAGCTCCGCCCCCAGGCAGACGCCGTCCTTGATGATGAGATTCAGGCATTCCGTTTCCATGAGCAGCTCCACGTCCTGCTCCTTCAGCCAGTTTTCGATGTTCAGATACAGCTCCTGGGCCTTTTCCGTTCCCAGATGACGGATAGGGCAGAGCACCAGCTTCAGCCCGGCGGAAATCGCCCGGCGGCGGATCTCCTTGACCTCCTCCGTTTCGTCCTTTCCCTCCACCCGGGTGTCCGCGCCGAAGTCCAGGTAGATGGTGTCCGTATAGTCGATGACGGACTGGGCGGCTTCCACGCCGACGAGGGAGGGAAACTCGCCCCCCACTTCGTAACTCAGGGACAGCTTTCCGTCCGAAAAGGCGCCGGCTCCGGAAAAACCGGTGGTGATGCTGCAGTAGGGCTTGCAGTTGACGCACTTCTGCGTTACCGCCTTGGGGCAGCGGCGATCCTCCACCGCCTTGCCCTTTTCCGCGATGGTGATCCTTTTGCGGCAGCCCATCCGCCGCAGCTCGATCGCTGTAAAAATGCCTGCGGGACCTGCCCCGATGATGAGAATATCGGTTTTCATAACGAACCTTCCTTATCCACAGGATGACTGGATCATCATACCTTAATTCAGTATGAAAATCAATCCGTGCGCGGGTATGGACTTTTCCAGACCGAGGGGATATAATCCCTCTATGTTTGGATATATTCTGGCAGATACCGGTACGCTCACACCGGAACAGCTCGCCCGATACAAGGGCTGCTACTGCGGGCTCTGCCGATGCATCGGCAGCCGCTGCGGCCAGTTGTGCCGCATGAGCCTGACCTATGACATGGTATTCCTTACTCTGCTGCTGGGGAGTCTGTACGAGCCCGGGGAGGAGGAACAGAACGGCCCGTGTCTCATCCACCCCCTCCGGAAACGCCGCAGCTGGCAGACGGAGGCGACGCAGTATGCCGCCGATCTGAGCGTGATCCTTGCCCGGCAGAACTGCCTGGACGACTGGGCGGACGAGAAGCGGCTGATCCGGCGGGGCGAGGCCGGGCTGCTGCGGAAAGGAGCGGAAGAAGCCGCCCGGCGGCTTCCGGATAAGGCTGCCGCCGTACGGGCCTGCCTGGATGAACTGAGCGGGATCGAAGCCCGGGGGGAGAAAAGCCCCGATCCCGGCGCTTCGGCCTTCGGCCGGCTGATGGGGGAGCTTTTCCTCTGGCGGGAGGACCGATGGTCAGACACCCTCCGGGAAGCCGGCGAGCACATGGGCCGGTTCCTGTACCTGCTGGACGCCATGGAGGATCTGGACAAGGACAAGCGAAGGGGAAACTATAACCCCCTGGCAGCCGTGATGGCAGAGGGGGCGACCCGGGAGGATATTCTGGATATCCTGGTGAATCAGATGGCCTCCTGCGCCGCTCTGATCGACCGGCTTCCTCTGGTTCAGGACGCGGAGCTTCTGAAGAATATCCTGTATACCGGCGTATGGTCATCTTTGAGGCGTAAAGGGGATACATCGGAATGAGCCTTCTGGAACTCATCATCCTGGCCGTCGGACTGAGCATGGACGCCTTTGCGGTCTCCGTCTGCAAAGGTCTGGCCCTGGGAGAGATCAAGAAGAAACACGCCCTGATCGCAGGGGCCTGGTTCGGCGGCTTCCAGGCGCTGATGCCGCTGATCGGGTATTTCCTGGGCAGCCGTTTCGAGCGATACATCCGCTCCTTCGACCACTGGGTGGCGTTCGTCCTGCTGGCGGCCATCGGAGCCAATATGCTCCGGGAAGCCCTGAGCAAGGAGGAGGAAACGGCGGATGCCTCCCTTTCCTTCAAATCCATGCTCCTCCTGGCGGTGGCCACCAGCATCGACGCCCTGGCGGTGGGCATCACCTTTGCTTTTCTCCAGGTGCGCATCCTTCCGGCGGTGCTGCTGATCGGCTGCATCACCTTCCTGCTGAGCATGCTGGGAGTGAAAGCAGGGAGCCTTTTCGGAAAGAAGTATCAGAAAAAGGCGGAGATCGCCGGCGGGGTCATCCTGATCCTCCTGGGGATCAAGATCCTGCTGGAGCACCTGGGCGTTATTTCCTTCTGAGTCTGCCGGGGATCCCGGGGAAAGGAGGCCGTTCATGGATACCGTGAGCAAGCGCAGAAGATTTCTCATCAATCTCCTGTACTGGGTCGCCTTGCTGGCGATCGTCTATCTGTGCTTCCGCTATCTGCTCAAGCTGCTCATGCCTTTCGTTATCGCCCTTCTGGTGGCCTGGCTTCTGCGGCCCGTCTGCCGCTGGTACAGGAAGAAGACCTCCCATGGACAGCTCTATACCGCCCTGGTGGTGGCAACGGTGCTGGCCTTCTATCTGATCATCGGCGGCCTGATCACCCTGATCCTGATCAACGTGGGGGCAAACATCGCGCAGCGGCTTTCCGGGCTGCCGGCCCTGTATACCCAGACCATCGAACCGGGGCTCAGCGATCTGTATGCTTCGGCGGAAGATCTGGTGAGCCGTTTCGATCCACGGCTGGAGGCCGTGGTGAACAAAGTTATGCCGGAGATCATTTCGTCCTTGGGCAGCGCCGTTTCCCGCTTCTCCGTCACGGCGGTGACCAAGCTGACGAGCCTGGCCACATCGATCCCCAACGCATTGCTCAACGCGGCCATCTGCATCATCTCCACCATTTTTATGGCCACCACCTTTGAAGCCATCATCCGCTTCCTGAAAAAGAATCTGCCGGAGAAGGTCACGGAGACCGCGGGTTACGTGGTCAAGAGCTTCCGGAACGTGATCATGAAATACGGCATCTCCTACCTGATCATCATGCTCATGACCTTCGCTGAGATCGCCATCGGCCTGCTGATCATCGGCAAGCGGAATGCGCTGCTCATCGCCGCGCTGATCGCCGTGTTCGATATTTTCCCCATCGTGGGCGCAGGACTCATCCTGCTGCCCTGGACGGTGATCACCTTTATCCAGGGGAAAGTCCTCCAGGGGATCGGCATGGCCATCCTGTACGTGGTGGTCATCATCGTGCGGCAGATCATGGAACCGCGTATCGTGGGCAGACAGGTGGGACTTCCGCCACTGGTCACCCTGGCCTGCATGTTCGTGGGCACCAGTCTCTTCGGCGGCGTGGGACTGTTCGGCCTTCCCATTCTGGCGGCCATCCTCACCAATTTGAACGACGATCCGGACGTTCCCATCCGCTTGTACCATACGCCCGGATCGGAAGACGGGGCAGGAGAACCGGAAGCGGAGCCGGGGAAGATCGTCTACCGCTTTATCAGCGCCGGGCAGGAGCGGATCAAAAGGCGGGGGAAAAAGAAGCAAGAAAAGGACGAAGAAAAACCTTGACAGGCTTGTACGCCGATGGTATACTTCTTAAGCCGCTTTGAATGGGCATTGAAAAGTCGGCCTGCGCCGCGCCCCCGACAGCGAGCCTTTTTATGAGGGAGAGAAACATTTTGCAGTATGCGATCATCGTGACCGGCGGCAAGCAGTACCGCGTGAAGAGCGGCGACGTTCTGTTCGTGGAAAAGCTGCCTGTGGAAGCCGGGGATACCGTGACCTTTGATCAGGTCCTGGCCGTCCTGGATGATGAAAAGGAAGCCGTTATCGGAGCCCCCCTGGTAGAGGGCGCTGCGGTCACCGCCAATGTGGTCAAGAACGGCAAAGCCAAGAAGATCCATGTTTTCAAGTACAAGGCCAAGAAGAATTACCGCCGGCGTCAGGGCCATCGTCAGCCCTATACCCAGGTGCAGATCGACGCCATCACGGTCGGCTGAGAAGGAGGAGAAACCATGGCACATAAAAAAGGAATGGGCTCCACCAAGAACGGGCGCGACAGCAAGTCCAAGCGTCTTGGTGCCAAGCGGGCCGACGGTCAGTTCGTTCTCGCCGGCAACATTCTCTACACCCAGTGCGGCACGAAGATCCATCCGGGCACCAATGTGGGCTGCGGCAGCAACTACAACCTCTTCGCGCTGAAGGACGGCATCGTCCGTTACGAGCGTCTGGGCCGGAACCGCAAGAAGGTCTCCGTTTACGAAGTGACCGAAGCGGCCGAATAATGAGCCGATGAGATGAACAGGGCCAGCTGCAATGCAGCTGGCCTTCAGACTATAGACAAACCCGTAAGCAGCACGATACCGGAAAGGAAGATAGTGTGAAAGAAACCCATCAGGGGTGTCTTTCGCGTTCAATCATAAGCTTTTCGAACAATCTCTTCCATAGTTTTGTTCGAAAAACTTGCTTCAGCGGGGCGACAAGACTTTGTCGACACGCTGGGGCCAGCTGCATTGCAGCTGGCCTTTTCCATAGGAGAACAGATTATGCCGATGTTTGTGGATCAGGCGGCGATCACTGTGATCGCCGGAAAGGGCGGCAACGGCGCCGTTGCCTTTCACCGGGAGAAATATGTGGCGGCCGGAGGACCGGACGGGGGAGACGGCGGCCGGGGCGGCAGCATCATCCTTCAGACGGACGACAGTATGTCCACCCTGATGGACTTCCGCTACAAGCGCAAATACTCCGCCCAGCCCGGGGCCGACGGGCAGGGAGGTCTCCGTTCCGGCAAGGACGGCGCGGATCTGGTGATCCGGGTCCCCCGGGGCACCCTGGTGCGGGATAAGGAGACCGGGGCCGTGATCGTGGATATGTCCGGCTCCGAACCCTTCGTCCTGGCCAAGGGCGGCCGGGGCGGCTGGGGAAACAAACACTTCGCTACCCCCACCCGTCAGGCGCCCCGTTTCGCCAAACCGGGCATGGCGGGGCAGAAACGGGAAGTCCTGCTGGAGCTGAAGCTCCTGGCGGACGTGGGACTGGTGGGCTTTCCCAACGTGGGAAAATCCACCCTTCTCAGCATGGTGAGCAAAGCGCATCCCAAGATCGCGGATTACCACTTCACCACCCTCTATCCCAATCTGGGAGTCGTGTGGGCGGGGGAGGGCAGCTCCTTCGTCCTGGCGGACATCCCCGGCATCATTGAAGGCGCCGCGGAGGGCGCTGGACTGGGCCATGATTTTCTTCGCCATATCGAGCGCTGTCGGCTCCTCATCCACGTGGTGGACGTTTCCGGCCGGGAGGGCCGGGATCCGGTGGAGGATTTCAAGGCCATCCGGGAAGAGCTGCGGCAGTACAGCGCCGATCTGGCGGGCAGGCCGGAGATCGTGGCGGCCAACAAATGCGATATCGCCCAGGATGAAGGATCCCTGGAGCGCTTCAAAGCCTATATCGAAGAACAGGGGCTGCCTCTGTTCATGATCTCCGCCGCCACGGGCCAGGGCCTGCGGGAGCTGGTGAAGGCCGCCGCGGGAGAACTGGCTCACCTGCCTCCGATCCCGGTGTTCGAGGCCGAGTACGTGGAGCCGGAAGCCGCCCCGGGCACCGTGGAGGAGCTGAAGATCTTCCAGCCCGAAAAGGGCCTGTGGTCCGTGGAGGGACCCTGGCTGGAACGGCTGCTGGAGCGGGTGAACCTGTCGGACATCGAAAGCCGGATGTATTTCGAGCGTTCCCTTCGGCAGGGGGGCGTGTACGACCGGCTGGAGGATCTGGGCATCCGGGAAGGGGACACGGTCTCCATTTACGACCTGGAATTCGAATACAGGAAATGACCAAAGATAATCAAACCGGCTGCGGCCATGTGCCGCAGCCGGTATCAGCGTGTCGACAAAGTCTTGTCGCCCCGCTGCAGCAAGTTTTTCGAACAAGGAATAGGGAGGAGATTGTTCGAAAAACTTATAATTGAACGCGAAAGACACCCCTGATGGGTTTCTTTCACACTTTCTTCCTTTCCGATATCGCATTGTTTATCGGTTTGTATACAGTTTGCAACCGGCTGCGGCACATGCCGCAGCCGGTTTTCTTTCTCAGGGAGAACTTATTCCTCGTAGTCCATGACAGCGTTTTTCAGCTCGTCGATGATGCGGATCTTCTGGGGACAGGCCCGTTCGCACTGACCGCAGGCCACGCAGCCGGAAGGACGGCCGCCCTGCATCAGGGCAAGACGGTAGGCCATCTTCGCGCCCTTGGGATCCCCGTATACCAGCTCCGTGTTCCGGGCGGCGAAGACCTGGTGGATGGCGATGTCCTGGGGGCAGCCCTTCTCGCAGTATCTGCAGGCGGTGCAGGGAATGCCGGGCCGGGCCTTCAGAGCCTCCAGGGCTTTGCCGATGAGGCCCCGCTCCCGGTCGTCCAGGGGCCTGAAGGGCTTCATGAACTTCAGGTTCTGCTCCATCTGCTCCAGGGTGGACATGCCGCTGAGGACGGTGATGATCCCGTCCAGCGAGGCGGCGAAGCGGAGCGCGGCCTCCACGGGTTCCAGACCGCCGTCCCGGAAGGGCTTCTGCACCTCCGGCGGAAGATTGGCCAGGGTGCCGCCCTTCACAGGTTCCATGATCACCACGGGCTTGCCGTGCTTTCTCGCCGTCTCCCAGCAGAGACGGGACTGAACGGAATTGTCGTCCCAGTCCGCATAGTTGATCTGGAGCTGGATGAAATCCACCTCGGGGTGCTCGGTGAGGACCTTGTCCAGCACGTCCGCAGTATCATGGAAGGAGAAGCCCGCATGACGGATGAGGCCTTCCTTCTTCCGTTCCTGGACAAAGTCCCAGATGCCGTATGCATCGAAGACCTTTTTGCGTTCATCGCTCACGTTGTGCAGCAGATAGAAATCGAAGTAACCCGCTCCGGTGCGCTCCAGAGAGGTCCAGAACATCTGCTTGGCTTCCTCCGCCGTTTTGGGACCGGCCCAGGCGGGAAGCTTGGTGGCGATGGTGAAGCTGTCCCGGGGGTGCCGATCGATCACGGCCTCCTTGAAGGCGGCTTCAGACTGGCCGTTGATGTAGCCGTAGGCGGTGTCAAAGTAGGTGAAGCCCGCCTCCAGGAATCTGTCCGCCATCGCCTTGAACTGTTCGATATCCACCTTGTCTCCCAGCATGGGGAGCCGCATCAGCCCGAAGCCAAGCTTGGGCACGTTTTTCCAGCTGTGTTCCATGGGTATGCCTCCTTTTCGTGATTCTGTCAAGACCAATCCGCCTGGATCATCTGTGCATAGTCCTCCCGGAAGATGGCAATGGCGCTGAGAATCGTATCGTAGATCAGGGCCAGGGTGAAGATCGCCATAGCCGCGGTCTCGATCACATAAAAGGGCCAGAGGGGGATATACAGCACCTCGGTCATATAGCCTGTACTGACGGCCACGCCGGTCTGCACCGCAGCGGCATAGGTCATGGCCCCGGCGGCCAGCACGGA
>CAMZIY010000022.1 GCA_947307365.1 uncultured Clostridia bacterium
GACCGATTCAAGCGAAATCGCCCATATTATGGCAATCTTTGTGTTTTGCTTGACTAAAGCAGAGGGCTTCGTGGCGGGCATGGCGTCGAAGATGTTCGTCATCGCCGGGCCCGTGCTGGTCTACGGGCTCTCCGCCAGCGTGGTGTACGGAGTCCTGCTGATCCTCTTCGGCGGCGCGGGGTAAAGAAAAGGCGGCGGGGGATCGTCCTCCGCCGCTTGGATATTCGTATTCTGCGTTTTCCCAATAATGCCGCCGTTTTCCCTATTCAAGAACCACAGCGAGTAGCGAAAAACACCCGCGATAAGGCCGATTAACGGTTGAATCACGGCATATCGAAACCGCCGTTTTGCGTGTTGCAGCGCTTCAAGCGGTCAACCCCTCTGACGAATCCTTTTGCCAGACCGTACTTGCGGATGGCAAGGATCATGTATTCCGAGCAGGAAGGCTCAAATCTGCATTTGCGGCGAATCGCAGCGGGGGCAAGCAGCTGATAGAGCTTTACCGCAAAAATCACTGCGTTCTTCAGCATCAGCAGACCATACACCAGGCAGACCGCCGCCGCGATCAAAGCAACAGTTTCTTTGACGACGCCCGCACTGCTCAATACCAGGGAAACCGCGACGAAAAGAATGACCGGAACCATTATTGCCGCAATGACCTTCATCCATGGAATCTTTGGCCGGATCATGATGCGGTTATAGCTGTTGCTGCGTGGATCGTCCTCGTTATCAAAAAGGAGCGAGGCAAGCTGTTCCCTGGTGAGCGCATGCTGTTCATCGAATTCAACAGATCGAATGGAATCCTCAGGATGATCGGCAGTATATACAGGGGTTCCTGTTTTATTCATCGCGCTCGAAAATCAGCATGTAGTAGTTGATGGGAACAGCCTGCTGAAAGCAACCGGGTTTTTCAGTCACTGTAATTGTTTCCATTGAATGGTAAGTCCAGCCGGCGCTGGCTTCATTATTGATAATATCGGCAAATAGATTGAAAGCGGCCTGCGTATCACCTTTGGCAACATTGATGCTTTTGGGACCTGAAACGGCTTTGTATCTCTTCATCATAACCATCCTTTCTGCGGAACACCTGTATATACTGCCTTTGGAACGCGGATAAAGAACCCTGAGGAAAATATTTTACATATTATAGCATGATTTTCAAAAGAATACAAGAAATAATTGAGCAGTGCGCGCTTAATCCTGTAGGTGTTACGATGATGTGTGACAGTCGGTGAAAAAAAGAATAGCGAATAGGAGTGGCCTGTAAGGTCAAGAGTCGAGTCTTTCGATCCAAACCAAAGCGCAATGTATGCGTCCGTTTCAGGAAAAATCAGTGGGTCGATGGAACATTGGATTTCACCAAGAATGATGGCAAACACGTTCCTCTTATCATCTTGCAACTCCATCTGTATCATCTCCCATTTCTCAAATCACATAGGGCTGTTATCGCTGATTCCCTCTCTGTGTTATCGCACATCCAAATCTCCCGGTTCGCGCCAGTTGTCCAGAGACAGGCCGGCAATACCGGAAAAATCCTTCGTGTTGTCCGTAACCAGGGTAAAGCCCAGAGAACGGGCGTGGGCGGCAATCATCTTGTCACTGTCCTGATTCTGCTTGTCCAGATGCTTCTTTTTCAGCTCTGCCAGGATCTTCCCGTAATGGATCCCGGCGTCCATATCAAAGTCCAGAATACTGATCCCGGCCAGGAAACGGTTCAGCGCTTCGGCGTTCCGGGCGGGATCGCTGCTGTTTTCCACCCCGTAGACCAGTTCCGCGTAGGTGACGACCGAAATGCACACGTCCCGCCCCACATGATCAGCCAACCGTTTGGCGCAGGCGGAATCCGGGTGCCGGATGGAGAAGATCAGGATATTCGTGTCCAGCATGAACATCACTGCTCGATCCTCTCATTCGGCGCTTCCTCCGGCCGTCCGTCTGCCATAAAATCCTCAGTAAACATATTCAGGCCCGAATAAAAAGTCTCCTGGATCGCATTCTTCGGCGTGATCACAAGAGAACTGCCTACGCGATTGATGATCAGCTCCGTGTCCTCAAACCGGTACTCTTTCGGTATCCTGACCGCCTGGCTCCGACCGCTCATAAACGGCCGCGTGGTGTGCATGATGTTTTCCATACGGACCACCTCCTGGCATAATCATATATCACGATATATCTCACGTCAAGGGTTTTGGATCGATTTGTGTTTTCCTGTCCCGGGTTTCACAGCGGGGGAGATGGCGTTTCAGCCGCCTCCCCGAAAACGCCGGAATGCGCGCTCCGCCGGTTTCCCGGGCCCGGTTGTCAAACCGCCGCTTCTCTGCTACAATACGGTAAATCGAAGATCGACTGATGCGGAAACAGGAGATGGGTATGGGAAAAACAAAGGGAACCGAAGCCGCGGGGCGGAAGAAGAGGACCGGCTGGAAGGCGCTGTGCGGGATCGTCGCCGCGCTCCTTCTGTTCTTCGCAGTGATCAACGGGATCCCGCCGAAGACCGTGATGGACCGGAACCCCTTTATCAAGGCGGAGGGGGCGCTGCCCATGATCGCCGCTCACCGGGGCGGCGGCGTGAGCAACCCGGAAAACACGCTGATGGCTTTCCGCGCCGCCGTCCATGAATACCATATCCAGATCTGCGAATCCGACCTGTGGATGACCCGGGACGGACGGCTGGTTTTCAGTCACGACGGCAGCATCAACCGCATGGCCTGCCCGGAGGGGGCGGAACCGGTGACCATCGCCGAGCACACCCTGGAGGAGCTGCGGACCTACAATATGGGCTACAACTTCCGGGATCCCGGGAGCGGGGAGTACATCTACCGGGATCTTTCGGAGGAGGAACAGACGGCGCTGGGCCTCAAGATCCTGGAGTTCCACGAGCTGCTGGAGGAGTTCTGCCAATCGGACCCGGATCTCCTTTTCATCGTGGAGATCAAGAACGGGGGAGAGACCGGCTTCGCCGCGGCGGATCTCATCGACAGGACCCTGACTGAGCGCTTTCCCGCTTACAAATCCAATTTTGTCGTCGGCACCTTCCATCCGGAGATCGAGAAGTACCTGAAAAACGAACACCCCACCCTCATGCGCGGCGCTTCCACCTCCGGCGCGGCCAAGTTCATCCTCACCCAGCTCCTGCATGTGAATCTCCTGTCCGGCGCGGATTTCACCTGCCTGCAGATCCCCGTGGGATACTCCCTCAAGGGCTTCCGGCTGGATCTGACCCGGGACACGTATATCCGTCAGGCGCACAGGAGGAACATCGCGGTGCAGTACTGGACGATCAACGATGCGGATGAGATGCGCTTCCTCATCGAACGGGGCGTTGACGCCATCATGACCGACGATCCCCTGCTCCTGAAGCAGGTGCTGGCGGAATACGGCGGCTGAAATCGCAGCGCGACGGGGAACGGAGATCGATCGGAACGATCCGGAAAACCCTCAAAGAAGAATCAATGCGGCATGTCCCCGTTGACGAAAAGGAGGAGACCGGCCATCAAAACCACGAAAACCGGGAAAACAGCGCGGGACGGCAGGAACAAAAAGCGGCAGCAGAGATGGGTGATCGCTGCCGCCGCGTTCATGATCCTTGCGATCCTGGCGCTTCCCGAAGTCATCAGCGCGATCCGGGGCCGGACGCCCGTCCTGGGAACCGGTCCGTCCGCTGCGGGAGACTTCACCATCCCGGAGTATACCGGGTCGATCTACGCGGAGATCAACGGGAACGTTCCCTTTTTCCTGGAGTCGGACCTCACCACGGAGACCTATGAAGAGTACAGCCCCCTGGACAGCCTGGGCCGGTGCGGTCCCGCAATGGCCTGTCTCGGCCGGGAGACCATGCCGGATGAGGAGCGGGGCCCCATCGATATGATCCGGCCCTCGGGATGGCACACGGTCCGGTATGACGATCTGATCGAGGAAAAGTATCTGTATAACCGGTGTCACCTGATCGCCTATATGCTGACGGGGGAGAACGGCAACGAACGGAATCTGATCACCGGGACCCGGTATATGAACACCGCCGGCATGCTTCCCTTCGAGCTGGAGACCGCAAACTACATCCTCAATACCAGAAACCATGTGCTTTACCGGGTGACCCCCTGCTTCCGGGGAAAGGATCTGGTGGCGTACGGCGTGCTGATGGAAGCGTTTTCCGTGGAGGATAACGGACAGGGGCTGTCCTTCAACGTGTTCGTCTTCAACGTCCAGCCCGGGATCGAGATCGATTACCGCACCGGGAACAGCAGACGGGGGTGACACGCGGCCCGTTTTATCCTTCGGCGGAGCGGGGTACGGATACATTCAGGGAGGCGGCATTTCTGCCGCCTCCCTGTAAAAATGATGGAAAGCCCGCGGGTCCCGGCCCTTTTTCCCGGGCAAGGCCCTTATCCCAGGGCCAGCTCGAATCTTCGGCGAAAAGCCTCGGAGGCCAGATCTCCCACGTTGGCCATGGTGCTGCGCAGCCCCTCCAGGGCGGTGGGTCCCGTGTCGTCGTAGAAATAGACGTTATGGGGCATGTGTTCCGTAAACATCATGTTTTCCAGCGTGTAGACCGGCGCATCGTCAAAGGCCCTGGCCATGCTCACCGCCAGGAGCAGATCCTCTTCCGCTTTTTCCGGCTGCCCGGCCTTGTCCCGGATGACCGCCAGCAGCAGGTAAAGGAGACTGATGAGCTTGTCCACAAAAGAACGCCGATCCGGGTCTTCTTTCGCCCTGTTCAGATGGCCGATGGCCTGCTCCGCCGCCCGGATGCCCCGGGCCGTATCCCCGGTCACCAGGTAATAGAAGATGTATCCGAACATGATGGTGGCGCTTTCGCTGAGATTGTTCAGGAACGCTCTTTCGATGTACAGGATGCCTTCCTCGGGCTTCCGCTCATCCCAGATCTGTACCAGACCGATATTCGCATCGTTGATCCCGCCCAGGTTGTTCTTTTTGTATTCCTCCACGGCCTTGCAGTAGTCCTTCAGGGAGGCATAGCACCCGGCAATCTCGTTCCGCACGCTCACTTCGCTGATTTCCGGATCCCGGTTCTGGGAGATCAGCTCCACGGCGTGCCGGTACAGCTCCAGCGCCCGCCGCAGACCGGGCTCGTCCTGGTGCATGACGCCGAAGCGTTTCCAGATGGACGCGGCGCCCAGCACGGTCCGGAAATGGTTGGGGAATTTCCTCAGCGCCTTTTCGTATTCCGCCTGCAGCTCCTCAAAGGGGACCCGGTTCACCAGGGCTTCGATCCGGTCGGCCTCCTCGTCGGCGTTCGATCCGCGCATGGAAAAGCCGATCAGAGCATCCACCGAGACACGAAATAGTTCGGCCAGTTCCATGAGATATCCGAGGTCCGGTTCAGAACCGCCTCTCTCCCACTTGGAAACCGTTCCCAGGGTGATCCCGAGTCTCTCGGCAAGCTGTTCCTGAGTAAGTCCCATACTTTTTCGATATTCACGGATATTTTCAGCCAGTTGATTCTCCATGCTGTCCCTCCGGACTTTGCCGCCTTCACCGGCATATTCTTTACAGCGATCGCATTCGTCATGACTGCGTCCTCCTTCCCGGCTTTTTGCGGCCGGATCATCTGAACTGCCATCATCATAATCGATCTCCGGGCTCCATTGAACACCCAATTCGTATAATTTGTCAAATTATTTTTCTACGAAACGTAGAATTATGCCGTACGATCTCCGGGAGGCTCCTTGTGAAAGGAGCCTCCCGGCGTTCTGGGACTGCAGGGGATCACCACCGCTTGCCGCCGGGCTGGCCGCCTTGCTTGCCGCCGAAGCCCCCGGGCTGGCCGCCCATCATTCCGCCGCCCATCATCTGGTTTGTTGCCTGATCGGTCTCCTGCCCGTTGACGATGAGGGTGCCGCCGGTATAGGTGCAGCTGCCGTCGTAATCGAAGGGGGACTGGCCGGTGACGTCGATGGTGCCGCCGGTGATGATCAGATCGCCGTTGGAGTCGATGCCGTCCGTGTCGCCCGCACCCATGACGATGGTGAGTTCCCCGCCGCTGATCTCGATCTTCACGCTCAGGGCCTTGGATTTCCGCCCGGCGTTGATGCCGTCGTCCGAGGCGCTGATGCCGATCACGCCGCCGTCTATGATGACCTGGGTGGCCTCCATGCCCTCCGAGGCGCTGACGGTGAGGGTCCCGCCGTTCACGGTCAGGGAGGTGGTTGCGTGGACGCCGTCGTCCCCGGCCCGGATGGTGAAGCTGCCGCCCTCGATCACGATGCTGCCGGCGGTATCGTCGTCGTTGTCCTCCGCGTGGAGCCCGTCGCTCCCGGCCTCCAGGACGTATACGCCGTCATAGGCGCAGATGCTGTCGTGGGCCTTCAGGGCGGTGTCGGAGGCGGAGACGTTCCAGGCGCCCCCGGTGAGCTTCAGATCGTCGTTGGTGCGGACGCCGTCTGCGGCGGAGCGCACGGTCACGGAGCCCAGGCCGTTCAGCACCAGATCGTCCCGGGAGTAGATCACGGCGTCCTCGTCGCCGCTGAAACTGCCGCTGACAGCGAGGGTATTCTCGCTGCCCTCGGCGGAGGTGAGGAAGACCTTGTCGGCGTTCTCCACCAGGATGCAGGGCTTATCCGCGTTCACAATGCTCAGGCCTTCCAGCACCAGCTGGACCTTGTCCTCGTCCCCGACGTCCACCACCACCTGGGCCTCCCTGGAGCTGCCGCTCAGGACGTAGACGCCGGCTTCGGTGAGGGTCACCGTATCCCCGTCGGCCACGGTGACGGCGGCGGCCTCGCTCAGATCCGGGGTCTGGCTGAGATCCCGATCCGTGAACAGGTCCTCCGTTTCGGCGGAGACCGCCGAGGGAGTCGCCGCCGGGGCGGTGACCCCAGCCGGGGTGACGGCGGATCCGGTCTGGGCCGTGGCCGCCGGGGCCGCGGCGGAGGAGGTATGGCTGGAGACCACGGTCCCGCAGCCGGTGAACAGGACGGCCGCCGTCAGGATCAGAGCGGCCAGGCTTCCCGCAAGGATTTTCTTCTTCATTGGATCGTCCTCTCTTTCCAAAAGAATTATAACTGATTTGTCTGCTCCGGGTAAGGCAGGATGGAAATTTCCAGATTGCCGTTTCGGATGCGCAGCTCGTCGATGAAGGCCTTTTCCTCCGCCGGGTCCTTCATCCGGATCCGGTAGGACAGGCGGAACATGCTCCCCATGCCGGTGGTCTTCACGCCGCTGGGCTCCGCCTTGCTCAGATAGCGCCCGAAGGCTTCATCGAAGGCGCCGGAGTACTCCAGGGTCTCCGGGACGGTGATGCGCAGGAGCTTGTCCTGAGCTCTGCCCCGGTGCTCGAAGAGGGAGACCCGGCTGAGGACCAGGAACAGGAGGGCCATACCCAGCAGGAGGATGACGCCGTAGGCGAGGTAACCCATGCCGAAGGCGATGCCGGAGCCCATGGCTGCCAGGATGGCGGCGATCTCGTCCGCGCTGCCCTGGGCGGAGCGGAAGCGGATCAGGCCGAAGGCCCCGCCGATGGCGACTCCCGCGCCGATGTTGCCGTTCACGAAGGTGATCACGGCGGCGACTACGAAGGGGATCAGAGCACACACGGTGAAAAAGCGCTTCGTGGACCCCACCCGGAAGCTCATGATCCAGGAGTAGAGCAGACCGGAACCGAGGGCGGCGGCGGCCATCAGGAAGAACTGGGCCGGGGTCACCGCGGCGGAATAGATGGAATCGAACATCTTGCATTCTCCTTTCTCATGCGGCGCCGAGCCAATGCGGCGCCGGGAACACGATCGTGGTTTCGTTCTTTTTTGCCAGCTCCCGCTTCCAGGCTTCCCCGTATTTGGAGAAGCTGCTTTTGAAGATCCCCTCCCGGCTGAGGATCCCGGAGAGCCAGAGGGGCATGGCCCCCTGGACCTTGATCTCCAGGATGCTCCGGCCTTCCTCCAGCAGGGGGATCCCCTCCAGGGAGGAGGTGAGATCCAGGTCCTCCGTCCGGTATCTGGGCCGCCGGTCGATGGTGAGCCGCAGGTCCCCGCCGGGCTGGAAGTAGGCCGTGCGGTCGTAGACGATGAGGCAGGCGGGCCGCAGGCCGGGATAATGGTCCCGGAAGTAGGCGAGCTCCCGGCCGATCTGTCCGTCCCCCGTGACCTCCTCTCCCGCGAAGAAGCGCTCCGCCCGGGGAACGGTGGTCTGGACCCGGCGCTTGTAGACGACGCCGTCGTATTTCCGCTTCAGCTCCAGATACACGGGAGAATCCTTCGTTGCCAGACCGTAGGAGCGCAGGCGGAGCTTTTCCTTGAATATGGGCTTTTCCAGGCTGGCCCGGATGAGCCGGGCGTCCGGGGTATCATAATAGAGGGACGCGATGGAGGTGAGGCCGAAGGCGTCGGCCTCCATATATCCCTCCAGCCGCTCCGGGAGCCGGTCCGTTTGGCTCCCGTCCAGCAGGTATTTCAGTTCAAAGCGCTGCATTACGCTGATCGCCATGTCTTTCGCCTCCGTTCCTTTGATGGCTCGAGTGTAGCCCGGAAAGATTGAGAGAGGATTGAAGAAGGATGAAAAAATCTTCAACACTATTTCAATGATCGGCGGTATAATGAAAGCAGAAAACCGTTCCCGGCAGGGAACGGCCGAAAGCGGGGGAAGGGAATGAAGATCCTGATCGTGGAGGACGAGGAAGGCCTGCGGGAGGCGCTGGTCCGCACCCTCACGGGGGAAGGATATCTGGCCGACGGCGCCGCGGACGGGGAGGAGGGCTATCAGCTCATCTGCTCCGGCCTGTATGATCTCGTCCTGCTGGACATCATGCTGCCTGTGTACGACGGGCTGGAGGTCCTGCGCCGGATCCGGAAGCAGGGCTTTGAGGTGCCCGTGATCATGCTCACCGCCCGCAGCACTCTGGAGGACAAGGTGGGGGGCATGGACCTGGGGGCGGACGACTATCTCACCAAGCCCTTCGCCATGCCGGAGCTGCTGGCGCGCATCCGCATGGTCACCCGCCGGGGAGCGGGCACCGCCGCCGACCCCCGCCTGAAGGCCGGGGACCTGTATCTGGATACCCAGACCTATACCCTGTCCTCGGCGTCCGGCAGCCGCAGCGTCCGCCTGGGGGCCAAGGAATACCAGCTCATGGAATACCTGATGCGCAACGCGGACCGGGTCCTTTCCCGGGAGCAGATCACCCAGCGGGTCTGGGGCTACGACGCGGACGCGGAATACAATAATGTGGATGTGTACGTTTCCTTCCTGCGGAAGAAGATGAAATTCGTGCAGACCCGGGCCCGGATCACCGCGGTACGGGGCGTGGGCTATGAACTGGAGGCGGAGGAATGATCGGCAGTCTGCGGCGGAAGGTCTTCTGGAGCATCCTCCTCAGCGCGGCGGGGGTGCTGCTGGCGATCCTCCTGGCGATCAACGTTCTGAAGCTGGCGCAGACGGCGTCCAGGACGGAATCGATCCTGGATTCCGGCCGGATGCTGCTGGAGCCGGAAGGCGGACCGGAGCACGGGCGGGGAAATGAGCGGGACGGCAGGGACAAGTCCGAGCTGATCCGTTCCGTTTCCCAGGATGAGCTGGGGGCGGCGCTGCTTTCGGAGGAGGGAGCGGTGACCGTCCGGATCGGCTGCACGGAGCAGATGGACGGGGAGACCCTGGCCGCCGTCGCCGAAGCCGCCCTGGCGGATCCCGATGGAAAGGGCCGCGCCCTGGGATGGAGCTATCGGACCGTTTCCCGGGAGGAGGGAACGGGGGTCATCCTGCTGAACGCCGCCTCACTGCGAAGGGAGATCCGGGAGTCGGTCCTGCTCTCCCTGGCGGCCTTCGCCGCCGCCTGCTGCCTGTTCGCGCTGCTGGCCCGGCTCCTGGCCCGGGCCATCGTCCGGCCGGTGGAGGAGAACATGCAGATGCAGAAGCGCTTCGTGGCGGACGCCAGCCATGAGCTGAAGACGCCGCTGACGGTGATCGACGCGAACGCCTCGGTCCTGGAGCAGTCCGTAGGCCGGAACAAATGGCTGGACTATATCAAGGAGCAGACGGGGCGGATGTCGGAGCTGGTGAACGAGCTGCTGCAGCTCTCCAACCTGGAGGAGGCCCGGGAAAGCGGCGGACCGCAGCCCAGAGAGCGGTTCGACGCGGCGGAGGCGGTGATGTCCGCAGCGCTGCCCTTTGAGAGCGTGGCCTTCGAGCGGGGCGTCGGGCTGGAGACGGAGACGCCGGATGCCCTGGATATGCTGGGGAACCGGAAGGAGCTGGAGCAGCTGGCGGCGATCCTCATCGACAACGCGGTGAAGCATGCCGCGGAGGGGGGGACGGTCCGGGTCTCCCTGAGGAAGGCCCCGGCCCGGGGCGGCCGGAAGGGGGCTCCGGAGCTGGAGCTGCGGGTGGCCAATCCCGGAGAGGAGATCCCGCCGGAGGCGCTGCCCCACCTGTTCGACCGCTTTTACCGGGTGGACGAGTCCCGGGTCCACAAGGCCGGGAGTTACGGCCTGGGCCTGGCCATCGCCAAGGGTCTGGCGGAAAAGAACGGAGGCAGCATCGCCGCCTCCTCCCAAAACGGGATCACGGAGTTCATCCTGCTGCTGCCCCTGAATTGAAAGAGATCGGCCGATCCGCCTTGGCGGACCGGCCATTGAGGGTGTCGACAAAGTATTGTCGACACCCTTCGAATCGGACCCGCTTCGCTGGGCTCCAATTCGAGAAGGACTGCATCGCCGCTGCGCGCTTGCGTCAGAAGAAAAATCGCTCTGTTCCGTTTCCCCCATGTGGGGAAAACTCCACCCGCTCATTTCCTTCTTCCTTTTCCAAACGGAAGCATTGCTTCCGTTTGGAGAGGAGGAGCAGGCGAATATCGGAGCTTTGCCCCTTGGGGCGAAGCGGAGCAATGAGCCTCGTGACGACGAGCGAGCCGCGAACTCTGCGAGGCATTGGTACTTTGTCTACAGTCTGAACGGCCGGTTCGCCCTGGCGGACCGGCCGTTCTATACGTTTCTTTATCTCATATACAGGGGATGGGTGCCCCGGACGTCGCACCAGCGGCGGAGGATGCCGATGATGGATTCCACGCTTTCCTCCGTGCCCAGGAGACCGCTGTCCAGCCCCAGATGATAGTATTTCTGGGCGCCGTATTCCCGCCCGGTATAGCGCTTGTAGTACTGGCCCCTGGCCCGGTCGGTATTCTCCATCTCCCGCACGGCTTCCTCCTGACTCAGGCCGAACATGGCCATGGTCCGCTTGACGCGGATGTCCGGCCGGGCATGGACGAAGATCCGGAAGCAGTTGGGATCGTCATACAGCACATAGTCCGCGCAGCGGCCCAGGATGACGCAGCTCTCCCCGCCGGCGGCGATCTGCCGGATCGCGCTGGCCTGGGCCACATAGAGCAGATCCTCCGGCGAGAGTGCGTCGTTGGACATTTCGTAGACCGCGCTGCGCAGATCGGAGAACGCCGCCCTCTCCCGGTGACGGGACATTTCCCGCACCTTTTCCAGGGGGAGACCGCTCTGTTCGGCGGCCAGCTCGTCGATCTGCCCGTCGTAGAAGGTGATCCCCAGGCGCTCCGCCAGACGGCGGCCGATCTCCATGCCCCCGGAGCCGAACTCCCGCCCGATGGTGATGATGATCTTCGGATTGCCCGAGGTATCCGTCAGATAGCCCTGGGAAGCGGCTTCCAGCGCCCGCTCCACTTTGGTCTCCCGCTCCACAAACCGCAGCAGGGGCTTCTGGAAGGGCTTCTGGAACAGCTTGAACACGAATCCCACCAGCATGGCGCAGATCACCGTGCCCTCCCGTACCCCCACCAGGCTGCGGAAATACAGGAGAGAGGCGGCTGCGGAAAGAGCCACCACGGCGCAGTCGAAGATCGTTTTCACGGTGCCCATGGCCAGGCCGCTCTTCCGGGATATCGCCAGGCAGAGCCCCTCTCCCGGCATGGCCAGGATATTGGGGGAGAGATAGAGCATGACCCCCGCCGCCACCAGGGGGACGCTGATCAGCAGATAGATGAGCTGCAGAGGATAGGAGCCCGGGGCGGGGAGAAAGGACAGCATGCCGGAGGCCAGGTTCACCAGCTGCCCGAAGAGGAGGGAGGCCGCCACCTGCAGCAGCATGGCGGGTCTGAAATCCCGCCGCAGCACCAGGAACTCCGCCAGCAGATACAGGCAGAATACGGCGGTGGTGCAGTTGCCCAGGTTCACGAAGGAGGGCGCTCCGGCTGAACTGCCGATCTGGTACAGCACGTTCCCCAGAGAGCTTACCGGGCTGACCCCCAGGGCGGACCGGGAGGAGAACACCACCCCGATGGCCATGAGGTACAGGCCCAGAACGTAGATCAGCAGGCGCTTGGCCCAAAGCAGCTTGGGATCGGTATCGGTCTTCATGCGTCTCTCTCTTTCCTGCGCAGAGCTCGCCCCCCCTGCGCTGTATCTGTCATTTCGGTAAAAACCATTATAACAGGTCGAAGCATGAAATAAAAGAATCAGTGATAAGATTACGACAATGGGCTTCCGCTGCCCACGGTCTGCCTCCGGCACGGCCATACCTTTTTCCGCCCGGGAAAATCACGCTCCTCCCCGGCGAGAGGCCCCCGCAGGCGCAGGAGCTTTCAAAACAGCAGCGCTTTCTTTATTCTCCGGGGATATACCCCCTGGCGGCCAGCCAGCTTGAAAAGTCCTTCCCCACGATCTTCTCCCCGGTGATGTTCGCCGCCCCGGGGGAGGCCAGGAAGAGGATGACGTCGTTCAGCACCGTGGGGGAGAGGACCGGAAGGCCGTTTCGGAGCATGCGCTCCTTCGCCCCTGCCGGGGCCATGGCGGTATCCGTGAACCCACCGGGACAGATGACGTTGACCCGGATCCCCAGGTCCCGCAGCTCCTGAACCAGGATCGCCGCCATTGCCTCCGCCCCGGCCTTGGAGGGACCGTAGGGCAGCTGTCCGGGCCGGGTCATGGTCCCGTCGCTGGTGGAAACGTACACAAGGCTGCCGCCCCGGGTCATGAAAGGCACAAAGCGGCGGGAGACGTTGAAAAACCCCAGGAGGTTCGTTTCCAGCACCGTCTTAACGACGGATACGGGGATATCCCAGAACCGATGCCCCTCGGGCAAAGCCTCCAGCCCCGGGGCGTTGTTGCCGATCCCCGCGTCGTTCACCAGCATATCCAGCCGGGGGAAACGGGCGGCGAACCATTCCGCCGCGGCGTCCGCGGAGGCTTCGTCCCGCACGTCCAACCCCACGGCGTGGGCGTCGCCCAGGAGCCGTAGGGCGTCCAGAGCCCGGTCCAGCCGTTCCCGGCCCTGGCGGCGACGATCACCGTCGCCCCGCTGAGCAGGAGAGCTTTGGCCATCTCGAAACCCAGGCCGCTGGAGCCACCGGTGAGGAAAACGGTATATCCCTTGAGATCCGGTTTCATATTCCCGCCTCCTTTGCCTTGTTCCGAAATAGGGACGGTCCGAAAAACGGACCGTCCCGATGGTTTATTACTCCGTATATATGATCGCGCCGGTTTTCTGATCCCGCCGGTAGTGCTTCACGAAGTTGTACATGATGTCCCCGTAGCCGGGCCACAGGGAATGCTGCAGGTACTCCGTCACGTTCAGGCCGATCATGGGCACGCCCTCGGCGTTGTTCAGGAGCCATTCCCCGTTGCGCCATTCGCCGTTGACGGTGGTGATCTGCAGGGAGTCGAAGGGCCGCCCGATGACGGGATAGGTCACGTAGTCGAAGTCCTCCGCCGGGGCGATGCCGTTGAAGCCGCAGTAGGTCTGGAGGAAGAAGCGGCCGCCGTCGTTCAGGTGGTTGTTCTCCGCGTCCCAGGCGGCGAAGTCATAGGTGGAGGTGATGAGCATGGCGGGGAGATCCAGCTTCTCGTACAGGGCCTTCGTCTCCTCCGTCAGCTGCTGCAGGGGCATGGCCATGGGGGCCGCGGCGGCGAAGACCTCCGGATGCTCGCCGATGCAGTTGTAGGTGGCCATGCCGCCCATGGAGTAGCCCGTGACCCAGACCCGCTCCGGGTCCAGGGCGGGATAGGTGTCCAGCATATGCTTCACCAGGCGGGCGAAGGCTTCCCCGGCGATGAAGGTGATGCCGCTGTGCATGGGGGCCACGATGGCGAAGCCCTGCTGACCGGCGGTGAGGAGGATGCCGGTCTCGTCCAGGAACATCAGATGGTCGTCTCCGCCGCCGTGATTGGCCAGGAGCAGGGGCACGCTGCGGGCGGGGGCGGTATGGTTCAGCACTTCCTGGGGCAGCACCTCATACCAGCAGTCCAGATAATCCCCGGGCTCGGCGAAGGGCAGGGAGTTGGCCTCGCTCTTCACGTCGCTGAACCGCTCCTTGTCGTGCTTCAGGGTGACCTGCAGATCCCCCACCACGGTGCGGCCGTTGAAGATGGGGTTCCGGGGGGAGAGGGCGAAGCGGGTGATGGGCGGCGCGGGGACGTAGCCCTGGTAGCTGCCGGAGACCCGGGGCTCCAGGTACTTGGTCATCACGTTGGCGGAGCGCTGGATGAACATGAACATGCTGCGGAAGGCCTTTTCCATCCAGCCCCCCACGTCCCCCTTCTCGTCCCGGGCGGTGCGCACCTGCCGCAGGGGCACGGCCTGGTTGTAGAACCGGGAGATCCCCTCGCTGAGGGAATAGGCGTTGGTCTTGTTGGCCCGGCGGAATTTCTGCACCGCCACGCCACAGGGGTTCACCAGGAAGGCGGGGACGTATTGGCTCACCCTGGCGTCGTCCCGCATTTTTCCGCCGTAGGTGAAGAACCCGGCGACCCGGCCGATGAGCTCGTCCCGGGACCCGGCCACGTAGTTCAGCATGAAATCGGCACCCTTGCCCACGCCGAACATATAGGTCTTGCCGTAGCCGCCGCAGTATTCCGCCTCCGCGGGGACGCAGCGCTTCCCGTCGATCTCCACGAAAGCCTTCTGGCTGAACAGGGCGTTGATCAGGGGATAGCAGTGCTGCAGATCCTCCTCCCCGTAGCCCTCGGCCTTCTCCGGCATGATCATCAGGATGGTGCCGATGGCCTCGTCGATGATGCGGATGAGCCCCAGGCTCTCCAGATATGCTTTGGCGGCCTCTTTGGTCTCAAAGCGTCCGTCGGGGAAGAGGATGAAGGAAGTGTTGTTCCGGGCGCCCGTCTCGCCGCCGTAGAGGTTGGGGGAACGGTAGGCGTATACCAGCCCCTTGGGGAAGTCCTCCAGCTTGGGATTCAGGATCTGGGGGAAGCGGGCGTTGTTGGGGATGGCGCTGGTGGCAGCCACAGCGTGCTCCCGCACCTCCTCCAGGGTCTCGAAGGTGGCCGGATTATCCTGTCTGTTCCAGTAGTTCAGCATGACAGCTCCTCCTTGATGCTTTTGTTTTGGTTTTCCGATTGAGTACAGAGTACAGGCAAACGGAGGAATTGTCAATCGCCGCGGCGGAGAGAAAAGGGAGACGCTTCCATGCCCATTAGCCTTCCTCCCGGTCCCCGGGGGCGTTCGGATCGTATTCCAGGATGTCCCCCGGCTGGCAGTTCAGGGCGCCGCAGATGGCCTCCAGGGTGGAGAAGCGGATGGCGCTGATCCTGCCGGTTTTCATCTTCGACAGGTTGACGTTGGATACGCCCACCCGGTCGGACAGCTCCTTCAGGCTGATCTTCCTGTCTGCCATGACCCGGTCCAGCCGCAGAATGATCTTTCCCATGGCGCCTCCTCAAAGGGTCTCGTCCGCTTCCCGCTGCAGCTCTTCCCCGTACCGGAAGATGAAGGACAGGAAGAACAGGACCAGGGCGGCGCCCAGGAACCAGAGATCCACGTCAAAGTTGTAGGCCACGGCGGCGATGCGGTCCATGTCCAACAGCCGCTCCAGGTGGTAAGCCCGGGTCTCGAAGACCTCCGCCAGAACGCCGCCCATCTCCGCCACGCCGCCGCCGATGAGCACGGTCCAGGCCAGCTTGCGGATCTTGGCGGAAATGCCCCGGGCGAAGGGCTGCCCCGCCTTCATGGGGACCAGGATCTCCCGCAGGACCCGGATGCAGTACCAGGCCGCAGCGGATATGAGGATCATGCAGATGAGGACGCAGACGATGCTGACCTTGAGGTTTCCTTCGTCCAGGTAAGCGGAGGCGTCCCCCGCCAGCTTCAGGGTGACGACCCCCAGCTCCAGCGAGGAGGCGTCGGCCACGATCTTCCGGCCCAGGATCAGGGTCAGAGGGATGAAAATGGCGGCGACGATCACACCCGCAAGGGCAAAGCCCTGGAGGATCTTCAGGATCCGGTCGATGATGGCGGCGCCTTTGGACAGTTTCGTGTTTTCCATGGTGAGGATCTCCTTGATTTCGATAATTAATTAACGTTAATCGTTAATTTCTGAGGCGAGTATAACCCGGGAATTTGCGTTTGTCAAGTATAAATTTACGATTATCGATAAATTTCTTTCAAAGCCGCAGAGCGAGCCGGACGGGAGATTAAATCATCGCGAATATATGAAATCTGCCTTGAATCGATCATAAGAAAATGCTACACTGTAACCGTAGGCACCGTGGTCCCGAAAGGGGAGCCCTCCGGCGCAAAATACGAAGAAGGTCTTAAGGAGGTAGGAAAATGAAGCGAAATATCAGTTTGATCCTGGCGCTTCTGCTGTTGCTTGCCATCTTTGCCGGCTGCAGCGGAAAGCCTGCGGAGGGCGGAGAAACGCCTGCCCCCGCCACCGCCGCCCCCGCGGCGACGGAGAAGCCCGCGGCGACGCAGAAGCCCGCCGCCACCGAAGCCCCCGCGGCCACGGAAGAACCCGAGCCCGCGGACGAAGGCCCCTATAAGTTTGCCAAGGGCAAGTACGAGGTGGACGAACGGGGCGTTCCCCTGGAGAAGTACACCTATGAGGTGCCCCTGACCACTTCCGACGAGGTCTTTACCTACTGGACCGGCATGCTGCTGCCGGACGCCATCGACGCGGACGGATATGAGGGCATGCCCTATCCCACCTATCTGCGGGAGACCACCGGCGTGCATATCGAGTACGACCTGGTAGCCAACTCCTCCCGGTCCCAGAACTGCGCCGTGCTGGTGGCATCGGACGCTCTGCCGGATCTGCTGAGCAACATAAACTATTATTTCCCCGGCACCATGCGCTCCGCCATCGACGACGGGTACGTTGCGAACCTGTACGAATACAAGGATTATTTCCCCAATTATTATTACTGCATCTACGACCATGAGGACGATCTCTCGGTCCGTGCCCAGCTCATGGCGGACGACACCACCATCTTCTACTTCAAGTGCCTGAACGATATCCTGAAGACCGCCTGGGCCTGCGCCGTCCGGGGGGACTGGCTGGATGATCTGGGCCTGAAGGTGGACGATATCGTCACCTTTGACGACGTGCACAATATGCTCCTGGCCTTCCAGTCCCAGGAGGGAGCCCAGTACCCCTTCATGCTCATGAGCAACCTGGACCCCCACAGCTACTGGGGCGCCTATGAGACCATTATCAACTACAACTCCACCGTGGCGCCTCCCTACGTGAAGGACGGCAAGGTGCAGTTCGCCTGCAGCGGTCAGCCCGACCTGGAGTACATGCAGACCATCAACTCCTGGTTCAACGAGGGGCTCATCTCCCCCAACTGGACCAGCTGCACCGGCAACCAGGATTTCCTCCCCGATCTGGTGAACGGCGTGGTGGGCATGACCAGCATGGTGGCCAGCGAGCAGTTCGGCTACGTGGACCACAGCATCGACCCGGACGCCTACTGGATCGCCATCCACAAGCCCGTGCGGTACGAGGGCCAGGTCTTCCACCTGGGCAGCACCGCCAGCTGGGTGCAGTACGGCTCCTGGGCCATCAGCGCCAAGTGCGAGAACATCCCCCTGCTGTGCACCTACGCGGACTATTTCTACAGCGACGAGGGCGCCATCGTCTGCAACTGGGGCGTGGAGGACTACACCTTCTACTGGGATGAGAACGGCAACCGCATGCTCACCGATTTCATCGTGAACCATCCCTCCGGCTCCGGCTGGGCCCTGCTGCAGTTCACCCTGAACAACATCAACGAGGCGGGCATCCTGATCTCCGCCCGGAACATGGCGAAGCCCGGCGGCGAGAAGGACCAGGCCTTCACGGATATCTGGGATGATCCCAAGTTCTACAAGTATGACGGCAGCATGGCCTGGCCTTCGGCCATCCAGTTCGATTCGGAGGATACGGAGCGGCTGTCCGCCATCGGCGCGGATATCCAGACCTTCATCGCAGAGAACTACCTGCAGTTCGTGGATAACTCCCGGCCCCTGAGCTCCTGGGACGACTATGTGGCCCAGCTCACCGCCATGGAGGGCTGGTACGAGGCCCTGGATATCTACCAGAGAGCCTACGACGAATTCCAGAAGCGTTTCGCCTGAGCGTAAACAGGTTTTCCCGGGGGGCGGGTCTTCGGACCCGCCCCCCGCCAGCGTGTCGACAAAGTCTTGTCGCCCCGCTGAAGCAAGTTTTTCGAACAGGGAATATGGAATAGATAGATTGTTCGAAAAACTTATGATTGAACGCGAAAGACACCCCTGATGGGTTTCTTTCACACTTTCTTCCTTTCCGGTATCGTGCCGTTTACGGGTTTGTCTACAGTCTGCCGGGGGGCGGGTCTTCGGACCCGCCCCCTGCTTATTTGACCCGCTCCCGCTCCGATTTTTGCCCGGAAGCCCTTGTGCCTCCGGCTTGGATATGATAAAATTCTGTTAAGGAATACCATAGAATCTATGTAGGTGAGAAAAAAACGGAAGGAGAAGAAACATGAAAAAAGTAAGAACATTCCTGGTGGGCTTCCTGACGGCGGTCATCCTCATGGGGCTGGCCCTTCCCGCCATCGCCGCGGGGGGCACGGTGACCTGGGACAGCGTCTTTGTGGGCGTCGGCGTGGTCATCGACGGGGAGAAGGCCGAGGCGAAGGACGAGAACGGCAGCCCCCTGGAGGCGGTACTCTACAAGGGCACCACGTACGTCCCCGTCCAGATGATGGCGGATGCCCTGGGCCTGGATCTGAATTGGGATCAGGATACCCGCACCGTGTACCTGGGCGCCGTTCCCGAGAAGCCGGAGCCGGAGCCGGAGCCGGAACCCTCCGCGGATGCGCAGTATATCGGCACGTACCGGCTCAAGAGCCTGATGGGCTTCTCCGTTGAGCTCCTCGCTGCCATGAGCGAGATGGAGGTGGAAGTGCTCCAGGAGATCTTCGTCATTGAACTCAAGGAGGACGGCGTCGGCATCATCCGGATGGAAGAGGACTTCGGCGAGGTCAACTGGACGGTGGAGGGCGAGACCCTCATCCTCTCCGTCGAAGGTGAAAGCATCGAAGGCACCATCATAGACGGCGTCATCACCCTCGTCATGGACGACACGTCCATCGAACTGGCGAAATAAGCTGCAGTCAACCCTCTTTCGGCGGGGGCAGGTTTTCAGCCTGCCCCCGCCGCTTTTTTTGCCGTCGGCCACACGGAACTCCCTTGTGCCCCCGGCGGGAAGATGGTAAAATCAGTCTATATGAAATCGGTCCTTGCAGATGAAAGAAAGAGAAAAAACAGGAGGAGAGAAACATGAAGAAATGCAGATCGTTTCTGCTGGGCGTCCTGGTGACGGCGATCGTCTTCTGCCTGGCCATACCCGCCATCGCGGCGGGGGGCACGGTGACCTGGGACAGCGTCTTCGTCGGCGCGAAGATCGTCATCGACGGGGAGAGCCTGCAGCCCAAGGACGTGAACGGCAATCCCGTGGACGCCGTGATCTACAAAGGTACGACGTATCTGCCCGTCCGGGCGATCGCGAACGCCATGGGCATGTCGGTGGACTGGGACCAGAGCACCCGCACCGTGTACCTGACCACCGGCGAAGGGGAGGAGCCCGGGCCTGCGGAAGCCCGGTCCAACGCGGAGATCTCCGAAGCGGCCATGGAGAATTTCCTGAAGAAGGCCGAGGCGGGGAACTACACCATCGCCGGGGAGGAGATCAAGGGTTCCGTCTGTTCGGAGGACCTGGTGATCTACTTCCGTCCCATCCGGCATGACGACGTGGATTATGACGGCTTCGCCGTGATGACGGTGAACGGGAACGAGACCTTCCTGGGCTGGCTGGGAGAGGACGGGATCACCAATCTCTCCTTCGTGGCGCAGGGGAAGGCCCAGGATCTTGCCGCCGACGGGGCGGAGATCCAGAATTTCAATACCAAGCTGCCGGAGTACTGGCTGGAGGTCACCGACGGGAACATCTGGGATCTTTTCTACAATGATGTGGACAATCCGCTGCTCTTCGTCTCCAATGCGGACGAAGTCAAGGCGCTGGTCCAGCTGTACGGCGATATCGGCGACATGGCCATGAGCCGGATGCAGGAAGTGTACCTGGAGCTGGATGCGGAAGACCCCTCCTGCGCCCACCTGCGGACCTCCTTCAGCGAGGGTTACCCCAACCTTGCCGACGTGGATATCCTCATTACCTTCGGCGAAGCCGAGTCCGATCCCCGGGCGGAGGCCTGGATGAAGGATCCCGACCGGACCTATCCGGAAGCCCGGACGGAATGGGGCATCGACGAGATCAACCTGAACGCGGTCTTCCTGCCGGGGTACGGCATCACCGCCGTGCCCTTCCCGGATTTTGCCACCTACGCCTTCACCCTGGATCTGAACGCGATCTTGGAGGAGGACGTGATCCGGGTACTGGACACCAAGGCCACGGAGGCGGATATGCAGGCCTACGCCGCGAAGCTGCTGGAAAAGGGCTTCACCGCCGCCACGGATGAGGACGGGGTCCCCTGCTACCGGCTCCTGCTGCGGGAGGCGTACCAGTGCTATTCCGCCGTTTACCTGACCTATGACGACGGCGTGGAGCTGCTGGCCAAAAAGTACTATGAGTTCCCGCAGTATTCCGGCCTGGAGGAGATCAACGGGCAGCTCACCGCCGCCGGATTCACCGCCCTGCCGGAAAAGAGCGGCATGTCCGACTTCACCGGGGAGGACCGGGCCAACGAGATGACCGAATCCTGGCTGTACTTCTTCGACTATGACCTGGGCCTCTACGTGGACTTCAAGTATGCCGACCGGGCCGCCGCCGAGGAATATGTGCAGAGCTACGTCGCCTCCCTGACCGGTTTCCATCCGGATCACGAGGGAGAGGACGAGGACTACGAGGAAGCGGAGGACTACCTGGGAGCGGAGGAAGCGAAGAAGTTCGCCGCCCTGCAGGATGAGGACGTCTTCTACCGGAGCGAGACCAGGGAGGGCCAGAAGACCTTCAAGTACCGGTTCAACGAGGACGGCGAGACGGTCTCCTTCCTGTTCAAGGCGGAGGATTACGTCGCGCCGGAGGAGCTGAAGACCCGGCTGGCGGAGGCGGGCTACCCGGAGATCGGGCTGGACGCCTATTCCTCCTGCAGAGATTTCCGGCTGTTCCGGAAGACGATGTACGGCCAGGATCTTCTGATGGATCTGGCCCTGTCCCTGGACTTCGGGACCCCGGCTGAGGCGGAGGCGTTCCTGGATCAGTACATCACCTTCATCCGGGATGAGAACGACTTTGAGATCCTCAATCCCGCCAACATCAACATGGACAAGCAGGTCGCCTACGGCAAGGAGGCCGACGGGAAGCTGCTGGTCTTCGGACTGAACTATACGCCGGAAACCACCCTGGCGAGCATCGAGTTCCGGATCCTGGAGCCGGAAGACTGATTACCAACAAAGACAAATATCCCACGGCTGCGAGCGTCTTCGGACGTCCGCAGCCGGACTTTTTTCCTCCCTTGCACGCACCCTGCCGCCGTGGTATGATTCAGCCAGAGGAAAAAAACAGGCCCGCCCAGGCGGGCAGCGCGAGAAAGGAGGCTCATCCCATGAGTCAGCAGGTATCCCTGGAGATCCTGGAGCCCAGAGGCGTCCTTCAGAACCCGAAGCGGGAGGGCTTGTTCGCCCCCCGACTCACGGACCTCAACGGCAAGACCATCGCCCTGATGGGCATCAACATCCCCTATTTCCATTCCAGCAGCGAGCCCTTCTTCGAGGCGGTGGACCGGAAGCTCCGGGAGCGGTATCCGGAGGTGAAGATCCTCCGCATGAATTCCTTCGGCACCCCCATCGACCCGCCGGAGAAGGCCCTGGAGGTGGCAGCCAAGTGCGACGCCTGGCTGGAGGGGGTGAAGGACGCCCATACCCAGGGCAGGCATGACGCGGGGGTGTGCATGGAGCGGGCGGGCCGCCCCGGGGTGAGCATCTGCGTGGACGTGCTCCGGCGGCAGAAGGAGGCCGCCCAGGACCTGTACGGCATGCCGAAGGTGCGCATCGTGGACCTTCCCTCCACGGATTACAACGCAGCCAAGGATAACCCGGAGCTCATGGACAAGGTGGCGGAGGGCTGCATGGACGCCATCATCGACGCCCTGACCCGGCCCCTGACGGAGGAGGAGAAGCGCTCCTTCGACCTGACGGCGGACCAGTCCCCCAAGACCTTCACCGGGGCGAACTACAGCGAAGCCTACGAGAAGTTCATGGAATACTGCATGGACGGCCATATCGGGGACGGTCTGGCCCTGGCGCCTCCCACCCGGGAGGCGGTGGAGTGGATGCTCACCGGCACCACCTATCCCCGGGACAAGGTCATCGGCCTGGTGGAGCCCAAGCTGGGGCAGGCCACGGTGGAGAAGATCGCCATCGCCTCCGTCATGGCGGGGGCGAAGCCCGAGTGGCTCCCGGTGATCATCGCCATTATGGAGACCCTGACGGATCCGGGCTTCAACCAGTTCCACATCGTCAACGAGATCCTTCCGGCGATCTTCATCTCCGGCCCCATCGTGAAGGAGCTGGGGCTCAATACCAGGGTGGGCTATCTGGCTCCGGGCACCCGGGCCAACAGCGCCATCGGCCGGGCGGTCCTGATGTGCATGATCACCATCGGCTGGCGGGATATGACCATCTACGCCTCCCCCGGGGGCCCCGGCCGTCCCGCGGCCTACGCCAATATCCTGGTGCCGGAAAATCTGGAGGACAGCCCCTGGGGATCCTGGGCGGAGCAGAACGGCTTCGGCCCGGAGGACAGCGTGGTCACCGCCTGCGAATTCCTCACCGAAGCCCGGGGCCCCGCGGAGATCGTGGGGTATCCCAGCTTCGAGGATAAGCTGGGGGCTCTGACGAAGCTCTTCGGGCGGAAGGGGTCCCTCTTCGGCGGCAGTCTGCCCCGCTTTGCGGACGGGGTGCGCCTCATGCTGGTGCTGCATCCCACCATGGCCCGGCAGCTGGCGGACCGGGGCTTCACAAAGGAGAGCCTGGTGAAGTACCTGTATGATCAGAACGTCATCGACTATGACGCCATGACGGAGGAGCAGAGGGAGGCCCTGCGGGAGGAACTGACCCTGGAGAACCGCCTGGGCCGCTCCGGCCTGCGGCCGGAGGACGTAAAACCCGGCCTGCACCTGGAGCCCTTCAGCAAACCGGAGCATCTGATGGTCATCGTCTCCGGCTCCGGTTCCGGTCAGACCCAGGTGTATTACACCTCCTCCGGCTCCACCGCCGGTCTGGCGGAGGGCATCGGGAAGTCTCAGCCCTGGATGACCAAGGCGATCCGGGGCGCGGCCCTGACGAAATACGGCAGATAGGGAAGAGGAAGGCGCCATGATCGCGAATTATCATACTCATACGTACCGCTGCGGCCACGCGGAGGGGGACGTGGGGGAGTACGCGGAGCAGGCGGAAAAGGCGGGGCTCCGCACCCTGGGCTTCTCCGACCATACGCCCTATGATTTCTACGATATCGGCCCCCGGAGCCAGCCCATGCGCATGTCGCTGGAGGAGTTCCCGGGATATATGGATTCCCTCCGGGCCCTGGAGGAGGAATACCGGGGCAGGCTGGAGATCATCCCGGGGGTGGAGGTGGAGTACTACCCCAAGTATTTCCCCCGGCTGCTGGAGATCCTGCGCTCCGGCGGCGTCCGGTACATGCTCCTGGGCCAGCATTTCCTGGGCAACGAGGTGGGGGACCGGTACTGCGGCATCCCCTGCCCGGAAGCCGGGGAGCTGGAACGGTACGTGAGCCAGAGCATCGAAGCCCTGGAGACCGGCCTCTTCACCTATTTCGCCCACCCGGACCTGTTCCGCTTCACCGGGGAGGAGGCGGATTACGACCGGGAGATGAGCCGTCTCTGCCGGGCCGCCCGGGAGACGGGCACGCCCCTGGAGATCAATCTCCTGGGTCTGCGGGAAAACCGCCATTATCCGGATCTGCGGTTCTGGCGGATCGCCGCCCGGGAGGGGTGCACCGGGATCCTGGGCTGCGACGCCCACCAGCCCCGGTGGGTGACGGACCCCGGGAGCGAAGCGAAGGCGGTGAAGATGGCGGAGGACCTGGGCCTGCCCCTCCTGCGGGAGGTCTCCCTCCGGCCTTTGAACGGGTAAACGGGATCCGGAAGAGAAACAGATAAACACAGATAAACCACAGATAAACGAGGCATCCGGCGGTCAAATGACCGCCGGATGCCTCAGATTGTAGATAAACCCGTAAACGGCACGATACCGGAAAGGAAGAAAGTGTGAAAGAAACCCATCA
>CAMZIY010000023.1 GCA_947307365.1 uncultured Clostridia bacterium
GGCCGTTGTTGATGACCAGGACCCGTTCGCAGATGGCGCTGACCTCCTGCAGGATATGGGTGGAGAGGATGATGGTGCGGTTTTTTCCCAGAGCCTTGATGACGTTGCGGATCTCGATGATCTGCTTGGGGTCCAGACCGACGGTGGGCTCGTCCAGGATCAGGACCTCGGGATTGCCGATGAGGGCCTGGGCGAGGCCGACACGCTGCTTATAGCCCTTGGACAGGTTGCGGATCACCCGGGTGTAGTGCTCCTTCAGGCCCACCAGCTCGCAGATCTCGCCGATATGGGTGGAGCGCTTCAGCTCGCCGGAGGGGACCTTCAGGTCAAAAATAAAGTCCAGGTATTCCGATACGGTCATGTCCAGGTACAGGGGCGGCTGCTCCGGCAGGTAGCCGATCTGCCGCTTGGCGGCGACCGGATCCTCCAGAATGTCGATGCCGCCGATGCGGGCGGCGCCGGAGCTGGCGGAGAGGTACCCGGAGATGATGTTCATGGTTGTGGATTTTCCCGCGCCGTTCGGACCCAGGAAACCCACGATCTCCCCATCCCCAATGGTGAAAGAGAGACGGTCGATGCCCCGCTTTTTACCATAGGTTTTTGTGAGATTGGATACTTCGATCATCCGATTGTTCCTCCTTCGGCGCTCCATCGCCCGGAATACGGCCCGGTTCGGCGAGAAGCGCCTTCCTTCTTGTCGGCTTTGCCGGAAAACCCGGCGGCAGGCCGAAAATGCGTAGTTCACCAACATAGGATTTCTGGTATTATAGCATTCTGTTATTACTTTTTCAACAAATAATTCGCTTGAAAAAAGGCTTGCAATTTGAGGAAAACTGTGTTAGAGTAACTAACGCTCGCAAAAACGGATCGGAGAAAGAGGTGAACCAGCAATGAAGGACGGGATCCATCCGAAGTACTACCAGACTACCATCAAGTGCGCCTGTGGGGAGGTCATCTCCACCGGGTCTACCAAGCAGGATATCAAGGTCGAAATCTGCTCCAAGTGTCACCCCTTTTTCACCGGTAAGCAGAAACTGGTCGATACCAGCGGCCGTGTGGATAAGTTCAACAAGAAGTTTGGCCTTTCCAACTGAAACCTGTCGGATAGAAGCCCTGCGCAGCGCTTGACGCCTTGCGCGGGGCTTTTTCCATGTTCACGGGCCTTCCGGCCCGGCAATAAGCGAGGAGAACGACCATAGACAACAAACAGAACAGCATACCCGGCCAGGTCCGGGAGAGAGCCGTTCTCGTGGGGCTGGATGCGGCCAGCATGGAGCCCGGAGAACGGAGCAGCGAGATCAGCATGGCGGAGCTGGAAGCTTTGCTGGAGACCGCAGGGGGCGAGGCGGTGGCCTGGACCCTGCAGAACCGGGATGCGCCGGATCCCGGCAGCTTCATCGGCAGCGGCAAGGTGCAGGAGGTCAAAGAACTGGTCCGGTCCGAGCACTGCGATCTGGTGGTGTTCGACAATGAACTCAGCCCCTCCCAGATGCGCGTCCTGTCCGAGGCTCTGGAGACAAAGGTCCTGGACCGCAGCGGCCTGATCCTGGATATCTTTGCGGGCCGGGCCCGCACCCGGGAGGGACGGCTCCAGGTGGAGCTGGCCCAGTACCAGTACCTCCTGCCCCGGCTCACGGGCATGTGGACCCATCTGGTGCGCCAGACCGCCTCCGGGGGCAGCAGCCCCATCGGCACCCGCGGTCCCGGCGAGACCCAGCTGGAGACGGACCGGCGGCATATCCGCCGGAAGATCCAGAAGCTGCGGGAGGAACTGGAGGAAGTGCGCCGGGTGCGGAGCACCCAGCGGCGCATGCGGCAGAAGAACGAGGTGCCCACCGTGGCCCTGGTGGGCTATACCAACGCGGGCAAGAGCACCCTGATGAACGCCCTTACGGGAGCGGGTCTCCAGACCGGGGATCGGCTGTTCGATACCCTGGACACCACGACCCGCCGTCTGCGGCTGGACGAGACCACCGAGGTCCTTCTGAGCGATACCGTGGGCTTCATCCGCAAGCTCCCCACCCAGCTGGTGGAGGCTTTCAAGGCCACCCTGGAGGAGCTCAGCTACGCGGATCTGATCCTCCACGTCATCGACGGCTCCAATCCGGATTGGGAGGAACAGGCCCGGGTGACGGACGGCCTGATCCGGGAACTGAAGGTGGAGACCACCCCCAGGCTGGAGGTATTCAACAAGTGCGATCTCTCCGGTACGGAGCTCTTTCCCCGGCGGGAGGACGCGGTGTGCGTGTCTGCCGTCACCGGGGAGGGGCTGGAGGAGCTGCGCGCCCGGGTCCTGGCGCTGCTTCGGGGACAGGAAAAGGAGATCGCCTTCCTTCTGCCCTACAGTAAGGCGGGGGAACTGGACGCCCTTCACAACGGCGGCAAGGTGACCCAAACGGAATACACGGAAGAGGGGATCCTGGTCCGGGCGGTGTGCCGCCCCGAGACCTACGGCCGCCTCCGGGCCTATGTGCGGAATGAAGAATGAAAGTTACCTGACCCCCGCGGCCTTCGGGGAGGCGGAATTCACGGAGAAACGCTCCCGGTTCATCGGCAGGGTCTGGCCGGTGGAGACGGAGGCGGAAGCCCTGGAGCATCTGAAGCGGATGCGGGAGCAGCACTGGGACGCCACCCATAACGTCTATGCCTACGTCCTTCGGGAAGGGGGCATCATGCGCTACTCCGACGACGGGGAACCCCAGGGCACCTCCGGCATGCCGGTTCTGAATGTGTTCCGGAGCCGGGAGATCGTCAACGTTTGCTGCGTGGTCACCCGGTATTTCGGGGGGATCCTCCTGGGTACCGGCGGCCTGGTGCGGGCTTACAGCCGCAGCGCGAAGCTGGCCCTGGAGCAGGCGGGCGTCAGCCGGGTGGGCCTTTGGGACCGCCTTCTCATCGCCTGTCCCTACAGCCTGTATGAGCGGATCCGCCGGGAACTGGATCAGGCGGGAGCCATCACGGAGGATACGGACTTCAGCACGGACGTGTCCCTGGAGCTGCTGCTTCCCGCGGGGGGAGCGGAGGCGCTGAACCGCCGGCTCATGGAACTCAGCGGCGGCGCCGTGGAGGCCCTGATCCTGGGACAGGAATTTCGGGGCGTCCCCCTTGCGGTAGAGCCGGATTCGGATTAAAATAGAAACAGGCTATTTAATGAAATGAAGGGAGTCTGTTTTATGGCGGATAAGCTCATTATGGAAGTCCTGGTCTCTATTGAGGGGAAGGACGTCTCCTTCCTCAAGGGCCCGGCGGGAGAAGTGGTGATGATCCCCTTCGGCGGCACGGTGCAGGGGGAGATCTTCAACGGCGTGGTGTGCCCCGGCGGCGTGGACTGCCAGCGGGTGAACCTCACCGGCGTGCGGCATATGTGCGCCAGATATATGCTGGAGGGTACGGACAGCGCCGGAGAAAAGTGCCATATCTTCGTGGACAACAACGGCTGGTTCAACGGGATGCAGTCCCCCTTCCAGACGGTGCCGACCTTTATGACGGACAGCAAGACCCTGGCCCCCTATCTCCACCAGAACAAGTTCCGGGGCGAAGGCCACCCCCGGGAGGGCGGGGTCACCATCAAGTTCTTCGAGGTGGATAATGGCTGAATTGTGGGATCTGCGGGATGAGTTCGAGCAGCCCACCGGCAAACAGATCACCCGGGGGGAACCCATCCCCCCGGGCTATTGGCATATCGTCGTGACGATCTGGACCGTCACGGCGGACGGCCGCCTGCTGCTGACCCGCCGCCATCCGGACAAGCACTGGGCTCTTCTCTGGGAGAGCACGGCGGGAAGCGTCCAGGCGGGGGAGAGCAGCCGGGAGGGAGCCCTACGGGAGCTGCGGGAAGAGACCGGCCTGCAGGCGGAAGAGGAACGGTTCCGGCTCCTCAGCTCGGAACGGACAGACCGCCTTTTCCTGGACAGCTACCTTTATCTGTGTCCGGAAAAAGAACCGGCGCTCCGGCTGCAGCCGGAGGAGGTGGTGGAGGCCTGCTTCATCTCCCCGGGGGAGATCGAAGACTGGTTTCCGAAAATGGCGCCGCCCGCCGTGGCCCGCTTCCGGCATGACCGAGCGGAGATCGAGGCTGCTGCCGCAGCCTGCGCGGGGAACCGGGAGACCGGAGCATGACGACCAAACTCTATGAGGAGGACAGCCACCTTCGGGAGTTTTCCGCCCGGGTGCTGGATTGCCGGAAAGAGGGAGACGGCTGGGCCGTGATCCTGGACCGCACCGCCTTCTTCCCCGAAGGGGGAGGACAGGAGGGAGACCGGGGCGAGCTGGAGAACGTCCGGGTGCTGGATACCCGGATCCGGGATGGGGAGATCCTCCATCTGACGGACGGCCCCCTGGAACCGGGAAGTACGGCTGTGGGCAGGCTGGACTGGGATCTCCGCTTCCGCCGGATGCAGGATCACAGCGGCGAGCATATCGTCTCCGGCCTGGTCTACCAAAAGTATGGATATAATAATGTAGGCTTCCACCTGGGGGACGGGGAGGTCACCCTGGATTTCAGCGGAGAGCTCACCGGCCCGCAGCTGGAGGAGATCGAGCTCCTGGCCAACCGGGCGGTGACGGCGAACCTCCCCGTGCAGACCTGGTATCCCGATGAGGAGGAGCTTGCCGCCACCGAATACCGGAGCAAGCTGGACCTCACGGAGAACGTCCGCCTGGTGCGCATCTCCGGGATCGATACCTGCGCCTGCTGCGCGCCCCATGTGAAGCGCACCGGGGAGATCGGCCTCGTCAAGATCCTGGACTTTATGCGTCACCGGGGCGGGGTGCGGATCCATATCCTCTGCGGCATGGACGCCCTGGCGGATTACGGGGCCCGGTACCGGGTCACCAGGGAGATCTCCGCCCTGCTCTCCGCAAAGCAGCTGGAGACTCCCAGCGCGGTCCGCCGCACCCTGGAGGAACTGGACGCGGCGAAACGGCAGCTGGGGGAGGAACGCCTCCGCAGCGCCCTGGAGAAGGCCGCCGCCCTGGAGCCCACGGAGGGGAATATTTGCCTCTTTTTCCCGGAGCTGGATATGCGCGCCCTGCGGGAACTGGTGAACGCGGGCATGGAGAAATGCGCCGGGGTCTGCGCCGCCTTTACCGGCGGGGACGGGGACTGGAAATTCATCATCGGCAGCCGCCGCGTGGACCTGAAGCAGGAAACGAAGACCATCCTGGCCGGGATCCGCGGGCGGGGCGGCGGGAGCCCGGAGATGATCCAGGGAAGCGCCGCCGGCAGCCGCGAAGAGATCGAAGCCTGGTTTGCCGTATATGGAAATTGAGAAAGGAAGTGCGGTTATGGAACTGAAGGAGATCCTTTCCCGCTGCGACCATACCCTGCTGAAGCAGACCGCCGTATGGGAGGATATCCGGCAGCTCTGCGACGAGGGGCTGGAATTCGGAACGGCCTCCGTGTGCATCCCCCCCTGTTTTGTGGCGGAAGCGAACCGGTACCTGGGGGACAGACTGCCGGTGTGCACCGTGATCGGCTTCCCCAACGGATACAACAGCAGTGCCGTGAAGTTCATCGAGGCCGCCGAAGCTGCCTCCGACGGGGCGGACGAGCTGGATATGGTGGCGAACATCGGTTGGATCAAGGCCGGAGCCTGGGAGAAGGTCCGGGAGGAGATCGACGAGGTCCGCCGCATCTGCGGCAAGCGCATCCTGAAGGTCATCATTGAGACCTGTCTCCTGACGGATGAGGAGAAGATCGAGATGTGCCGGGTGGTTTCCGATTCCGGGGCGGACTACATCAAAACCTCCACCGGCTTTGCCGGGGGCGGAGCGACCCGGGAGGACGTGGCCCTCCTGAAGGCCCACGTCGCGCCCCATCTGAAGATCAAGGCGGCGGGGGGCATCGCGACCCTGGAGGATGCGGAGGCCTTCCTTGCCCTTGGCGCGGATCGGCTGGGCGCCAGCCGGCTGGTGAAGCTGGCCAGACAGATGCAGGAGGAAGAAAAACATGGCGACGCCTCATAACAGCGCGGAAAAGGGCGCCTTCGGAAAGGTCGTCCTCATGCCCGGGGATCCCCTGCGGGCCAGGTTCACCGCTCAGGAGTTCCTGGAAAATGCCGAACTGGTGAACGACGTGCGGGGCATCCAGGGCTATACCGGTTTCTATGCAGGCAGCCGGATCTCCGTTATGGCCAGCGGCATGGGCATGCCCTCCATGGGCATTTACAGCTATGAGCTGTTCCGTGAATATGACGTGGACTGCATTCTGCGCATCGGCTCCGCCGGGAGCATGAGCGAAACGGTGCAGGTGCGGGATATCGTCCTGGGCATGGGAGCCTGTACGGACTCCAACTATGCCCATCAGTACCGGCTTCCCGGGACCTTTGCCCCCATCGCGGACTATGACCTGCTGAAGACCGCGGCGGAGGAGGGAGAGAAGCTGGGCGCCGTCTGCCGCGTGGGCAATCTGCTGAGCTCCGACCTGTTTTACGACGACGACCCGGATTTTGCCGCCAAATGGGCGAAGATGGGCGTGCTGGCGGTGGAGATGGAGGCGGCGGCCCTGTATATGAACGCCGCCCGTACGGGGAAAAAAGCCCTGGCCATCTGCACCATATCCGACCACCTGATCACCGGAGAAGCCCTGTCCAGCGAGGAACGGCAGCTGGGCTTCCGTCAGATGATTGAGCTGGCCCTGAAGACAGCCAGGCATTTTGCCTGAAGAAGCATATCAGACCGATCAGAAAAGGAGGATTCTTACATGAACACTTTGGACGCCATAAAAGCCAGACATTCCACCCGCGGCTTTTCCGACAAGCAGATCCCCGACGCCGATCTGGAAAAGATCCTGTTCGCCGGCGGCCAGGCGGCCGTGGGCGGCGCGGATTTCAAGAGTCTGAAGCTCTATGCGGTGCAGGATCCGGAGCTGCTGAAGGCCATTGATGAAAGCTCCGCCAAAATGCGTCCCGGTTCCCACCCCCTGTACGGCGCCCCCACCCTGGTGGTGCTGGCCTCCAAGGAGAGCATCCTGAAGAACATCGAGTTCACCAACGCGGGCTGCGTCATCCAGAACATGATGGTGGCGGCTGCGGATCTGGGGATCGACAGCATCTACCTCTGGATGTCCATGTACGGCATCAACAACGATCCGGAGCTTGGAAAGAAGCTGGGCTTCCCGGAGGGCTTCACCTGCGTAGGCACCATGGCCCTGGGCTATGAAGCCAAGGAGTTCCCCAAGCTCAAGGCGGACGAGCAGCGCATTGAGGTAACCTATATCAAATAAGGAGAGGGAAGGTATGTTTACCTATCATCAGAATTGTCCCATCATCTTCGGCGCCGGAGCGATCGACCACCTGGGAGAATACGTCTCCGAGTTGGGTAATATCAAAAAGGCTCTGTGCATCTTCGATCCCGGCGTGGAGGCGGCGGGCATCCCGGCCCGGGCCATGGCCAGCCTGGAGAAGGCGGGCATCGCCTGCGTGCCCTTCAACGGGATCGGATCCGAGCCCACCATCGGCATGGTGGACGCAGCCGGGGCCCTGGGTCTGGAGAACAAGGTGGACGCCATCATCGGCATCGGCGGCGGCAGCAGCATGGATACCGCCAAGGCCACCAGCATCCTCATGGAGTATCCCGGCCCTTCCAAGAAGTACATCCTGGCAAAGCCCATCACCATGGATACCAAAACCCCGGTGATCCTGGTGCCCACCACCTCCGGCACCGGGTCGGAGGCTACCCGGGTGGCCGTCATCACCCAGACGGAGACCGGGGGCAAGTGGAGCGTGTTCGTGAACACCCACCTGGCCGTGGTGGATCCGGAGCTGAGCATGGGCATGCCCGCCTCCGTTACCGCCTATACGGGGCTGGACGCCCTGTCCCACGCAGCCGAGTGCGTGACGGACAATATCTCCCAGCCGCATAACCAGCTCCTGGCCTGCGCCGCCATCAGCAAGATCATGAAGTATCTTTATATCGCCTGGAAGGAGCCGGACAACGTGGAGGCCCGGACGGAGATGAGCCTGGCGGCGGACTGGGCGGGCATCGCCTTCGGGGAGACTATGTGCCATGTAGGCCATGCCCTGGCGGACGGTCTGAGCGTCAACCTGCACACCCCCCACGGCTACAACTGCGCCATGGCCCTGCCCGTGGCCCTGGAGTACGCCGCCCCCGCCGTACCCAATGAGATCCGCATGGTGGCGGAGGCCATGGGCCTGCCCCTCACGGGGAAGGAGACCGCCGAGGAACTGGGCGCCCTGTGCGCCAACGCCGTGTGGGACCTGATGCGGAAGCTGGAGCTTCCCAGCCTGAAGGCCAAGGGCTTCACCCGGGAGCAGTGCCTCAAGGCAGCGGAGGAGGGCTACGGCAGCCATCTGAGCAGCTTCTGCCCCGTGCCCGTCACCCGGGAGGCGGCGGAGAAAATGGCCGCCCGGATGTACGACGCCTATCAGTAAGGAGCGGCAGGGATGAAACGCTTTCTGCAGATCCTGTTCACCGCCGGGGCCCTGGCTCTGATGATCTTCACCAAGGCGGCGGTGCTGGTGTCGGCCACGGGGCCGGACCACAATCAGCTGATCCGGAGTTTCTATTCCTATTTTGCCCCCGTAGTCGCCTTCGGCGGCGCGAATTTCCCGCCCCTCATCACGGCGGTGCTCACCTGCATCCTGCTGATCCTGGGTTTTGCCGCCATCAAGAGCAGGAAGGCGGGCGTCGCCCTCTGCATCCTTGCGCCCATCACCTTTATCGTATCTTTGCTCTCCCTGCTTTACGGGCTGCGGTACTATTCCCTTCTGGCGGCCTGCATCAGCCTGTGTCTGCTTCTGAGCGCCATCTTCGCCATCGCGGCTGCGGCGCGGAGAAAGCCGCCCAAAGCCCCGGCGGGTCAGCCGCCCATGCCTCCCGCAGGCAGCCCGCCGCCCCCGCCCCCACCGTATCCGCAGCAATGAATCATAAGCGCCCCGGCTCATCGAGCCGGGGCGCAGCTTTTACAGGGGATCGGACGGGGAAGCCGGATCACCGCGATCAGTACGTATGGCAGAACGATAAACGGGGACCCGTGTGCCAAAATATGCCGTTGCGCGACTCCCGGAGTGGCCGTGGCAATCCGGATCTCCGTCCCGCCTCATGTGCCGCGGGAACAATTCATGGATCTCAGTGCTCCGTTTTGGGATAGCTCAGGGAGTCCGTGGCGATGGAGGCCACACCGGGAGCCCGGCGGCCCATGATCCGCTCCTTTTTGGAATTCTCCCGCAGCTCCTCGGGGATATGGATGACCACGCCGGTATCCGCCAGGTTCTGCTGCAGGGCTTCCACGTTCACCCCCTGGAGGGCGACGCCGCCCCGGATGGCCAGGGCCGCGGCGGTGCCGGAGACCTGCCCGGTGAATACGCAGTTGGGGATGCAGCGCATGATCTCCCAGCCCCGGCCTCCCGCTGAGACCATGCGGCCGGCGGCGGCGATATTCTCGATACGCTTGTCGATCACCGCCTCATAGGGGAACTCATACACCGCGGCGGGGTTCTCCAGACAGTGGATCACCATGCCCACGCTGTGCTCCTCGTGTGCCCCTTCGATCACCTGCATTTCCTTCAGCCCCCGGAGCCGCCGGGTCATGCGGAACTGGGGCAGGGTGGGCATGGTCATGAAGGCGTAGCCCGGCCGGTCGTGCTTTTTCAGGTAGTCCAGGGACAGGGTGCGGCTCAGATGCACATAGTCGTTCACCCCGTCCGCCGTGGTGCCGTAGAAGGTGGGGATCTCGCTTTTGGAGTTGTCCACGTCCGGCCGGAGGCCGAACCACCGCATGCGGATGTTGGCCAGCACGTCGTTGGAGACGGTCTCGTTCTTGATCCGGTCCACGTCCAGCTCGTAGGTCCAGGTGGAGACGATGCTCTTCTGGGTCTCGCAGTCCGCCCCGGCCCGGAACAGCACGTCCGAGTCGCCGGAGGCGTCCACCACCATCTTGGCCAGGTAGGCGCTGCGGCCGGACTTGTTCTCCACGATGACGCCCCGGCAGCGGTTCCCCTCCATGATGGGCATACACACGCTGGTGTCGAACATCACCTTGACCCCTTCCTCCGCCATGTACTCGTCCAGAGCCATGACGCAGGCGGGGATGTTGAAGGTGCACTGATACCGGCCCGTGGGGGCCTCCACCTTCCAGGGGCTGCCCTTCCAGCAGTCCGGGATGTCGTCGTAGGAATAGCGGTGGCAGACCTGCATCAGTTCCTCCGCCAGACCGCCGTAGATCCGGTGGCCCAGGCCGTCGTCGATGGGCAGGTATACACAGACGTGGCCCAGGGTGGCCAGGCCGCCCAGGGCGATGGTCTTCTCCAGCAGGGTGACGCTCACCCCGTTCCGGGCCGCCGCCACGGCGGCGGCTACGCCGGCCAGACCGCCGCCGATGACCAGTACGTCCGTCTCTCCGGCGACCGGGATCTCCCTCCGTTCTTCCGTTATCGTTTTCATCTGCAACATCTCCTATATCCAGTTTTTTTGATCTTTCTCGTCATTCCTCCGCCCAGGACCGGGAGCGCAGCACGGCCTTTTCCCACCGGGCGCAGAGCTTTTCCGCCGCCTCCGGCGCCATCCGGGGGGTGAACACCGTGTCCGCCTGCCTGAGCTTTGCCACGTCCTCCAGTTCATTCCAGACGCCGGCCGCCAGACCCGCCAGGAAAGCCGCGCCGAAGGCGGTGGTCTCCACCATCCTGGGCCGGTCGATGGGCTTCTGCAGGATATCCGCCTGGAACTGCATGAGGAAGCGGTTCACGCTGGCCCCGCCGTCCACCCGGAGAGAGGGAAGGGGGAAGCCCGCATCCCGCTCCATGGCGGCGATCAGGTCCCGCACCTGATAGGCGATGCTCTCCAGGGCGGCCCGGGCCACGTGCGCCCGGGAGCAGCCCCGGGTGAGTCCCACCAAAGCTCCCCGGGCGTAGCTGTCCCAGTAGGGGGAGCCCAGGCCGGTGAAGGCGGGCACCAGGTATACGTCCCCGTTGTCCGGCAGGGAGAAGCTCAGGGCTTCGGTCTCCGCTGCGCTGGAGATGAGCTTCAGCTCATCCCGCAGCCATTGGATGGTGCTGCCCGCATTGAATACGCTCCCCTCCAGGCAGCGGTACGTTTTCTCCGGCAGATGCCAGGCCACCCCGGAGACCAGGCCGTTTTCGCTCCGTACGGACTTCTCCCCGGTGTTCATCACCGTGAAGCAGCCGGTGCCGTAGGTGTTCTTGGCGTCTCCTGCCCGGATGCAGCCCTGGCCCAGAAGGGCTGCCTGCTGATCTCCCACCGCGCCGCAGACCGGGATCCCCGCCAGGGCTTCCAGCCCCGGGATCCCCGGAGCCACCCGGCCGTATTCCGCAGAATTGAGCACCGGGACGGGGAGCATCTCCATGGGGAGCTCCAGTTCCCGGCAGAGATCCTCGTCCCAGCAGAGACGGTCGATATTGAAGACCATGGTGCGGCTGGCATTGGAGCAGTCCGTCACGTGGACTTTTCCCCCCGTGAGGTTCCAGATGAGCCAGGTCTCCACGGTGCCGAAGAGCAGCTCGCCGTTTTTCGCCCGCTTCTCGGCCCCGGGCACGTTCTTCAGGATCCAGCGGAGCTTGGTACCGGAGAAATAGGGGTCGATGAGCAGGCCGGTGCGCTCCCTGATCAGCGGCTCCAGGCCTCTGGCAGCCAGCTCGCCGCAGTAGTCCGCCGTGCGGCGGCACTGCCAGACCACGGCGTTGCACACGGGCCGTCCCGTATTCCGATCCCAGACGATGGTGGTCTCCCGCTGGTTGGCGATGCCGATGGCGGCGATGTCCCCGGGGGTCAGGCCGCTTTGCTCGAAGGCTTCCCGCAGGGACTGGAGCTGGGTCTGCAGGATGAGCATGGGATCATGCTCCACCCAGCCCGGTTTGGGATAGATCTGGGGCAGAGGATGCTGGGCGATGGCTGCCACGCCGCCCATGCAGTCGAAAACGATGGCCCGGGAGCTGGTGGTGCCCTGGTCCAAAGCGATGACGTAAGGATTCATGGGGACCTCCTTGCCTTTTCGGCTGAATTCCGATAGTATGGGAATATCAGATCATGAATATGTTTTTGCCGCGGTGCTGCGGCGGAAAGACGGAAACGATGGATATGCGCGAATTCACCCTCAAGCCGGAGGAAGACGTGACCCTGGCCTGCCGGGAATACCGGCCGGAGGGCGACCCCGTCGGGATCCTTCAGGTGATCCACGGGCTGGGGGAGCACCAGGGACGCTACGTTTTCTTCGCCCGCTTCCTGGCGGAAAACGGCTTTGCGGTGTACACCTCCGACCTGCCGGGCCACGGACCTGCCGCGGCGGAGACCGGCAGCCTGGGCCGCTTCCCCCGGGGAGGCTGGATGAAGGCGGCGGAGGGGCAGCATGCGCTGCTGGAGCGGATAAAGGAGCTTTGGCCGGGAAAACCCGTTTTCCTGTTCGGCCACAGTATGGGGTCCTTTCTGGCCCGCTCCTGCCTCATCCTCTGGCCCGGCGGGCTGCAGGGCTGCATCCTCTGCGGAACGGGGCATCTGGCCCGGCCCCTGGTGGCCGCGGGCGGCGCCGCCGCCGAAGTGACGGCAAAGCTGCGGGGGGAAGACAACGTCAGCGAATTTCTGCGGAAGATGGCCTTCGGCAGCTACAATCAGCGCATTCCCGAAGCCGCCTCCCCCAACGCCTGGATCTGCCGGGATGAGGCGGTGGTGGCGGCCTACGACGCGGATCCGCTCTGCGGCCTCACCCCCTCCTCGGGGCTGATCCGGGAGATGATGCGGGGCATCCGGCTCATCACGGACCCGGCAAAGCAGAAACGCATGGATCCGGAGCTTCCCGTTCTCTTCATTTCGGGAGAGGAGGATCCGGTGGGGGAATACGGCGCCGGGGTCCGCCGCGCCCTGGAAAGCTTCCGGAAGGCGGGGATGAAGCGGGCGGAGCTGAGGCTCTATCCGGGAGACCGGCATGAACTCGTCAATGAGCCGGACCGGAACGCCGTCTGCGGGGACATCCTGGCCTGGCTGAAGGCTCACGAATAGTTTAGCATACTTCACCGGGGATATCCACCGATTTCCGTCTTGCTTCCCCGGGAGAAATGGGATACAATCAGTGCGTCGGCAAGGTCTCCGCACAGTCTGATACCACGTGCCGGGAACGGGGGAAAAAGAATTGCAGTATTTGTGGATCCCGGCGGCGGTGCTCCTGGCGGCGTTGGCCTTCTTTTCCCTGGCGGCCCTGTACTGCGTCAGGGCCATCACCAAGAGCGAGCGGAGGTCGGAGGAAAAGGTCCGCAGCAAGGACGAAGCGGCGTTTCCCGAAGCCTTCCAGGCCTGGGATACGATCTGGGACCGAAAGCCATTCACCCTGGACGTGGGGGACGCGGTCCTCAGCGGGGAGTACGTGATCCATCCCGAAGGGAAAAAGCGGGTGGTGATCTTCTGCCACGGGCATACGGTCTGCCGCCTGGGAGAGGTGAAATACGCCTCTCTGTTCTATGAAATGGGCTGGAGCCTCCTGTTTTACGACCACCGGTACTTCGGCCGCTCCACGGGGAAGTACTGCACCCTGGGACAGAAGGAATCCGAGGACCTGCGGAAGGTCATGGCCTATGCCCGGCAGGTGTTCGGGGAGGACGCCTCCATCGCCCTCCAGGGGGAGAGCATGGGCGCCGCCACAGTGCTGTACGTGCTGGACCGGGAAAAGCCGGTTTTCGTGGCGGCGGACTGTCCCTTTGCCGATACCCTGGAGCTGTTCCGGTATCTGCTGCCCCATTGGGCCCATCTGCCCCGCTGGCCCCTGATGCCCCTGGCCGTATTCATGGGAAGGCTGGTTTATGGGTATGATATCCCCGCGGTGAGCCCCGTCCGGTCCGTGGCCGGGTCGGATACCCCCATCTGCCTGTTCCATGGGGAGGAGGACCGGCTCATCCCCTGTGAAAACAGCAAAAAGCTGCTGGCTGCCAGCAGGAACCCGAAAAGCCGTATGCACCTGGTCCCCGGCGTCCGCCATGCCGCGGCCCTGGCGGGAGATCCGGAGGGATACCGGCGCGTACTGAAGGAATTTGTACAAGACTGCACAGAGGAGGATCAACATGAAACCGATCGAACTGACCGCTGAAAACTTTCAGGAAACCGTGAGCAAGGGCGTGACGGTGGTGGACTTCTGGGCCAGCTGGTGCGGCCCCTGCAAGATGATGGCCCCCATTCTGGACGAGACCGCAGCAGAGTATGCCGACGTGACCTTCGGCAAGGTGAACGTGGATGAACAGCCCGCCCTGGCCAACGCCTTCCGGGTGAACGCCATCCCCACTCTGGTGTTCTTCAAGGACGGCCAGGCCGTGCAGCAGGCCGTGGGCCTCCAGCAGAAAGCCGCCCTGAAACGGATCATCGACGGGGTGAAGGGCTGATGCGCATCCGGGTCAACGAGAACAAGGAGATCGCGGATCTGGTGAAGCAGGGTCTGGAAGAGACCGGGGGCTACTGCCCCTGCCGCCGGGAGCGGACGCCGGATACCCGGTGCATGTGCAAGGAGTTCCGGGACCAGATCGCCGATCCGGATTTCGAGGGCTTCTGCCACTGCCAGCTGTATTACAAGGAAAAGTAGGATATCCCATAGGAAGGCCGGGGAGCATAACGCTCCCCGGCTGTTTCACTCACAGATGTTCTGTCCCTTACGACAGCACCCGGCCAAGTACCCGCAGGTCTTCCTCCTCCGCCACCCGGATGGGGTCATAGCGCTTGTTCAGGGAGAGGAGGGCGGGCTTTCCTCCGTCCTTTCCCAGCACCTTGCAGTAGGCGTCTCCCCGGTAGAGGAAGATCCCCGTTTCCCCGGGCTCCAGGGTCTCCTGCCGCTGGACGTATACCACCTGCCGGTCCGCATACCGGGGCTCCATGCTGTCCCCGCTGATGCGCACGGCGTAATCCGTCCCCCGGGGAGCTTCCTCCGGGAGCTCCAGCAGACGGTGATCGCTGCTGTCCAGAAACTGGCCGGTACCGGCGGAGACGGGGAGATCGTACAGGGGGATGACCCGACCGGGCTTCCGGACCGCCGGGGCTTCCTCCCCAAAGGCGGCGTCCCCCTTCAGCAGGCGGATATACTCCTCCACCCGCCGCCGGCCCAGAGCGTTCAGCCCGGAGAGACTGTCCTCCATGCCCAGGAAGCGGTGCAGCACGTCCCGCACCCCATAAAGGCGGCAGAGGAGCAGGAACTGCTCGGCATTGGGCAGGTTCACCCCCCGCTCCCACTTGGAGACGGACTTCTGGGTGCAGGGGCAGCCGGAATCCGTCAGATGCGCCGCCGCCTCCCCCTGGGAAAGACCGGCCTCCCGCCGGAGCTGAGCCAGAGTATCTCCCACATGCATATGGTATCACCTCAACTGTTCCCTTCTATATCTTGAGAATAGCACATTTTCCCCGGATCCGCAAGGGCATCCGGGGAATAATTCTCTTAAAAAGCGAAAATTATCTATTGAAATCGCGTTAAAAGCGTATTATAATGCCCACGAAGGGAGAGATGGGCGGTGGAAGGACAGGGAAGGATCATCCTCCATGCGGATATGAACAGCTTTTATGCCAGCGTGGAATGTCTCCATCAGCCCGCCCTTCGGGATCAGCCCGTGGCGGTGGGAGGCGACGCGGAGGCGCGGCACGGGATCATCCTGGCCAAGAACCAGCTGGCCAAGAAATTCGGGGTGAAGACAGGGGAAGCCCTGTGGCAGGCCCGGCAGAAGTGCCCGGATCTGGTGATCGTCCATCCCCATTATGACCAGTATATGCGCTTCTCCCGCCTGTCCCGGGAGATCTACGGGGAGTATACGGACCGGGTGGAACCCTTCGGTCTGGACGAATGCTGGCTGGATGTTACCGGTACCGAAAGCCAGCGGAAGGGCGGGGAAGCCCTGGCCCATGAGCTGCGCCGCCGGATCAAGGCGGAGCTGGGGGTGACGGTCTCCGTGGGGGTGAGCGACAATAAGATCTTCGCCAAGCTGGGCTCGGATTACAAAAAGCCGGATGCGGTGACGGTCTTCTCCCGCCGGGAGATGGGGGAAAAGGTCTGGCCCCTGCCGGTGACGGATCTGCTGTACGTGGGTCCCGCCACCGGGCGGAAGCTCCGGAACTACGGGGTGGAGACCATCGGCCAGCTGGCGCAGACTCCGCCGGAATACCTGAAGAGCTGGTTCGGCAAGGTGGGCCCCATGCTCCACGGTTTTGCCAACGGCTATGACCTTACCCCCGTGGCCCGGGCGGGGGAGGAGAGCCCGGTGAAGAGCGTGGGCAATTCCATGACCACGACCCGGGATCTGGCCAGCCTGGAGGATATCTCCGCCGTGTACTGGGTGCTGTGCGAGAGCGTGGCCGCCCGGCTGCGGGAGGGGGGATTCCTCTGCCGCACGGTGCAGATCGGCCTGCGGGATTTCGGCCTGTATTCCTTCGAGCGGCAGACGGTCCTGGAAACCCCCTCCTGTCTGGCCACGGAGCTGCACCGGGCGGCCATGGCCCTGGTGGAGGCCCACTGGGACGAGCGCCGTCCCCTCCGCAGCGTGGGGGTCCGGGGCGCGGAGCTGATCCCTGCCTCCTCCCCCCGGCAGCTGAGCCTGTTCCGGGAGGAGGCAGGGCGGGAGAAGCAGGAACGGCTGGAGCGGAGCGTGGAGGAGATCCGGCGGCGCTTCGGCAAGGCGGTCATCGGCCGGGCGGCCGCCCGGCTCCATACGGATCTCTGGTCCCCGGATCTGGAGAAGACCCAGGTGATCCATCCCATCGGTTTACTGAAAACCGGTATCAGTTGAGGAGATAAGCAATGGAAGAAAATCATGCAAAGGTCTACGTGGCGGTGAAGGCCCGCTTCGAGCCGGACGGACGGCTCATCCCCCTCTCCGTCACCTGGGAGGACGGGGTGGAGTACCCCATCGACCGGGTGCTGGAGCGGAAGCGCGCCGCCAGCATGAAGGCCGGGGGCACGGGCTTCCGGTACCGGATCCGCATCGGCAGCCGGGAGACCTATCTCTTCCTGGAGGAGGACAAATGGTTCGTGGAGAGGAAATAGCGGCCCGGAGCGCTTGAATCGCGGCGGGTCCTCCGCTATACTGTTGTGCAGACGAAGGCGGGATGGATATGGCTTCCAGCAGGGAGTATCTGGACTTTGTCCTGGATCAGCTGTCGGGCCTGGAGGGCGTTTCCCAAAAGGCCATGATGGGAGAATACCTCATCTATTATCAGGGAAAGCTCGTGGGCGGGATCTATGACGACCGGCTCCTGGTGAAGCCCACGGCCTCCGCGAAGGGGATGCTGCCGGATTCCCCCCTGGAGCTGCCCTACGAGGGAGCGAAGGAGATGCTCCTGGCGGACTGTGTGGACGACCGGGAAGCCCTGCGGGCTCTGGTGGCGGCGGTGGCCGCCGACCTGCCGGAGAGGAAGAAAAAGAAGTGAACCATGCCGGCCGGCATGGAGAACTTCCGTAGAGAAAAAACGAGGCGTCGTTGTGACAAATTTTGTGACAAACGGCGCCTTTTCTGCGTATTCCCGGTGAAGGCCTTCAAAACGTAAGGAAAGAAGTGATCTGTCTGGAACGGGAAGAGTTTCTGCTCCTGTCCGGCAGGGGATCCGCAGCTTCGGAACCGACTGAAACGCCGCAGAGCCGGTCATACGATCCGCTTACGGGAGATATGCATATCATCTCCCTGCAGGGCTATGCGGACAGCCGTGAGTATCGGGCGGCGCTGGCCTGGGCGGAATTCCAGCACGACTATGACCGGGACGGCGAAGCACTGAAAGCGGCAGGGAACGATTCAACGCAGTGGGATGAGAAATACGGCTTCAACGGATACCCGGTTTATACCCAGGAGATGGCGGACAAAATCGAGGAAATTGCGGAGGAGTACAGCTTAATGCTCCATTCGGGCGGGCTTCAGTCGGCGACCGTGCAGGAACTGGAGGCACGCTTCGGTGATTATCTTTCCGCGGATCGGTACGGCGGATATTATTATGAGGATGGTACCCTCCAATGTGATGTAGAACAAAATGGCATAGGATTTCAGCTTCGGCGCTGCATGAAGGGAACGCTGGACACGGTGCTGCTGAATGTCGCGGATGTGGAACAGTATGTGCAATGGGAGTATGAGACGGTCTGCGGAGAGACCGTGCTGCTGGCCCTTGGGCCGAACACAGCCCTGATCATTGCCGATCTGGAGCAGAGCTTTGTAACGGTCAATGTGGCGGCTGGTTCCCAGTCTCCTGAACCTCTTACCGGGGAGCAGTTCCAGGCCATTGCGGACAGCATCGACTTTTCCCTCCTCTGAAACGGAGGCAGGAAGAAACCATCGGGAGGTGCGGCAGCCGCCGTACCTCCCGAAATACATTTGCGAGGATCATCTGATCCGCATGTCCGCGTCCGCCAGGCGGAGCAGGATGGCCGCCGCTTCGGACCGGCGGAGGTTGTTTTCGGGATAAAAATCCCCCGCCTCATTCATGCCGTTCAGCACCCCCGCCCGGTACAGAAGATAGATCTCCTCCCCGGCGTAATCCCCCCGGGCCACGTCCGGGATCTGCCGGACGTCCCGGAGCGCGGGAAGCTCCTCCGTCTCCAGGGCGTGGGCCAGCACCCGGGCGGCCTGGGCCCGGGTGGCAGGCTGATTCAGGTCCCGGAAGTCCCGCTTGCCGATGATGCCGTTGTCCGTGCAGTACTTGTAGTATACGTCGTACCAGCGGCTGCCGTAGCTCTGGTCGAACTGGGCGGTCCCCCCGTGCCGGAGACTGTGGAGCCGGGCGGTCAGAGCCAGGACCTGGGCCACGGTCAGCAGCCCCTCCGGGTCGAAGCGTCCGTCCTCCATGCCCTGCATGAGACCCAGGGCGGTGACGCCGCCGATGGCCTCCCTGGCCCAGGCCTCCCGGGGCAGGTCCGGATACCGGGCCTCCGCCTCCGCCGCCTGACGGACGGACAGGAGCCGCCGGAAGATCAGGGCATGACCCGCCGGGTCCGGATGGGGATCCAGGTCAAAACCGGTGAGATCCCGGGGGGAGAAGCACACGTTGGTGCTCACGTCCCGGATGTCCGCGATCCGGTATTCCCCGGCGCTGGGGCTCTCCTCCAGCCAGGCGTTCATCTGGTCCAGATAGGTCTGGGCCACGCTGCCCACATGGAGGGAGAAAAAGCCCAGGGTGTATTCCAGCATGCTGTAGGGATTGTAGAAGTTCGTTACATAGATCTCCGCCCTGGGGTTCAGGGCCCGGATGCGGTCGATGATGGCCTCCCAGTTGTCCTTGAAGCGGGCGACATGCCGGGCGTATTCCTCCTGGGCCTCCGCAGAGGTGAGGACGTTCCCCGCCCCGGTCAGATCCGTCAGCAGTCCGCTCAGATCCCCCTCCGCCACGGACTGTCCCAGGGAGGTGAGCCGGTCGATGGCGGGGTGGAGCAGATCGTTGGAACCGATGGTGAGGGTGATGGTGTCCGCCTTCGCCACCGCTTCCCGGTAGGTCCGGGTATCCAGGGCCCGGAGGAGCCCGTCCGTATCCATGCCGCTCACCGCCAGAGGGATGAGACGCGCCTTCATGGCGTTTGCCAGGAGGACGGGGAAGCTTTCCGCCGGGGCGGAGCCGGGGGCGGTATAGCCCGCCAGCCGATAGCCGTCGGCGATGCTGTCTCCCAGGGCGACATATACTGGTTCTTCTGCGGCGGCGGGAACGAGTCCCGCGGCAAGGACCAGGCACAGCAGCAGGCAGAGGATACGGGTAAAGGTCTTCATGTCATACCTCCTTGAGAGGGTCGCCGGGGCTTGCCTCCGGCGGTTTCTTGGTTTATAGTGGGGAAAAAGAATACAGCAGAGAAAGCAGACTGCAGACAAAGCCGTAAACGGAACGATACCGGAAAGGAAGAAAGTGTGAAAGAAACCCATCAGGGATGTCTTTCGCGTTCGATCATAAGTTTTTCAAAGAATCTTTCCCATATTCCCTGTTTGAAAAACTTGCTTCAGCGCGGCGGCAAGACTTTGTCGGCACGCTGGGAAAGGAGCGGCATATGACCAGCATTGAGCAGATCAGCGGCTTTTCCATGGAGCTGTTCAGCCTGAAGGGGAAAACAGCCATCGTCACCGGGGCCAACAAAGGCCTGGGGATGGGCTATGCCCTGGCCCTGGCCCGGGCGGGAGCGGACCTGTTCATCCCCTATCGTTCCGGGGATACGGAGGATATCCGCCGCCTCATCGAAGAATCCGGCAGGCGGGTGGAGTTCTATTGGGGAGATCTGATGGATATGGCTTACCTGAAGTCCATCCCCGGCAAATGCCTGGAGACCTACGGGAAGATCGACATCCTGGTGAACAACGCGGGGACCAACTGCTTCGAGGATTTCCTGGAGTTTCCGGACGAGGGCTGGGACCGGGTGATCCGGGTGAACCTGGAGGCCGTGTACTACCTGGGCCACGAGGCGGCGAAGATCATGGCGAAGCAGGGGCACGGGAAGATCATCAACGTGGGCTCCGCCCTGAGCTATACGGCGGACGCCAAGTGTCCCGCCTACGTTACCGCGAAGCATGGGGTCATCGGCATCACCCGGAGCTTTGCCAACGAGCTGGGGAAGTACAACATCCAGTGCAACGCCATCTGCCCGGGCTTCATCCAGACGGACGTCATCAAGGACATCGCGCAGGACCCGGCGTTCATCCAGCATATCACGGACCGCATCGCCCAGGGCCGCTGGGGCACCCTGGGGGACATGATGGGAACCATCGTATTTCTGGCCAGCGCCGCCAGCGATTATGTGAGCGGCGCGGATATCAAGGTGGACGGGGGTTTTTCCACCGTCCTGTAAGGAAGCGAACAGAGTGGAAACAAGGGAATATTATGAATGCCACGGGCACATCTTTATGGATGGGACCAACTATAAAAACGCCATGGCCCGGCACCGGCCGGAACCGGACAGGGCTCTGATCCGGGACCGTCTGGCGGCCCTCCGGGACGCCGGGGTAGTGTATTACCGGGACGGAGGGGATATCCTGGGGGCCTCCGCCTATGCCCGGGAGGTCGCCGGGGAATACGGGATCGAATACCGCACCTGCGTCTTTGCCACCCACAAACGGAAGCAGTACGGCTGGATCGTGGGCCATGCCTTCGACGGACCGGCGGAGTTCCGGGCGCTGGTGGAGCGGGCCAAAGAGGAAAAAGCGGATTTCATCAAGCTCATGATATCCGGCATCATGGATTTCCAGACCCCGGGCGGCCTTATGGGAGGCGGCCTGGAGAATGGGGAGATCGCCGAGCTCATCCGCATCGCCCATGGGGAGGGCTTCCGGGTCATGGCCCATGTGAACGGAGCGGAGCGCATAAGGCTCGCTTTGGAGGCGGGGCTGGACAGCGTGGAGCACGGCTATTTCGGGGACGAGGACTGCCTGACCTGTCTCGCCCAGACCGGAGCGGTGTGGGTGCCCACCCTGGCGGCCACCGCAGGCTTTGCCGGAAGGGAGGGCTTCGGCCCCGGCGTGGCGGAGGCCAACGTCCGCCTGCAGGGGGAGATGCTCCGGAAGGCGGAAAAAATGGGCTGCCTCATCGCCGCCGGGTCCGACGCGGGGGCCTACGGCGTCCCCCCGGATACGGGCATCCACATGGAGCACGCCCTTCTGGCGGCGGCGGGGATCAGTGCCGAAACCGTCCGGGCCGGGGACGCGGCCATCCGGGAAAGATTCAAGCGGGAGTGACCATGGAGACGATGAAAGAGCGTCAGAGAGAATACCTGAAACGGTTGAAGGTGCTTTAAAACAGGAGAACGGATTGCCATGACCTCAGTACTCCGGTACTGAGGTCTCGCTATGACGGAAGCTTGGAGCATGGGTGCGATTCCAATGGGCTGGAGATCAACGGGACCAATGCAACAAGTATCGTCATTGCGAGGAGGCTGAAAGCCGACATGGCAATCCGTTCTCCCGTCCTTATTCTCTGTTATTCATTCCCTAAAACCCCCGCTCGGCCAGACCGTGTACGAGCTCACGGTAGACGTCGCAGATATCGGTCACGCCCTCCCCCCGTTTTCGGGAGAGAGGATACCGGCGAAAGTCGATCTCGTCATAGTGGGATACGCCTCTGCCGGTGCAGCCGGTGAGGAGGGTGAAGGACTCTCCCCATTTCGCGGATTCCACGCTCACCAGACCGTCATTGGGCCCCTCGATCAAGCCGACGATGAGATTCGCCGTGGAAAGGTTCAGGTCGGACAGGGGCGTCCGCATCACCCCGGCAAAGCTCTGGTAGTATACCCCCGGCACGTCGGGGTTTTCCCGGTTGAAGGCTTCGGCATACGCTGTGGAGAAGTCCCGGCATACCGCGTAGAAATCCGGCTTTGTATCCCCGATGAGACCGATCCAGTTGTCCACGGCAAAGGACGCGATGTTGAACAGGGAGTCCGGCGCTTTCAGCAGCCGGTCAATGGTCTTCGAGCCCCGGTGGGGAGTCCCTATGGTAGTGATGCTGGCGATATACGCTCCCATGCCCAGAGAAGAGGCGGCCATACGCGCCTCCAATCCGCCTTTGGAATGGGCGATGATGTTCACCTTTTCCGCCCCGGTCTCCTCCAGGATCTGCCGGATCCTGGCTTTGACGGCCTTCCCGTTATCCGCTGCCCGGGCCCAGCAGTCCTGATTCCCGTAGTAGAGCTCCGCTCCCATGCCGGTCAGGGCCTTGGGTATCCGGCCCCAGTACAGGGGCCATTTCAGGTCCCGGAAGCCCACACCGTGGAGCATCAGGATCGGGTACTTTGTAGGCGCGCCCCGGCCGTCCATCCCCTTCATACCGACGCCGGTACTCACAGCCTGTCCAGCGCCGTCAGCAGTTCCCCCCACTCCGTGATCCGCAGATGGGGGAAATCCGGTTCCATCTCGTCCTGGGGCGCCCGATAGGGGCAGGGGATATCTGTACGGTAATAGTGCACGGGGAAGAGACCTGCGTTGTGGGCGCCGAGAATATCCGCCCGGGGATTGTCCCCACAGTACCAGACCTCATCCGGCTCCAGTCCCGCCTTGCGGAGGGCGAGCCGGAAAAAGGCGGCGGCGGGCTTGCGGGTGGCGTACTCGCAGGAACAGAGCACGAATTCGAAGCGGTTCTCCGGCAGAAGGCGGCGGATGCGCTCTTCCAGGTTCGCCCCCCGGAAGTTCATGTTGCTGACTACGGCGCTGCGGATGCCTCTCCGCTCCAGCTCGGGCAAAAAGGCACGGATCCCCGGCATGGGTTTCCCCGGTCCCGCCGCGTCCCAGAACACCCGCTCCAGGGCCACAAGGTCCAGGGAGAAGCGCAGCCCCAGTTCCTCGTAGATCCGACGCTTGACGCACAGATCCATGATGTCCGCCTCCGCAGCCCGGGAGGCGGACATGAGTTTTTCCAGGGCAGGCGCGTAGACCGCCGCCAGCTGCGGCGCATCCACGCCCCGGGGGTTATCCGCGCAGTACTCCAGCACCGCCCGGAACCCTTCCTCTCCGTCGAAGGAGGGTTCGTAGACCAGGGTGTTCCCGTAGTCGAACAGGAGCATTTTCGGCTTCTTCATTTTGTCCCTCACAGATGGAGCAGGGCGGAGGCGATGGCAAAATAGATGAGCAGGCTCAGGGCGTCCACGATGGTGGTGATGAAAGGGCTGGCGCACACCGCCGGGTCCAGGCCGATCTTTTTCGCCAGCAGGGGAAGGGTGCAGCCGATGAGCTTGGCCACCAGGATGGTAAGGATCATGGTGAGACAGACGACCAGGGCCACGGTCACGGTGACTTCCGGATTGTGCATCAGCATCCGGTCCACCAGGAGCACCTTGCCGAAGCAGACCACGGCCAGAGAGACGCCGCAGAGGAGGGAGACCCGGGTCTCCTTCCAGATGACCGCCAGCACGTCCGACGGTTCCACCTCCCCCAGGGAGAGACCGCGGATGACGGTGACGGAGGCCTGGCCGCCGGAGTTGCCGCCGGTATCCATGAGCATGGGGATGAACAGGAGCAGCGCCCCCTGGGCCGCCAGCGCGGTTTCAAAGGTGCTGAGGATCATGCTGGTGAAGGTGGCGGAGATCATCAGGAGCAGCAGCCAGGGAATGCGCTTGGACCAGATGTCCCAGGCCGCCGTACGCAGGTAGGGCTTGTCCGAGGGCAGGATGGCGGCCATCCTCTCCATGTCCTCCGTGGCCTCTTCTTTGATAACGTCGATGGCGTCGTCTACGGTGACGATGCCCACCAGGCGGTTTTCCCCATCCACCACCGGCAAGGCGGTAAAGTCGTATTTCGCCAGGGCTTCCGCCGTGGCCTCCTGGTCCTCCAGGGTGGTGACGGAGATCACGTTGGTATTCATCAGGTCCCGCACCAGGCTGTCTTCCTCCGCCAGGATGAGGGTACGGATGGTGATGGTGCCGATGAGGTGCCGGGCGTCGTCCGTGATGTAGCAGTTGTAGACGGTCTCCTTGTCGAAGCCCACCCGGCGGATGCGCTTGATGGCCTCCGCCACGGTCATGGCGGGGCGGAGGGTGACCATCTCCGTGGTCATGATGCTGCCGGCGCTGTCCTCCGGGTACTTCA
>CAMZIY010000024.1 GCA_947307365.1 uncultured Clostridia bacterium
CGGTCCGCGTGGGTGCGGCAGGGGCCGTTACCGGCGCGCCGTAGTCCGCCGTGATTGGAGCGACTGCGCTGCCCCCCGCTGTATCGAAGGTGAGGGTGTACTGATTGATCGTCCACTGGGCCGTGACCTCAAGGTCTTCTGCGGGCATCGTCACAGGCAGTGCCGGAGACCAGCCGGCGAAGGTATAGCCTTCCTTCGTCGGGGCGTCAGGCGTCGCCACGGCCGCTCCGTAATCATAACTCGCTTTCGTAATCGTGCTGCCCCCGGCCGTATCAAACTCGATCGTGTACTGGTTCACCGTCCACTGGGCATACAGGGTAGTGTTCTCATTCAGGTTGACGGAGTCCCCGTCCGCATAGGCCGTTCCGCTTCCGTCTGCTTTCGTATTCCAGCTGGTAAAGGTATAGCCTGTGCGGGTGAACCCGTTCTCGTTCAGCGTCGCTTCTTCGCCCATTGTCACGCTTTGTGCTTCCATGGTCCCGGACCCGTCGTTCGGATCGAAGGTCACGGAGCCGGATACTTTGACGATGATGGTCAGATCGCCTGTGACTTTTGTAATCCGGTATCCGTTTTCGATCCCGGTATCCGCAGGAAGTTTCAGGTTTTTATATGAGGCCGCTGGTTTGGCAGTAACGCTTTCCAGCGTATATCCGGACAGCGGGTTCACAACGAAATTGACCTGTCCGTCCCCAGAGCAGTCGATCAGGCCGGTATCGCCGTTCCGGGGATGTGCTAGAGTGGCATTTTCGATACACGGACCTGTCATTCCCTTGGTCTCGTATACGGTCACCGAGGCCCCGCCCGCGCAGGAGATGCTGACGTTGAGGAGTTTCTCCCCGCATGCGATACATGCCCCGTTCTGATAATTATGAGGGAGCTGTGCCAGAACTTCTGTGTAAGTGTCCCTGCAGTGGGGACATTTGTAGGTTATAGATCCGCTTCTGGTGCAGGAGGCCGGATGGTTTTCAATAACCTCATATTCATGCGTGCAGTCTGCCGGATCAACGTAATCGGGATCAACGTACCAATCCCTGAACCACAGGGAACGAACGGAGATATACGTTTTCAGATTTGCCGCATAGTTGGCCCAGTCGGTCTTGGAGTTTGTGGTGGCCAGATAGGTCTGTCTGTACTCTCCTGAGCCCAGGGTGGTTGCGCTTGAATACTTGTGAACGTTCTTATAGGTCCCGCTGATATCGTTGACTTTGATATGGTTCATTCTGGCGGAATCCGCAATGTCGCTGATCATCGCTGCGACGTCATTCTCCAGATTATCAAAGGCCGAACGATACTTATTGTACTGGAAGATGACTTCTTCCATGAAGTCTGAATGATTGGAAATCGTTTTATATATTGACGTCTTATACTCGGTGACATTGGGAATAAAATGGCCCTGCGCGCTTCTGCGGTCACCGTTTCTGCGATCGTCTGCTTTGCCCAGCGAGCTGTTTTGACAAGTAGAACCCATGGCGTTGTCCAGATCCCACATCGGACCGGCGATCAGTTTAAACTCGTCAGAAGTCCCGTCCCGGTGGAATAAGATGCTTCCGGCACAAACGTCGTAGCTCTTGGCGTACTCATGCATGAGGTACATCTTGGCAAAGCTTTCGATATCGATATAGTCAGTATAATATTTACCCGAACTATTATAACCGTCATCCGAACGTATCGCATCCCAAGCCTCTTGGAGCCAAGCTTGGATTTCCGCAGCTTTTGCCTCCAAATTGGCGGGACTCTCATCAACTTCGCCTGCTTCGTCCTTGCCGAGCAGGTTATCCCCCATCTTCTTGACGGTGATCCGGTTATAGCAGGAGGACCAGCCGGAGGCCTCCTCCAGCCCCTCCAGCTGAAACTGGGGATCTCCGCCTTCCGAAACAGATTTCTCCTTGTAGTTGTCCTGCTCGATCATGAATCCGTCATCAGTGACAAAGGAATCTGTCTTGGGCGTGACGGTATAGCAGCCCTGATATTCGCCGTTCATCCACACGTCCGCGGAGGTGGTATCCTGACCGATGCCGAGCTCATAAGCAAGATGGTAGCCGGAACGGTTGCTCAGCAGACTGTGATCGGTGATCTCAGCCAGGAAGGACCATTTTTTGGTCTTCTCGGAATTGATGCCGGGGAAATTGATCTTTTTTCCCAGCGTGATATTATAAGGTTTTTTATCTTCCGAACCTGTCCACGTAGCATTGCCGCGGCCCTTCATCTTCGTCAGCTCATACTGTACGCCGTTGATATAAATCGTGCCGGAGCATACGGTGTTATGGTTTATGTCGTTATCCATTGCCGCTATGGTACCGAGGCTCTCGTCGATCTCAATAAACACGCTCTGCACATTGGGTGACCCCTGGTAGACGACGATCTTGAGGGAAGCCAGCGACTGATTCCCGTTTTTGAAATCGTAGGTCGTCTCTGTCCCCACCTGAGGAAGAGGACAGGCTCCGCTTTCATAGGTCGTACCGTTGATCGTCACCGTCGCCCCGCCATCCCAGGAGAGAAAGCAGTTCGCCAGGACCGCATTGCCGGGAAGGTACACCTGATAAGTATACGTCGGATTATTATTTGTCCCCCCGGTCTTCATCTTGAATACGTCGATCTGGGACGGGATCCCGTTCTCCTCCGACGGCGCGACCCACAGCTTTGTCGGGGCAGAGGCTGACGCCTTCGGCTCCTCCGCCGACGCTGTGAAGGGCATCAGCTGCAGCGCGAAGACAAGGACCAATGCAATGATCAGGATCTTTTTCATCTTGCTTCCTCCTGTTTCTTCCTTTCCTCGGGTCTCTCCCGCCCGAGCCGGTGACCGGGCATATTTCTCCCGGATAACTCCAAAACACCATGTTAATTATATATTGCATTCTTGCATAATTCAACACTCTTTTGTGCGGCAGCGGCGGTGACGCCGGGCAGGGTTCTCCCGGGAAATCGCAAAAAAAGCGGGAGCAGAGTCTTCTCCGCTCCCGCCGTAACGAACGCGCTCTCCGGCCAGCACCGGTCTCATTTCATCGCCGCCAGACGCTCCCTGCGCCTCCGGCAGTCGTTTTCCAGACTGCAGCCGCCGCACTCGGTGCAGCCCGGCTGTTTGCGGAAATCCAGGCCGTATTTCAACAGCAGGCCGCCCAGGTGCTCCCCCATCTCCAGCAGGTCCTCCGGTCTGCAGCGCTCCAGGCCGTGATACACGCAGTCGTCCATGGGGCGGAAGGGCATGACGGTGGGAAAGACCCCCTCGGCTGCGATCACCTCGCACTCCCGCATGATGTCCTCCTTGGGCTGGATCCCGCCGATGAGCACGCTGGAGACCATCCCCCAGCCGAAAACCTTCACCGCTTCCCGGAAGGCTTCGTGATAATGCTCATAGGAGATACGGCTCTTTCCCGGACAGATCCTTTTCCGCAGCTCCGGATCCGCCACCTCCAGATTCATGATCGCCACGTTGATCCCGGCCTCCTTCATCTCCCCCAGGAGGCGCAGGTCGGAGGGCGGCGCGAATTCCACGGTGATGCTCACGTCGCTGAAGGCGCGGATCTTCCGGGCCAGGTCGATCCAGTACCGGACCATACTGTCCGGATCCCCGTAGGTCCCGCCGCTGAAGTTCAGGGCGAGCTCCCCGGAAGCCTGGGCCAGCAGCAGCTTCAGGCCCCGGCTCAGCTCTTCGGTATCCACCGGCTTCTCCGCCTCCGGCTGCAGGGAGCAGAAGCGGCATTTCAGCTCCGGCGTGTCATAGCAGCAGTTCGTGCTGGGCCAGATGTTGACGCAGGTGGGACTGTGCAGCTGCGCCAGATCGTCCACCACCGTGCCCGTCCGGGGAAGATTGGGATAAAACCGGATGGGCTCGTCCCATCCGCCGCCCACAAGGCGGTAGGTCCCCTCCCGATTGACGATCTGATAGGGAGAACCCGCAGCAAAGGCTTCCGATACGCTGACGTTGATGTTGGCGTCCCCCAGGCGGAAGTTCACCGCGTGAACGTAGCCCTTGTCAAAGAAACGGGGGTATTCCGCTGCCAGCAGCTCCGCCGCTTCCTTCTCCACCTTTGCGCCGAGGCACAGCAGCTCGGCTTTCAGCTGAATGAGATCCTTTTTCATAGCCGCTCCTTGTGTCATGAATCCTCGTCTGTCTTCCCGCCGCCGCTCCCCTCCGGGGGACATACCGGGATATGCCCGACAACAGCATGATACCACATCTTCCCGCCGCCGCACAATACCCTATCTTCTTGGTTGGTTATCTGCAAAGCCGCCGGGACCCTCCCGCATATTCGGGCGTTCGCTTTTCACCTCTTGCTTTTTTCCGAGAAAATAGATAATATGATCGCAAGTGTCCATTATTTTGTTAGGAGGATAACCATGTTCGATTACAAAGGCAAAGTCGTCGCCATCACCGGCGCTTCTTCCGGTCTTGGCAAGCAGATGGCCGAGGGCTACGCGCAGTGCGGCGCCGATCTCGTCCTGCTGGCCCGGAGAGCCGACCGGCTGGAAGCCAGCGCCAAGGAGTGGAGCGCAAAGTACGGCGTGGAGGTTCTGCCCGTCGCCTGCGACGTGACCAGCACCGAGTCCATCACCAACGCCATCAACGCCATCGACGCCAAGTTCGGTCACCTGGAAGTGATCATGAACGATGCGGGCGGCGAGCGCGGCACCGGCACCGCTCTGGTGGACTACAAGAAGGAAGACTGGGAGTTCACCCTGAACCTGGACCTGACTTCCGTGTTCGAGGTCACCAAGATCTTCGCCGGCTACATGAAGAAGAACATCGAAGCGGGCAAGCAGACCTACGGCCGCGTCATCAATATTGCCTCCATCTACGGCCTGGTGTGCAATACCGCCATCCCCACCATCGCCTACCACGCCACCAAGGGCGCTGTGGTCAACTTCACCCGGGGCGCTGCCGCGGAGCTGGCCAAGTTCGGCATCACCGTCAACGCCATCTGCCCGGGTTACTTCTACACCGAGCTGACCACCGAGACCCTGGATACCGAGTACTTCCAGAACTTCGCAAAGCAGTCCGTCCCCATGGGCCGTTACGGCAAAGGCGGCGAGCTGAATCCCGCCGCCGTGTTCCTGGGCGCGGAGGAATCCAGCTACGTGACCGGTCAGATCATCGCCGTGGACGGCGGCTACACCTGCATCTGATCCTTCGATCCATTTGAAAAAAGTCCCCGGCGCAGACGCGCCGGGGACTGATGCTTTCACGAAAGGATTTCAGTTGGGATCACACGTCCACGCCGCCGTCCACGCGGATCAGCTGGCCGTCCACGAAGGAGGAGTCGGTGGTGGCCAGGAACAGGGCCACGGAGGCGATCTCGCTGCCCTCGCCCAGGCGGTGCAGGCAGGTGCGGTCGATCATGGGCTGGAACACGTCCTCGCCGCCCACGGAGGCCAGCATGGCGGTCTTGATGGCGCCCGGGCAGATGCCGTTGACGTGGATGGTGGGGGCCAGCTCGTTGGCCATGGCCTTGGTCAGGCCCACCATGGCGTGCTTGCTGGTGACGTAGGCCACGAAGCCCCAGTGGGCGGCCCAGCCCACGATGGAGGCCACGTTGATGATGTGGCCGTCGCCCTTGGCCTGCATGACCGGAGCGACCTTCTGGCTGAGCATCAGCGCGCTGGTGACGTTGATATAGATGTCGTCCATGAATTCCTTCTCGGTGATGGTGGCGAACTGGGCCAGGGAAAGCATGCCGGCGTTGTTCATCAGGATGTCCACGGTGCCGTAGGCTTCCATGGTCTTGTCGAATACGGTCTGGGCGAAGGTGCTTTCGCTGGCGTCGGCGATGACGTAGATGGCCTCGCCGCCCTCGGCCTTGATCTTGTCCACAACGGCCTGCGCCCGCTCCGCATTGCGGCCGGTGACGACGACCTTGGCGCCTTCCTTGGCGAAGAGATACGCGGTCTCTCTGCCCATGCCGGAAGTGGAACCGGTGATGATGGCTACTTTCCCATCGAGCTTACCCATGATTCTGTTTCCTCCTGTCAGAAATATTCATTCTTTGGCGGCGCCGGATTTCGATACAACGCCGCAGTTTTTCAAATTTATCTGTTATTTAGGATATCGGAATCCGGGAAGAAAAGCAATCGGCAAAATCCCGGTTTTTCCCACGGGAAAAGGAAAGGCTGTAGGCAAACTGCCACCCATCTGATACAATACCCCCGAGGGGAGGCATGAACCATGGAATTCATCCGGGAGGGAAACGCTCTCGTCTGCCGTCGGCTGGGAGAGACCCTGCGTCTGGAGCCCTGGGGCCGGGATGCCCTGCGGGTGCGGGCGGCCATGGGCGAGAGCTTGGATGCGGAGCCCTGGGCGCTGACGGAGTCCCCAAAGACGGCGGACAGCCGCGTCGAGATCGGGGAAGACGGGGCTTCCGTGACCAGCGGCAGCCTGCGGGCGGAGGTGAACCTTTTCGGCGTCATCTCCTTCTATCGGGGAGAAAAGCTCCTGCTTCGGGAGTTTTACCGGAACTACGACGGTACGTATTCCCGGGAGAGCCGCTGTCTCAAGCTGGTGAGCCGGGAATGGAAGGGCGTCATCGGCGGCGGCGAGTACAGCCTCACGGTGCGCTTCGAAAGCTATGACGGGGAAAAGCTCTACGGCATGGGCCAGTATCAGCAGCCCGGGCTGGATCTGAAGGGCTGTGTACTGGAGCTGGCCCAGCGGAACAGCCAGATCACGGTTCCCTTCCTGGTGAGCAGCCGGGGTTACGGCTTCCTGTGGAACTGCCCCGCTGTGGGGGAGGCGAAGTTCGCCAAAAACCGGACGGAGTGGACCGCCGCTTCCGCCCGGCAGATGGATTACTGGATCACCGCGGGGGATACGCCCTGGGAGATCCTGGAGAAATATACCGCCGTCACCGGCCGGGCCCCGGCTTTTCCCGAAGGGCTCCTGGGCCTGTGGCAGTGCAAGCTCCGGTACCGGACCCAGGCGGAGGTGCTGGAGGTGGCCCGGAAATACCGGGAGGAGGGCATCCCCCTGGACATGATCGTCATCGATTATTTTCATTGGACGGTACAGGGGGACTGGAAATTCGATCCCCGGTACTGGCCGGATCCCGCGGCCATGATCCGGGAGCTGCACGATATGGGCGTCAGGGTAATGGTCTCCGTCTGGCCCACCGTGGACCGACGGAGCGAGAACTTTGCCCCCATGTGGGAAAGGGGCCTTCTCATGCGCACGGAGCGGGGGGCCGCCCAGACCTACGACTACCAGGGGGACTGCGTCACCGCGGATTTCTTCCGCCCGGAGACCCGGGAATACGTGTGGGACGTCTGCAGACGGAATTACCGGGACCTGGGGGTGGACTGCTTCTGGCTGGACAACGCGGAGCCGGATCTGGGGGTCTATGACTTCGACCATTACCGGTATGCCGGGGGCAGCGCCCTGAGCTGCACCGCCCTGTATCCTCAGCTTTTCAGCCGGACCTTCGAGGAACACCGGGACCCGGAGTCCGTCAACCTCATCCGCTGCTGCTGGGCCGGGAGCCAGAAATACGGAAACGTGGTGTGGTCCGGGGACGTGCCCAGCACCTTCGAAGCCTTCCGGGACCAGCTCACCGCCGGGCTGAACATGGGCCTGGCGGGGATCCCCTGGTGGACCACGGATATCGGCGGCTTCATGACCGAGGACGCGGAGGATCCCCGGTTCCGACAGCTGCTGATCCGCTGGTTCCAGTTCGCCGTATACTCCCCGGTGCTGCGGATGCACGGGGACCGGGGCCCCCATGATATCCCGCCCCTGGACGATCGGGACCGGGGCGGCGGCTACCTCCCCACCGGCCGGCCCAACGAGCTCTGGAGCTACGGGGAGGAGACCTGCGCCATTCTCCGCCGGTGGACGGAGCGGCGGCTCAGTCTGAAGCCCTATCTGCGGGAACTGTACCGGGAGGCTTCGGAGACCGGCGCTCCCCTGCTGCGGACCCTGTTCTTTGAGTTCCCGGAGGATCCCCGGTGCTGGGAAACGGAGGATCAGTATATGTTCGGCAGCCGGTATCTGGTGGCCCCGATCCTGGAGGCGGACGCCTTTTCCCGGGAGGTCTACCTCCCCGACGGGACCTGGACCCTGCTGTCCACCGGGGAGACCTTCTCCGGCGGCCGGACCGTCACCGTTCCCGCCCCCCTGGAGGAGATGCCCGTATTTGAGAAACAAAATTGATTCCCCTGTGCCGTTATGCTATGATGGAGGTCAAGAATGAAGGGAGGTCCGGGATATGGCTGTCAGTCTGGTGAAATGTTCCCGATGCGGGAAGGTCTTTGATCCCGTTGCCGAGCATTGTCTGCATGACCGGAGCACCAACGCCTACACCTGCGCCGACTGTCTCGGTCAGGCCATGCCGCCCCCTTCCCGGAGCGTCTTCACCGCCCCTGCGGCCTCCGCCGCTTCCCCGAAAAAGCCCCGGAGCAGGACCGGCTCCGCGCTGCGCATCATCTTCGGCATCCTGTTCATACTCGCCGCCTTCAACTCCATTAACGACGGGGACAACGTATGGTTCACCTGCCTCGTCATCGGCGCGGCCCTGCTCATCTGGCAGTTCTGGCCGCAGATCAGGCAGCTCCTTCGGAAAAAGCAGACGGAGGTCCGGGTGCAGCGGGAAGCGGAAGCCCGGGCGGTCCGGGAGGCGAACCGGCAGAAGATCTGCTCCCACTGCGGCGCCGTCGGTGCCGGGACGGTGTGCGAATACTGCGGCATGCCTTTTGACGAATGATCCGGCCCGGGATCCGCGGGATGTTGCGAAAATGCAGCATCCCCGATGAAATGCCCACTCCGCAGGCATGAAATTCCGCTTTGCGGAGTGAAATGCGGCTTACGCCGCATGAAATACCGCCCGTAAGGCGCTGTTAAGGTATCCCCTTCGGGCATGATTTGCATTTCGGGGGCGTTTTGCAACGCCCCCGAAGTGTTTTTCTTGGACACAGGTCGGGATCCATGCTATAATAGATTGTTTTCAAACCGGTTTTCGGGAGGGATGAAGGTGCCGAATATCCGTACGGTCACGCCGGAGGAGCTGGCGAGGCAGCGGGAGATCGCAGCGGAAATGGCGGAGCACAACGCCGCCCTGCCCGCGCCGCCCCTGGCATTCGTGGATACCTACGGCTGCCAGCAGAACGAAGCGGACAGCGAGCGCCTCCGGGGCATGCTCCGGGATATGGGCTGGGGCTTTACGGACCGGGAGGAGGAGGCGGATCTCATCCTCCTGAATACCTGCGCCGTCCGGGGCCACGCGGAGCTGCGGGTCCTGGGGAACGTGGGGGCCCTGAGTCACACCAAGCGTGCCAAGCCCGGTCAGCGCCTTGCCCTCTGCGGCTGCATGGTGCAGCAGCCCCATATGAGGGAAAAGCTGAAGGCTTCCTACCCCTATGTGGACCTGGTCTTCGGTCCCCATGAGATCTGGCGGCTTCCCGAACTGCTGCAGAAGCTCTATACTCCCCATCGGGGCCGGATCTACGAAGCCCGGGACATCGACGGGGAGCGTTACGAGGGGCTTCCGGTGCTCCGCACCCCCGGCGTGCGGGCCTGGCTCCCCATCATGTACGGCTGCAACAACTTCTGCTCCTACTGCATCGTCCCCTATGTCCGGGGCCGGGAGCGGAGCCGGGAGGCGGAGGACGTGATCCGGGAGGCCCGGGAGCTGATCGCACAGGGCTACAAGGAGATCTATCTCCTGGGCCAGAACGTGAACTCCTACGGAAAGGACCTGAGGAGCAGCCTGGACTTCTCCGATCTTCTGCGGGCGCTGAACGCCCTGGAGGGGGACTTCGTCCTGCGCTTCATGACCAGCCATCCCAAGGACGCCTCGGAGAAGCTCTTCGATACCATGGCGGAATGTTCCAGGGTGGAGCGGCATATCCATCTCCCCTTCCAGGCGGGGAACGATCGGGTGCTGAAGGCCATGAACCGGGGCTATACCGCCGAAGCCTACCGGCGGAAGGCGGAATACGCCCGCTCCCTCATGCCGGATATCGCCATCACCAGCGACGTGATCGTGGGCTTCCCCGGGGAGACGGAGGAGGAATTCCGGGATACGCTCTCTCTGGTGGAGGAGATCCGCTTCGATATGCTGTTCACTTTTTTGTATTCTCCCCGGGTGGGCACCCCCGCCGCGGCCATGCCGGATCCCTTCGGCAAGGCGGAGAAGCAGGCCCGCTTCGACGCGCTCCTGGCCCTGCAGGAGGGGATCTCCCGGGAGACCCAGGCCGCCCACGTCGGGAACGCCTACCGCATCCTGGTGGACGGGAAGGGAGATAAGCCCGGACGGCTCACCGCCCGGAGCATCCACAACCGCCTCATCCATCTGGAGGGGCCGGAGGATCTGATCGGCACCTTCCAGGATGCCCGGATCACCGCCGCCGCCACCTGGAACCTGACGGCGGAGCCCCTGAAGGGAGAGTGGAACCATGGCTGAAGGCACCCCCATGATGAAGCAGTACCACCGGATCAAGGACAGTCTGCCGGACTGCATCCTTTTCTTCCGGCTGGGGGACTTCTATGAGATGTTCAACGAGGATGCGGTGACGGCGGCAAAGGAGCTGGACCTGGCCCTCACCACCCGGGACCGCACCCGCCCCGCGGAGGAGCAGACCCCCATGTGCGGCGTGCCCTACCACGCCTATGAGACCTATGTGGCGAAGCTCCTGAGCAAGGGGTACAAGGTGGCCATCTGCGAGCAGATGGAGGATCCGGCCCTGGCCAAGGGTCTGGTGGACCGGGACGTGCTGCGGATCATCACTCCCGGCACGGTGATGGAGCAGTCCATGCTGGAGGAGAAGCGGGCCAACTACGTGAGCACCGTGTACCTGACGGAGGACTGCGGCGTCTGCTGCTTCGCGGATATCTCCACCGGGGAATTCCTGGCCGCGGAATTCCGGGGGGAAAACGCCTCCGCCCATCTGGTGAACGAGCTGGTGCGGTATTCCCCCGCCGAAGTGCTGCTGAACGAGACTGCGGCGGCGGACCGGGAGCTGCGCCTTCTGCTCACCAAGCGTCTCCGGTGCATGTGCCAGACGGGGGACGACTTCGGCACGGAGGAAAGCGGCGCCTGGTTCACCACCCATTTCGGGGATGCCCCGGCGGGGCCGGAGGTGCGCATCGCCGCGGGGGCCCTTCTGAGCTACCTCCACCGCACCCAGAAGACGGAGCTGGGCTACATCAGCGAGCTCACCTGCTATACGGACGGTCACTTCATGGAGCTGGACTGGCAGACCCGCCGGAACCTGGAGCTGACGGAGACCCTTCGGGACCGGGAGCGGAAGGGCAGCCTGCTGTGGGTGCTGGACAAGACCCGCACCAGCATGGGTTCCCGCCTCCTGCGCTCCTGGCTGGAAAAGCCCCTCCTCTCCCCCGCCCTCATTAAGCGGCGGCTGAACGCCGTCTCCGAGCTGGTGGACGATACCGCCGCCCGGGGAGAGCTGCGGGAGGCCCTGGGAAAGGTGGAGGATATGGAGCGGCTCATCGGCCGGGTGGTATACGGCAGCGCCAACAGCCGGGATCTCAGCGCCCTGGCCGCCTCCGCCGCCCTGCTGCCGGAGCTGAAAGCCCTGCTGGAGCCCATGAAATGCAGCCTCCTGCGGAAGATCGGGGGGATGGACCCCCTGACGGAGCTGCGGGATAAGGTCTCCGCCATGCTGGGGGACGATCTGCCCCTCACCGTGCGGGAGGGCGGCATGATCCGCCCGGGCTATGACCCGGAGGTGGACCGGCTGCGCAGCCTTTCGGAGAACGCCAAGGCCGCCGTGGCCGGGGTGGAAGCCGCCGAGCGGGAGCGCACGGGCATCCGGAAGCTGAAGATCGGGTACAACAAGGTCTTCGGTTACTACATTGAGATCCCCCGGAGCCAGAGCGAGGAGGTCCCGGAGCACTATATCCGCAAGCAGACCCTGGTGAACGGCGAGCGGTTCATCACCCAGGAGCTGAAGGATCTGGAGAGCCAGCTCCTCACCGCCCACGACCGTCTCTGCGCTTTGGAATACAGCCTGTTCCGGGAACTGATGGATTCCGTGGCTGCCCAGGCCCCGGTGATCCGCCAGACGGCGGAGGACGTAGCGGCGCTGGACGCCCTCTGTTCCCTGGGAGAGGTGGCGGCGAAGAACGACTACTGCATGCCGGAGGTGGACGTTTCCGGCGTGATCGACATCCGGGACGGACGCCACCCCGTGGTGGAACAGACCCAGACGGAGGCCCTGTTCGTTCCCAACGATACCCGGCTGGATACGGCGAAGGAACGGGCCCTCATCCTCACAGGTCCCAACATGGCGGGCAAGTCCACCTATCTGCGGCAGACGGCTCTCATCGTGCTCATGGCCCAGATCGGCTCCTTCGTCCCCGCCCGCAGCGCCCGCATCGGCATCACGGACCGGATCTTCACCCGCATCGGCGCCTCGGACGATCTGGCCGCCGGCCAGTCCACCTTCATGGTGGAGATGACGGAGGTCTCCCAGATCCTGCAGAACGCCACCGCCGGGAGCCTGCTGATCCTGGACGAGATCGGCCGGGGCACCTCCACATACGACGGGATGGCCATCGCCCGGGCGGTGCTGGAATACTGCGCCGATCCCCGGAAGCTGGGGGCCAGGACCATGTTCGCCACCCATTACCATGAACTCACGGAGCTGGAGAAGACCCTGCCCGGGGTGGTGAACCTCTCCGCCGCGGTGAAAAAGCGGGGAGAGGACGTGGTCTTCCTCCGGCGCATCGTCCCCGGCGGGGCGGACCGGAGCTACGGCATCGAGGTGGCGAAGCTGGCGGGGGTGCCGGCGGAGGTGATCCGCCGGGCCCGGGTGGTGCTGAAGGAACTGGAGCGCAGCGCCGTGAACGCCGCCCGGGACCTTTCCGGGATCCCGGACGCCGCGGAAGACGATACGGAGCAGCTGGGTCTGCCGGACCTGGGTGCGGAAAAAGTGCTGGACAAGCTCCGGGATACGGATCTGAACACCCTCACCCCTCTGGAGGCCATGAACCTCCTGTTCACCCTGAAAAAGACCCTGACGGAGGGCAGCTGATATGGATAAACAGACGGACGCTGCGGAACGCAGACGAGACCGGCATTATCGCCGGATCTGGGACCATATCCTTTGGCTGGTAAAGCTGGTGGTGTGGCTGCGGCACAAGGATTTCCGGGCGGAGCCCGCTCCGGCCCTGGAGGGCCCCTACCTGGTGCTCCCCAATCACGCGAACGCCTACGATCAGTTTTTCGTGGGATGCAGCTTCCCCAGGCGGCACATGTACTTCGTGGTCTCGGAGCACGCCTTCCGGCAGAAGCTGGTGAGCTTCCTGATGCGCACGCTCTTTGGCCCCATCTCCCGCACCAAGGGCAGCGCGGACGCCTCCGCCGTGCGGGGCATCCTCCGGGTGCTGCGCCGGGGGATATCCGTGTGTCTGTTCCCCGAGGGGAACCGGAGCTGGGACGGGCGCACCGCCCCCCTTCACCCCGCCACCGGGAAGCTCATCAAGCTGGCCAAAGTGCCCGTCATGACCTACCGGATCACCGGGGGCTACCTGGCGGATCCCCGCTGGGCGCACACTCTGCGGAAGGGGCCCATCCGGGGAGGCGTGGTGAACGTCTACACGCCGGAGGAGCTGGCGAAGCTCAGCCCGGAGGAGATCACCGCCCGGATCGAGGCGGATCTGGCCGTGGACCCGGAGGCCAACACCCTCTCCTATGTTGGGAAGCGTCTGGCGGAGGGGCTGGAGGAAGCCCTGTTCCTCTGCCCGAAATGCGGAAAGATCGGCGCCCTCCATGGCCGGGACCGGACGTTTGCCTGCGATTGCGGTCTCCGGGCGGAGTACCGGGAGGACGGGCGCCTGGCGGGGGATATCCCCTTTGCCTCCATTCCGGAGTGGGACGCCTGGCAGCAGGATCGGCTCCGGGAACTGGGGCGCAAGCCGGACTTTTCCCTCTCCGATGAGGACGCGGAGCTCCGGGAGCTGGGAGAGGGCCACGCGGTCACGGTCCTGGCCCGGGGCAGACTCACGCTGGACCGGACCGGGCTCACGGCAGAGGGCAGGAACATACCTCTCGATCATATGCAGGAACCCTCCCTCTGCCATTTCGGCCAGGGAGAGACCATGATGTTTACCGCCGGGGGAAAGACCTATGAGCTCCTCTTCCCCCGGCCGAAGAAGGTCCAGCCCCCCAGCATCCGCAAGTACCAGCTCCTGCTTCTCGACCTGCTGGAAATCCGCCGGGAAGCTGGGGAGGAGCGGGCATGATGAAGCGCATCCAGTACAACGCCCCGGTGACCCTCACCTTCGCCCTCGTCTCCCTGGGTGCGCTGCTTCTGAGCCGGGTGGACGGGGGCTGGGCAAACACCCATCTCTTCAGCGTGTATCGCTGCGCCTGGGGAGACCTGCTGGCACTGCCCCGGATCTTTCTCCATGTCCTGGGCCATGCCAACTACAGCCATTACCTGAACAACATGCTCCTGATCCTGGCCCTGGGGCCGGGACTGGAGGATAAATACGGCAGCCGCTCCCTTCTCCTGTGCATCCTCATCACCGCCTTCGTCACCGGCGTCGCCCAGATGCTCCTTTTCCCCGGCACGGCGGTGCTGGGGGCCAGCGGCATCGCCTTCATGATGATCGTTCTCTCCTCCATGGCGGGGATGCGGGAGGGAAAGATCCCCCTCACCACCCTCGTCATTCTGGTGATCTATCTGGGAGGCGAGGTGCTGAATGGTCTGTTCCGGAAGGACAACGTCTCCCAGCTGAGCCATATCCTGGGCGGTCTCTGCGGCGGGGAATTCGGGTTCCTGCTGCCGAGACACAGGATAAAATGAATGGCCGCCGGCGTCATGAATTGGCTTTCAGCCATGAATTGCGCCAGATTGGCGCGTGAATTGGCCTTCGGCCATGAGAAACGAAATATGACGGGTCCTTTTTCCCCATGGGGAGAGGACCCGTCATTCTTTTCATGACGCGAAGCGTCAATTCATGTGCGCAGCACAATTCATGTTCCGCCGGAACAATTCACGACGCCGCAGGCGTCAATTCACCCCCGATGGGGGTGCGAAGAGGTCAGTCTTCCAGCATTTCCTCCAGGATCTCGGTCGCTGCGGCGACGAAACCGGGGCAGCGGTCGGGGATGCGCTCGGCGGCCAGCATCTTTCCCTCAGAGGTGGATACGTCCGCCTCCAGCAGCTCCCGGCACCGGAGTCCGCCCAGCCGCTCCCGGAAGCGCCGCTCATATTCCTGCGCCTTCCGGTTCATCAGATCCTTGCCCACGGCGTCCCCTTCCTCGTTCCAGCCGTATTTCAGGCCCAGGACCATGAGGCCGCCGGTGACGCAGCCGCACATATCTCCCAGGTGCATGCCGCCGCCGAAGCCCGCGGCGATCTTCAGAGCCGTCTCCTCATCCAGGTCCAGTTCCTCCGCAAAGGCGCTGAACACGGTCTGGGCGCAGTCGAAGCCCTGGTCGAACAGTCTGTATCTCGCTTCTTCTTCCGTTAAGGCTGCCATTGGTCTTCCTCCATATCCAGGATCCCGATCACCAGCCCCCGCTGGGAGAGGAGATCCCCATAATAGATCTCGCTGAATTGCTCCAGAAGCCCCTCGTTCATGCATACGGAAAGGGGCACCAGCCAGCGCTCCTGTCCCTCCGGCGATTCCAGAGGCGCACACTCCCGATTCGTCCGGATGGATTCCGGCACCTCCCCGTAGACGAAGCAGACGCTGTAATACGCATCCGCGCCTTCCAGCTGGGAATAGATGGCGTATCCGGGGAGGGATGCGGCGGTATACAGAGGGGCGCTGCCCGGGAGGGCCTCGTTCGTCTGCGTATCCATCTCTTCCTCCGGGAAGCCGTCCGCCTCGCCGGCATCCTCCTGGACCATGCCGTTGGTCGGCGCGGCGGCGTTGATCTGTACGCCCCGCATATCCTGCTCCGCCGCCGGCTCTTCGCCGGGGCCTTCGGCGCTCTCCGGCGCGGGCTCCATGCCGCCCGCCGTGATCAGAACGTCCTTGGACGCCTGAGCGCCCGCAGGGGCGGATGAGGCTTCCTTGACGCTTTGCTGCGCTGCGATGCTCTCCACGGCCATGGGTGCGGCGGAACCGCTCCCCATGCTCCAGGGGGCCAGCTTCACCACGCCGAACAAAGCCAGGCAGATCACCGCGGCAATGGCGGTGAAGCGCCAGCGTTTCAGACTGAAGCCTTTTTCCTTCTTCTCACGCTCAAACAGGAACCGGGTCCCCTCCGCCAGCTGCGCAGGCGGCTGGACCGTATCTTCCCGCATGACTGCGGTCATGCCACGGAGCAGAGCCAAAGCGGCCCGGCAATCCTCACATTCCGCCAGATGCTCCTGCAGCGCCGCTTCCTGCTCCGGGCTCAGTTCCCCGTCCAGAGAGGCGCTGATCTCTTCCATCCATTCTCTGCAATCGGCCACTTGACTCACCTCCTTCTTCCCTTTTTCTGAGTGTTGGACGAAGGGACAGGGTCAAAGGTTCCCCGATCCAGCAAAAGTTTTGCGAGTCTTTCTCTGGCCCGGAAAATGCGGGATTTCACCGTGCCCAGCTCCAGATCCATGGCGGCCCCGATCTCCTCGTAGCTCAGGCCGTTCACGTCCCGGAGGATGAGGATGAGCTTCTGCTCCTCCGGCAGCGTCTCCAGGCATTCCCACACCGCCCGGCGGTTCTCCTCCCGCTCCAGGATGGCCTGGGGCTCCTCCCGCAGATCCGGCAGCTCCAGGGGCCTGCCGTCCTCCCCCGGATCATCCAGGGAGACGATCTTCTCCGCCTGCCGCCGCTTGTTCTTCCGCAGCAGGTCGATGCAGAGATTGGAGGCGATGCGGTACAGCCAGCTTCCCAGGCTGCAGTCCCCCCGGTATTTCCCCATGGTCCGCCAGGCCTTCAGGAAAGTCTCCTGGGAGATATCCATGGCGTCCTCCGAGTTTCCGGTCATGCGCAGGGCAAGGTTATACACCCTGGTCTGATGCTCCCGGACCAGGGTCTCAAAGGCGTCTCCGTCGCCCGCGCGGATATCCCGGACCAGCCGGGCTTCCTCTTCTCGTGTCAAATCAAGAACCTCTCTAAAGTTCCCGGCAGATCAGGGCGATCACCGCCTCCACGTCTTCCGGGACCGTCACCCGGCTGATCTTTTCCCGGGCATACCCGGCATAGGGCACGCCCCGGAGATACCAGCTGAGATACTTTCTTGCTTCCAGACAGGCGATCTTCTCGCCCTTGTCCTCCACCGCCAGGGCAAACTGCCGCGCAGCGACGGCCATCCGCTCCTTCACCCCGGGCATGGGAGGCGCTTCCTCCCCCCGGAGGACGGCGTTCCCCCGGGAAAAGATCCAGGGGTTCCCCATGGCGCCCCGGCCGATCATGACCAGGTCCGCCCCGGTATATCGGAGGATATGGGCCGCGTCCTCCGGCTCGAACACGTCTCCGTTGGCGATGACGGGGATATCCACCGCCTGCTTCACCTCCCGGATGACGTCCCAGTCGGCGCGGCCGGAATACATCTGGGCCCGGGTGCGGCCGTGGACGCACACGGCGGCGGCCCCTTCCTCCCGGGCGATGCGGGCCAGTTCCGCAGCGCAGACGCTGCCGCTGTCCCACCCCTTGCGGAATTTCACCGTGACGGGCACACGGGAAGCCTTCACCGCCGCGGCGATGATCCGCCCCGCCAGGGGCAGGTCCCGCATGAGGGCGCAGCCCTCCCCGTTCCGCACGATCTTCCCCGTGGGGCAGCCCATGTTCAGGTCGATCCAGTCACAGCCGCTGAGCGCTGCGGCCTTGGGCACCGCCTTTGCGATGACCTCCGGATCCTTGCCGAAAAGCTGCGCCCCGTAGGGGCCGGGGACGCTCTCCCGCCGGAGCAGGGCCTTCGTCTTTCCGTCCTGGTACACCAGGGCCTGGGCGGAGACCATCTCGCTCACCGCCGCGGCGGCGCCCAGTTCCCGGCATACGCTGCGGAAGGCCAGGTCCGTCACCCCCGCCATGGGAGCCAGGAGGAGCCTGCCCGGAACCGGCAGGCCGCCGATGCTCACCACAGGAGATCCAGCCCCACCGGGCAATGGTCGGAGCCCTGGATCTCGCTGCATATGTACGCCTTGTCGATATTCTCCCGGAGCCGGTCCGAGGTGAGGAAATAATCGATGCGCCAGCCCACGTTCCGTTCCCTGGCCCTGGCCCGGTAGGACCACCAGGAGTAAGCGCCGGAGAGCTCCGGGTGCAGGGCCCGGAAGGTATCGGTAAAGCCGCTCCCCAGGAGCTTCGTCATCTTCCCCCGCTCCTCGTCGGAAAAACCGGGATTCATCCGGTTCGTTTCGGGATTCGCCAGGTCGATGGGCTCGTGGGCCACGTTCAGGTCCCCGCACACCACCACGGGCTTGACCCTGTCCAGATCCATGAGGTATTCCCGGAAGCAGTCCTCCCAGTCCATGCGGTAGTCCAGCCGCCGGAGTCCGTCCTGTGCATTGGGAGTATACACGGTCACCAGGCAGAAATTTGTAAAATCCAGGGTGATGACCCGTCCTTCCTCGTCGTGCCGGGGGATATCCATGCCCATTTTGACGGAAAGGGGCTCCTCCTTCGTGAAGACCGCGGTGCCGGAATACCCCTTCTTCACCGCGTAGTTCCAGTATTGATGATGGGCCGGGGTGTCCAGCTGGATCTGTCCCGCCTGGAGCTTGGTCTCCTGCAGGCAGAGGATATCCGGATCCAGGCCCCGGAAAAAGTCCATGAATCCCTTGTTCACACAGGCCCGCAGGCCGTTCACGTTCCAGGAGATGAGTCTCATTTCGCCCTCGCTGTCAGCCGGCAGATGGGTTTCCCCTCGCCGTAGAACTTCTTTTCATAATCCGTCATGATCCCCGCGGGACCGTTCGCGTGGAGGTCCCGGGTGACCTCCGAGACCTGCCAGCCGCAGGCCAGGAGCTGTTCCTCGGACCAGTCGAACAGGTCCCGGTTGTCCGTCTTGAACCAGATCTCCCCCTCCGGCTTCAGGATCTGCCGGTACAGGGCCAGGAAGCCCGGGGCGGTGAGCCGCCGCTTGAACTGCTTCTTCTTGGGCCAGGGATCGCAGAAATTGATGTAGATCCGGTCCGCCTCCCCCGGGGCGAAGAGCTCCGGCAGACGGACGGCGTCCGCATCCAGGAACCGGACGTTATGCAGCTCCATTTCGCAGGCCCGCTCCATGGCCACCACCATGGCGTCCGGCACCCGCTCCACCGCGGCGAACAGGGCCTCCGGCTCCGCCAGAGCGGAGGCGCAGGTGAAGCTCCCCTTCCCGCAGCCCAGCTCCAGGTACAGACGGCTGCATTCGGGAAAACCCTCCAGCCAGCGGCCCCGGAGCTTCTCCGGTTCCCGCTCCAGCACCGCCGAGGCCTTCTCCATCCTGGGGATGAGATTGGGCTTTTTCCGCATGCGCATGAGTCCGTGCCTCCCCTCAGTACAGGCGCTTTTTCAGGCGGCCCCAGGTGGCGATGAACAGGATCAGGCAGATCACCTGGGGAATGACGCCGGTACAGAGGTACATGGCGCTGTAACCGCTCCCGTCAACGATGAAGCCGCCCAGAGCGGGCCCCAGGAAATAGCCCAGGTCCATGCCGAAGAACTGGGTATTGCTGGCCACGCCCCGGCGCTCCGGCTCCACGGTGCGGATGCACAGGGTCTGGATGCTGGGATTGGCCGCCCCGTAGCCGATGGCCGCCAGGGCCGCGCCCACCAGCATCATGGCCAGGTTCCGTCCCAGGGCCACCGCCACGAAGCTCAGGGCAAAAATGATGAGGCTGGGGATCAGGACCTTGTCGATATCCACCTTGTCCGCCAGCTTCCCGAAGACGGGCCGGGCGGCCAGGAGGACGAGGGCGTAAACCGTGAAGAAAATGGCGATGTTGGGGATGCCCAGGGTCTCCGCATAGGGCACCATGTACGCGTTGAACATGGTGCTGGACATGCTGATAAGGCCCATGAACACCGTGGGCAGCAGGGTCTCCGTCGCCAGGATGTTCTTGTACCAGGCCCCCAGGGCCCCCTTCTCCGGCCGCCCCATGTCCGGCAGCAGGATGGTGGGGATGATGGCCAGGAACATGAAGAAGGCTGCCAGGAGGAAGACGGCGGTGTAGCCCCCCGCCTCATCCCAGCGGAGGGTGGCCCAGTCCCGCAGGGCGATGCCCATGCTGGGACCCAGGGCCATGGCCAGGGCGACTCCCGCCCCGTAGAGGCCCACGGCGGAGCCCAGCTTTTCCCGGGGGACGCTGTCGCTGGCGATGGTAAGGCCCAGGGAGCCCACGAAGGCAAACTGGAGCCCATGGAGGATGCGGGCGATAATAAAGACCCCAACGCCCCCCGCCACGGCGTAGATCAGGTTGGTCACCACCCCGGCGATGTACACCCAGATCATGAGCTTCTTCTTGTTCGCCATGGTGATGGCAGGCCCGGCCACGGGACGGGCGGCGCAGGCAACGCCGAAATACAGGCCGGAGATGATGCCGATCAGCACGGCGCTGGCTCCCAGGAAGCCGGCGTATTTGGTGATCAGGCTGTTCACGCAATGCTGGGAAAAGCAGAGCATGAGGTTGGACAGCAAGGCGCAGACGTATCCCCGGGTCCAGATGGTCGCTTTTTTGGTTTCCGTGTTTTCCATAGTTGGCCCCCTGCGGCCGGAGCGCTCCGGCCAGGTATTCGGTATCATGATAATTTACCATGGAGCCGCCGGTTCGTCAAGGTTTCCCTTCCCGCAGGCATTCCCCGGCAAACCCCGCCTTGTGGACAAGCGGACAACATGGTATAGTGGAGTATCCGAAAAAAGGAGGGATATCCATGCGCATCGTGATCCTGGACGGGGACACCCTGGGTCCTCAGCTGGACCTGAGCCCTCTGGAAGCTTTGGGGGAAACGGCATATTACCCCGCCACCGCCCCGGAGGAGATCCCCGAACGGCTGCGGGAGGCGGACGTGGCCCTGGTGAACAAGCTGCGCCTGGGCCCGCAGAACCTGTCGGGAAACGGCAGGCTGAAGCTCATCTGCATCGCCGCCACGGGGTATGACAATATCGATACCGCCTGGTGCCGGGAGCACGGCGTCGCCGTGTGCAACGTGGCCGGGTACTCCACGGACAGCGTGGCCCAGCTCACCGCCGCCATGGCCCTGTACCTGACGGAGCATCTGGGGTCCTATACCGCCGCGGTGCGCTCCGGCCGCTATTCCCGGGGCGCCGCCGCCAACATTCTATCCCCCGTGTACCATGAGCTCCGGGGCATGACCTGGGGGGTGGCGGGCTACGGCCGCATCGGCCGCCGGGTGGCGGAGATCGCGCAGGTCCTGGGCTGCCGGGTTCTCTGCTGGCGGGCCCACCCTCAGGCGGGAGATCCCTTCGTTCCCCTGGAGGAGTTGTGCCGGCAGTCGGACATCCTCTCCGTCCACCTGCCTCTGAACGACGCCACCCGGGGCCTGTTCAGCCGGGAGTTGATCGGCTTATGTAAACCGTCCTGTCTCTTCATCAACGTGGCCCGGGGAGCGGTGGCGGACGAGGCCGCCCTGGCGGAGGCCCTGACAGAGGGCAGACTGGGAGGCCTGGGGATCGATGTATACAGCGCCGAGCCCTTCCCGGAGACTCACCCCTTTTACGCCATCCGGGAGCGGGAGGACGTGTGTCTCACTCCCCACATGGCCTGGGGCGGGATGGAGACCCGCCAGCGGTGCATCCGGGAGATCGGGGAAAACATCGCCGCCTTCCTGCGGGGAGAGCGGCGGAATCGGGTAGACTGAGGAGGTTTGGCCATGCGCTGGCTGGAGGTTTGCGTGGAGGCGGGAGACCGGGGAACGGAAAAGCTCTGCGCCTTTCTGGAGGATCTGGGGGTCTCGGGCCTGGTGGTGGAGGACGAGGCGGACCTGCGGGAATTCATGGAAAAGGACACCCAGTACTGGGACTATATCGACGAGGATTTCCTGGCCTCCCGTCAGGGAGTCTGCCGGGTGAAGTTCTATCTCCCGGAGGACGAGGAGGGGCGGAAGACCCTCCTGTCGCTGCGGGAAGCCCTGGAAAAGGCGGGGTACCCCTCCCCCGTCACCGCCTCCCTGCGGGATGAGGACTGGGAGAACAACTGGAAGCAGTATTACCGGCCCATCGCCGTGGGGAAAAAGCTCCTGATCGTGCCGGAATGGGAGGCGGTGCCGGAATCCGGCGGCCGACTTCCCTTGCGGCTGAACCCCGGGCTGATCTTCGGCACCGGCGCCCACCCCAGCACCCGCATGTGCCTGGAGGCGGCGGAGGATATCGCCCCCGCTGCGGAGGCGGTGCTGGACCTGGGCTGCGGCAGCGGGATCCTCTCCATCGCCGCCCTGGTGCTGGGGGCGAAGCGGGCGCTGGGCTGCGACATCGACCCCAAAGCTCCCGACATCGCCCGAATGAACGCCGCCCTGAATGAGGTGGAGGACCGGCTGGAGGTGCTGGCGGGGGACGCCCTTTCGGACTATGCCCTGCGCAGCCGCATCGGGGCACGGAAATATCCCCTTATCTTTCTGAATATCGTGGCGGACGTGATCATCGCCCTGAGCCGGGACGCCGCCCGGTGGCTGGAGCCCGGGGGAAACCTCATCTGCTCCGGCATCATCGACGGGCGCCAGGAGGAGGTCCGGGCCGCTCTGGAGGCAGCGGGACTGACGATCACCGCCCACCGGCAGGTGGAAAACTGGCACAGCTATACGGCGAAGGGAGGCCGGTAAGATGGAACTCACCCTCTGCGTCCCCTGTCTCTTCGGTCTGGAGGGACTGGCGGCGGACGAGCTGAAATACATGGGCTGCCGGAACGTGCGCAGCGAGACCGGCCGGGTCCTCTTCGACGGGGACGAGCGGGACCTGGTGCGGGCAAACCTGTGGCTCCGCACCGGAGAGCGGGTCTACGTCCTCCTGGGGGAATTCCCCGCTCCCACCTTCGACGCCCTGTTTGAGGGCACGAAGGCCCTGGAATGGGAAAAGCTCATCGATTACCGGGCCCAGTTCCCGGTGAAGGGCTCCAGCCTGGACAGCGCCCTGAAGTCCATCCCGGACTGTCAGCGCATCGTGAAGAAGGCGGCGGCCACCCGGCTGGGGCAGGTTTACCGGGCGGAGCATCTGCCGGAGACCGGCTCCGTCTGCCCCATCCGCTTCTCCCTGATGAAGGACCGGGCCTCCCTGTACCTGGATACCAGCGGCGTCAGCCTCCATAAGCGGGGCTGGCGGCAGAATTCCAACCTGGCTCCCCTGCGGGAGACCCTGGCGGCGGCCATGGTGAAACTCAGCCGGTTCAAGGGGAAGGAAACGGTGCTGGATCCCTTCTGCGGCTCCGGCACCATCGCCATCGAGGCGGCTCTCGCCGCCCGGAACAAGGCCCCGGGGCTGAACCGGAGCTTCATCGCGGAAAAATGGGTATCCATCCCGGAAAAGCTGTGGCGGGAGGAGCGGGAGGCCGCCCGCAGCCGGGAGTACCCCGGCCCCTACCGGATCTTCGCCGGGGATATCGACCCCGCCGCCCTGGAGATCGCCCGGCGCAACGCGGACCTGGCGGGGGTGGCGGAGGATATCGAGTTTTCCCAGGCGGACGCCCTGGAGCGGGCGCTGCCGGAGGGCCCCGGCATCCTGCTCACCAACCCGCCCTATGGGGACCGGCTTCTGGATGCCGCCCAGGCGGAAGCCCTGTACCGGGGCATGGGCCGGGCCTGGCGGGGGGCGAAGGACTGGCGCTTCTACGTTCTCACCTCCAGTCTGGATTTCGAAAAGAGCTTCGGCCGCCGGGCGGCAAAACGCCGGAAGCTGTACAACGGCTCCATTCCCTGTCAGCTGTATATGTATTTCTGATTTTCAAAATGAGAAATCAGGAGATATTTTAAGCAATTCTCTCATTCAGCTTGAAAATCCAAGGAATTTGCATCTATTCCTTGGATTTTCTGAATTTTTCCCCGATTATTCGCTATTTTATGCTTGCACAATGGGTATACTTGGGTTATTATATATTGCGTTAGCACTCAGGGTGAATGAGTGCTAATACCACAAAACTAAAGCGCATCTTACGCATATGGAGGTATATACCATGAAGCTCATCCCTTTGTCTGATCGTGTGATCGTGAAGCAGGTGGACGCGGAGGAGACCACCAAGGCAGGCATCATCCTCACCAGCGCCGCCCAGGAAAAGCCCCAGATCTTTGAAGTCATCGCCGTAGGCCCCGGCGGCCTGGTGGACGGCAACGAAGTCGAGATGACCGTGGAACCCGGCGATAAGGTCATCACCGGCAAGTACAGCGGCACCCAGGTCAAGGTTGACGGCGTGGAATACACCATCGTGCGGCAGAACGACATTCTGGCCGTGGTGGAAGACTAACAGGAGGTAAGGAACAATGGCGAAAAAGCTGACTTACGGCGAGGACGCCCGGCGCGCTCTGGAGCGCGGCGTCGATCATCTTGCCGATACCGTTAAGATCACCCTGGGCCCCAAGGGCCGGAACGTGGTCCTGGA
>CAMZIY010000025.1 GCA_947307365.1 uncultured Clostridia bacterium
ACTTCGCCTTCATCGGCTGCCAGGAGATCACCGGCTTCGGCAACGACTATCCCGCCCCCAACGGCTCCGCCATGGGCCATAACGGCATCTTCTGGGCCATCGCCCTGGTCATGGCCATCAACAACGGCATCAACCCCATCAACGGCGCCCAGTGTCCCGAGAAGGTCCGTTCCGGCTACCTGTACGACATGGAGACCATGGACGACGTGAAGGCCGCCTTCGAGAAGATCTGCACCTGGATGCTCACCTGGTCCGCCACCCTGAACAACCTGACGGAGCACGAGTATCCCCGGCTGTTCCCCTTCCCCAACCTGTCCATCTCCACGGAAGGCTGCATGGAGTCCGGCAAGGACGTTTCCGAGGGCGGCGCAAAGTACAACAGCTACGGCGGCACCGCCACCGGCCTGGCCACCACGGCGGACAGTCTCACCGCTCTGAAGTACATCGTCTACGATAAGAAGATCGCCACCCGGGAGGAATTCCTCCAGGCGATCCTGGACAACTGGGAAGGCCACGAGGAGCTCCGCCAGCGGGTCCTGCACCAGGTCCCCCACTACGGCAACAACGATCCCTACGCGGATATGGAAATGAAGTACGTGATGGACCTGTACTACAACATCACCCGCGCCTTCTCCACCTGCCGCTGCACCACCTACAAGTGCGGCACCTTCGGCGCCTCCGACCACGTGGTGCAGGGCGAGATCACCTGGGCCACCCCCGACGGCCGCAAGACCGGCGAGCCCATCGCGGACGCATGCAGCCCCGGCCAGGGCAGAGACGTGTGCGGTCCCACCGGCGTGTTCAACTCCGCGGTGAACTTCGAGCACGGCCATTACCTGGACGGCATGGCCCTGAACCTGAAGATCCATCCCACCTCCCTGCGGGCGGACGACGGCATCACGAAGCTGGAAGACATGACCCGGACCTATTTCAACAACGGCGGCATGGAGATCCAGTACAACGTGGTGGACGCGGAGACCCTGCGGAAGGCCCAGGCCCATCCGGAAGACTATCACAACCTGGTCGTCCGCATCGCCGGCTTCTCCGCCTACTTCGTGGATATGACCGAAGCCATGCAGAACGACATCATCTCCCGGGCGGAGCACAAAGTGTAAGACAGCCCGACCCGGAAGCACAAATGGAAAGAGGACCCGCGGACCGGATGGTCCGCGGGTCCTTTCTGCAGTCAGGCGTTTTATACGTAGGAGACGGTTCCCTTCCGCTCTCCCCGGTCCTTCACCTCGGGGCCGGGATAGCCGAAAAAGGCGGCGGCATGAAGGATATACCCCTCCGGGATCAGCTCTGCCCGGAGCTCCGGATTGTTCGGCACCAGGTCCACCACCGTGGCATGGTCCCAGCCGCTCATGATCCCCAGGGAAGCGGCGGCGATGAACATGTTCTCCATGGCGAGGCAGCTGTCCTGGAAGCCCGTGCCGCCCTCCTTGGCGGAGACCAGGATCATCACGGGGGCGTTGCGCATGGGATCCCCCATGGCCTTCAGGGCGGCGGGGGGAATGCCGGGGGGCAGGGGCATGGCTTTCCGGGCCGCCGCCAGCTTATCCAGCATCTCCCGGCTCCGGATCACCGTGAAGTGCCAGGGCTGGCGGTTCATCCCCGTGGGGGCGTAGAGCCCTGCGGTGACGATGGTCTCCAGGGCTTCGTCGCTGATGGGCCGGCTGTCGAAAAGCTTGTAGCTCCGCCGGGCCAGGATGCTTTTCATGGTTTCGTTTTCGATCATTTATATCCCTCCTGTTTGGCTTTTTGAGATACGGATCCCGCCGCGGGTCAGTCTTCCGCCCCGGGCAGGCCGGAGGCCCGCTGGAGCAGCACCGCCAGCGCGCCCCGGGTCAGAGGATCCTTCGGGCGCAGCTCGCCGCTGTCGGTCCCGATGAACAGGCCGGAACGCACGGCCCAGCCCATGGCGTCCCAGGCCCAGGAGGAGATCTCCATGCTGTCGGCATAGCCGGCCAGGCCCATGGCCCCGCCCTGGTCATCCTTTACCAGAACGCGGAAGAGCATCACGGCCAGCTGCTCCCGGGTCAGGATCCCCTCCGGGATAAAATCATCGTTGCCGTTCCCCTGGATGACTCCCTGTTCCCTGGCCCACAGCACCGCCTTTTCATAGGAGGCGCCGGGCGGTACGTCCATGAAGCCCTGGATCCCCTCTCCGGGTCCCGGTCTGCCGGCGGAGCGCCAGAGGGCTTCCACCGTCTGGGCCCGGGTCGCCGGCTCCTCCGGGCGGAAGTCCCCGTCCGCCAGGGGATCCATCAGCCCCTTCTCCAGGCACCAGGCCACTCCCTCGTCGTACCAGGCGGAGGAAGGGGCGGGATCGGGATCGGACGCAGGTGCGGGAGCGGGAGAGAAAGAAGAGAACAGGGGGCTTTCCTCCCCCTCCGGGAGATAGGTCCAGGGGATGCTGATATGGTTGACCGCTTCCAGCCAGGTCAGACCGCTGCCCCGCTTGATATCCAGATCGTTGATCTGCACCGTGCGGGACCGCTGACGGCCCCCGGTAAAGGGGCTCATCATGCTGCTGACCGTGCTCATGCAGAAGTAGCTTCCGTTCACCTTGCCCAGGTACATCATCTGGTGGCCGGGGAAGTCCAGCAGGGTACCGAAGGGCAGCCCCTCCAGCAGGGCTTCCTTTTCCTCCAGGGGCATGTCCGTCACGTCCGCCTTGGGCATGGAGAGGGGCCACTGCCAGTTGCCGTTCCGGGGCAGATCCAGGCCGAAGCAGGCATAGATGTTCCGGTTGAGGCTGGTGCAGTCCTCGTTGTTGAGGGTGGCTCCCCAGCCGTAGGCGTCCCCCAGGGAAGCCAGGGCGACTTGGGTCAGGTTTTCGCCGGTGAGGGGGAGATAATCCTCGCTGAGCTTTTCCCTGGCGTTGAGGAGTGCCGGGGTCTTGCCGTAGCTGCCGTCCTCGTTGCGCACCGGGAGATACACGGCGTAATTATGTACGGGGAGGCGGTTGATGACCAGGGCGTCCGGGTCGTCGATCTCCATGCGCTCCAGCACCGTGCCCATGGTGATCAGCCGCCCGGCGGTCTCCGGGGCGCTCCGGGAATAGTCCGTATAGAGCTTGTCCCCCCAGAACACCAGGCGCTTTTCCGCGGGGATATCCCAGGCGGAGAGCCATTCCTCCCGGCTGGAGCAGAAGGCGATGTCCTCCTTCCGGACCCAGCCGGAGCAGCAGGAGGTGTACACCTGACAGTACTTCCCGTCCGCGGAATTGGTGAAAGCGGCCACGGGCTCGTTCACCCGGATGCCCACCAGGCCCTGATAGTCGAAATCCGGGTCCGAGGGATCGTCCAGGATCTGCCCATCATAAGGGAAGACCATGAGCAGGGCGCGGTTCACCGCCACCCCCAGACGCACCGGCATGTCCTCCCTCGCGTTGGGGTCGGCGCAGTTGGCGATGATCGCCTCAAAGGCCTCCTGGGTGAAGGGCTTGCCGTTCTCGTCGTAGGTCCAGCCGAGAAAGTATTCCGCGTCCGCCCGGGCGCCTTTTGCCAGGGATTCGCACCAGGTCCTGCCGTCGAAGGAGGAAGCAAGGCTCAGGAGATCGTGCATGTTCGTCCCCTCGGTGGTCAGGGCTGCGCGATTGATCCGGGCGATCTCCTCCGGGGTGCTCAGGAGCGCCTCCGGGTCAGCCATCCGGCCCGCCCAGAACTCGGGGTACGTCATTTCCTCCGTCACGCCGGGGAGATAAGCCACCGCGGCGGAGACGGGCAGAGCGGCGGAGAGCAGGGTAAAGGCGATGCACAGGGTCAGGAAAAAAGCGAAAATCCTTCGTTTCATGATCATCCTCGATTCTGTTGTGTGCTGTGCGGCGGATCGCGGCGCTTATCCCAGGTATACCCGGGGGACCCGGGGGGAGACGGCGCAGCAGAGCTCATAGGTGATGGTTCCTGCCAGGGCGGCGGTCTCTTCGATGGGGCGGCCGTCCCCGAATATGGTGACCTCGTCCCCCACCCGGACCTCCGGCAGGTCCGTGATGTCCACCATGCACAGGTCCATGCAGATGCGCCCCAGCTGGGGAGCGAGGCTGCCCCGGATCAGCACCCGGAGTTTATTGGAAAGGGATCGGTGGAGCCCGTCGGCATAGCCGATGGGGAGCACCGCCAGACGGGTGGGGCGGGAGAGAGTGAAGGTGCGGCCGTAGCCCACCGTATCCCCCGGGGCGTGCTCCGTGATGGCCGCCACCCGGGTCTTCAGATTCATGGCGGGGAGCAGGGGGATGCCCCCCGTATCCTCCCCGGGATACATGCCATACAGGGCGAGGCCGGGACGCACCAGCTCGTGAGCCAGGTCCCGCCGGGTGAGCATCGCCCCGGAATTGACGCAGTGGTGCAGGCGGAAGGCCTTGCCGGACGCCGCCTCCGCCGCGGCATAGCAGCCGGTGAAGCGGCGGTGCTGTTCCTCGGTGAATTCCTCCCCGCCCCGTTCGTCGGACACGGCGAAATGGGTGAAGGTCCCCTCGCAGTCCAGATTGGGCAGGGCCATGGCCGCAGCCAGATCCTCCGGCCGGGACCAGGGGAAGCCGGTGCGGCTCATCCCCGTGTCGATCTTCAGATGGACCTTCAGAGGCCGGGTCAGGGCCGCGGAATAGGCCCGGGCCTCCTCCAGGCTCCCCAGGGCCTGGGTCAGGTCCAGAGAGGCCAGGGTATCCCCCCACCGGGCCGGGGTGGGGCCCAGGAGCAGGATGGGGGCGGTGATCCCCGCCGCCCGGAGCTTGGCTCCCTCGTCCAGGCAGGCCACCGCCATATAGGCGCAGCCCAGCTCCTCCAGCCGCCGGGAAACCTCCACGTCCCCGTGGCCGTAGGAATCCGCCTTCACCACCCCCAGGCACCGGGCTCCGGCGGGAAGAGCGGCCTCCATGGTCTTGAAATTGTGCCCGATCCGGTCCAGGCGGATCTCCGCCCAGGTGCGGCGGGTGGGATCGGCGCGGATCAGGTCCTCGATCCCCTGACCCGGCAGGAGCTCCAGGGGGATCTCCTCCGCCAGGGCCCGGTTGGTATACCGGGGATCCTCCGTCACCTCCCGCACGACCTGCACCCAGTCCGGCAGGCCGGGGTCAGCCTCCGCCCCGGGGAGCTCGATCTCCAGAAAGGCCCGGTCCGACCAGAAGGGGAAGCAGTCCACCTCCAGGGTGAGGCCGTTCCAGGGGATGCACCACCGGGTCTTTTCGATCACCCGGAGGGCGGGATCCGCCCGGTCCAGGAGGGCCCGGTACGCCCGGGGGGAAACGGTCTCCTCCCGCTCCTCCCGGGTCAGGTCCGTGATGCGGCGCTTCACAGTATGGGTGTATTCCGCTTCCTCCCCGCAGCCCCGCAGCCGGACCCGCTCCGTCGTCCCCGGTTCATCGGGGAGCAGATAGGTCTGGCGGATATAGTCCCGGCGGTCGGCCAGCCGGTCCAGCAGGACCCGGTCCGGCATGCGGATCAAGTATTTCCGTTCGATCTCCAGCGGTATTTCTTTCATGGGTCTTCGTCCTTTCGGGAATTTCCCCGCCGCCCTTGCGCGGAGCGGCGGAGCGTAGTATAATATGCAAACTGTGCGGCAAAACAAGAAATAGAATCCGGAGTCAGAAAAGCGTTATGGCAAAATCGATCATTCAGGACCTCACCGTAGGCAGCGTGCCCAAAAAGCTCATCCGCTTCGCCCTGCCCTTCATGTTCTCCACCCTGCTCCAGACGGCTTACAGCATGGTGGACATGATGGTGGTAGGCCAGTTCGTGGGGAGCAAGGGGCTCAGCGCCGTGAGCATCGCCTCCCAGCTCATGTGGCTCACCACCGCCCTGTGCATGGGCTTCACCAACGCAGGGCAGATCATCATCTCCCAGATCATCGGCGCGGGACGGCGGCAGGATCTGAAAAAAACCATCGGCACCGTCACCACCACCATCGTTATTGCGGCGGTCTTCATCACGATCCTGGGCTTGTGCCTCACAGAGCCCATCCTCCGGGCCCTGAGCACTCCGGCCGAGTCCTTCGGGGAGGCGGCCCGGTATCTCCGCATCGCCTTCCTGGGCACCCTGTTCACCTTCGGCTACAACCTGGTGTCCGCAGTGCTCCGGGGCATGGGGGACTCCCGGCATCCCCTGATCTTTGTGGCCATCTCCGCCGGGGCCAACCTGATCCTGGACCTCATCGCCGTGGCCCTGCTCCACTGGGGCGCCGCGGGCGCGGCGCTGGCCACCGTTATGGGCCAGGGCATCAGCCTGGTGATCTCCCTGCGCTATCTCTACGGCCGCCGGGAGGAGATCGGCTTCGATTTCAGACTGGCCAGCCTGAAGCCGGACGGGGCGACCCTGCGGAAGCTGATCCGCCTGGGCATCCCCTTCGCCCTGCAGCACGCGGCCATCTCCATCTCCATGCTCTTCGTCACCCGCTTCATCAACACCTACGGCCTCACCGCCTCCTCCACCTTCGGCACCGGCACGAAGATCGAGCAGCTGCCCTGGATCGTGGTGAACGGGGTGATGGTAGCCTGCGCCACCATGGTGGGGCAGAACATGGGCGCGGGGAAACAGGACCGGATGAAGCAGACGGTGCGGATCGGCGCCTTCATCTGCGCGGGAACGGCGGTGGTGTTCATCGCCCTCTTCCTCCTGCTGCCCCGGGAGCTGTACTCCTTCTTCACCTCGGATCCGGACGTGCTGGATATGGCCCCCATGTTCATGCTGGCTTTGGCCCTGTCCACCCCGGCGACCACCATGATGTGCCCCTATCAGGCCTTTATCGAGGGCATCGGCAACGCGGCCCTCACCATGATCATCGCCCTGCTGGACGGCTTCGTGAGCCGCATCGCCATCAGCCTTTTCCTGGCCTACGTGTGCAAGCTGGGCCTCATGGGCTGGTTCCTGGGATACGGTCTGGCGGCCTACGTGAACACCATCCTGTCCGTGATCTACTACTACGGCGGCTTCTGGAAGAAACGGGTGAGCCTGGTCTCAGTATAATCCCAAAAAAGACACGGCACAAGTACGGGAACAATTTCCCGGAACCATCGTCGATATAGAGTACCGATTCGCCGCCCCCGGCGGTAAAGGAGGAAAAACATGAAACATCTGAAGCGCTCCCTGGCCCTGCTTCTGGCTCTGGTCCTGACCCTGAGCCTGATCTCGGGCTGCAGCAAAAAGGAACCCGGCGAGACCCCGGCCCCCGGAAGTCAGACCGCGGAGCCGGAAGACCCGCAGAAGGAACTGGAAAAGAAGCTCAAGGGCCTGGAGAAGGTCAAGCTGGACCACGTTTACAGCGTGGAGTATCTGAAGACCTCCATCGAGGGGGATACCTATATCGAGGACCTGAAGGAAGCAAACGGGGCGATCTACCTCACCGTCAGCTTCAACCGGCAGATCCCCTCCCAGGAGTATCCCGGGGAGATGGAGTACGTCTGGGGCACCGAGCTGTACCGCATGGCGGCGGACGGCGCGCTGACCAAGCTCCTCACCTTCACCAATGAATCCGAATACGACGAAGAGAACAGCCGCAGCGTGGAAAGCTATGTGAACAGGATCAGCATCGCCCCGGACGGGACCATCTGGTACATGAAGGAGCAGTATCTGAACGACTGGTCCGACCCGGAAAACTACGTCTGGGAGCAGAACAGCAGCCTCATCCATGCGGACCTGTCCGGGAAGGAGCTCCTCAGCATTCCCCTGAAGGATCTGAAGGACCCTGCCAGCGAGGATGAGTATTTCTACATCAATCAGTTGATCTTCGCCGGGAACGGCAACATCCTGGCCGAGACCGAGGAAGGCTTCATGGGGCTGGATCCGAACGGAAAGGTCCTCTTCCGCAGCGGCACGGACCTGCAGAACGCCTATATCCAGAGCATCTGCGTCACCGGCAGCGGCCGGATCATCGCCAACGTCTACAAGTATAACCCCACCGACTATTCCGGAAAGCTCTGCCTCATGGAGCTGGATCCGAATACCGGAAAGCTGACGGAGCTGGCGGACCTGGGAGCGGAAATGAACAGCATGGGCAATCTGTACGGCGGCCCGGGAGACACCCTGATCATCGGAAAGACCACGGGGATCGACAGCTACGACCTCGGAACCAATACCCGCACCGAGCTCCTGAACTGGCTGAACAGCGACGTGAACGCCAACTACGTGCAGACCGTCGTGCCCCTTTCCGACGGCCGCTTCCTGATCTCGGAGCGGAATTGGCGGAGTAGCGACAGCATGAAGCTGGCCTACATGAACCCCGTGGGGGACAGCGTTGAAAAATACCTCATCCACTTTGCCGCCCTGTATCTGGACGACAATCTGACCAACTCCATCATCAGCTACAACAAGCAGAACGATCTGTTCCGCATCGTCTTCGACGATTATTCCGTATACTCTACGGAGGATGATTACCAGGCGGGACTCAAGCAGCTGAACCAGGATATCATCTCCGGCAAGATCCCGGATATCTTCTCCATGGACGGGCTCCCCTACGACGTATACGCCAGCAAGGGCCTGCTCCTGGACCTGAAGGCCAGGCTGGAAAAGGACCCGGATTTCCGCATGGAGGATTATCTGGAAAATGTGTTCAAGGCCGTGGAGCGGGACGGGAAGATCTACAGCATCATTCCCGCCTTCACCCTGGAGACCCTGGCGGCCAAGGGGAGCCTGGTGGGCGGCGAGCCGGGCTGGACCATGGAGGATCTGACGAAGCTCATCAAGGCCAATCCCCAGGCGGCGGTCTTCTCCGATACCACCCGGGAGGTGGCCCTCCGGATCCTGCTGGAGGAAAACATGGACGCCTTCATCGACCCGGAGACCGGCGCCTGCTCCTTCAACAGCACCGAATTCGTCCAGCTCCTGGAGCTGGTGAAGACCTTCCCGGAGACCATCGACTGGGAGAAGCTCTATAACGACGATCCCACGTACTGGGAGCGGCAGGATGGCCAGTACCGGGAGGGCCGCACCCTGCTGATGGACAGCTACCTCAGCAGCTATACCGCCATCCGGGACCTGTATTATCAGTTCGATTCGGACTGCACCTTCATCGGCTTCCCCGGCGCCAAGGGCAGCGGCGCCGTCATCCAGCCCAACATGGAGATCGCCATCTCCGGCCGCACCAAGCTGGACGATCAATGCTGGGATTTTCTGCGGTACCTGCTCAGCGAGGAATACCAGTCGGATCTGGGGGACTGGTGCTTCCCCGTCCGGCTGGACGCCCTGAAGGCCATGGAGACCAAGGCCATGACGGAAGAGGGCAACGGCTACGTCATCTACGACGGCGTCCGGGGCGGCGGCATGGCGGTATATGAGACCGCGGAGACGGAGACCCGGGATCCCGCCGAAGAAGCCGGGGAGAACGGCGAGGAGACGGGAGAGGACGGCAAAGCCTCCGCCGGGGTCCTGATCCCGGAGGAGAGCGCGTCCCCCGGAGACCTGGAAACGGAGGAGCCGGTCGATCCGACAGAACCCGACCCGGGGTATGACGACTGGTGGTCCAAGCCCATCACCCAGGAGATGGCGGACAAGGTCACCGACGTGGTGACCGGCGCGGTGCAGGTCTACCGTCAGCAGACGGAGGTCATGGCCATCATCCAGGAGGAGGCGGGCGCCTTCTTCGCGGGCCAGAAGACCGCCCAGGCCGTGGCGGACACCATCCAGAGCCGGGTGTACCTGTACGTCATGGAATCCAGATAAAACGCGCGGAGCGCGGTGGATCATGCCTGCGGGCACGAACGCTGCGAAGCTTTGCAAAACAGTCCGGGCGGACGCGTTTCAGCGTCCGCCCGGTTTTTCCATATTGTGATCCTTATCCTACGGTGATCGCGCTCTCCCAGGCGGCGAAGGGGCCGGGGAGGGGGGCGGGACCGCGGGTATTTCCCAGGTAATCCCGGTCGAAGGCGACGGGGGAGCCGTCCGGAGCCTCGAAGGGCTGCTCCGGTTCAAAGGCGGGCTCCAGAGACCCGGTGCACACGGGCTTCGCGGCGATCCCCGCCAGGGCGCTGCCCAGGTCGGATTCCAGCACCAGGGCCCCATCCTTTTCCGCGAGCCGGAAGGCGTACTTCCCCGCCGGGGCGGAGGGAGCCTCCTCCTTCCCCCAGGGCTTTGCTCCGTTCAGATATACGTTCCCGGAGGTCCACACGGGCAGGGGGATATAGTACCGGTCCTTCGGGGGAGAACCCATGCCGCAGTAGCCCTGGAATTCCCTGAGCCATTCCTCCTGGGTCGGGCAGAAGTCGAAAACATGGAGGCCGTTCACCACGTTCCCCTCATCCCAGGGATCGTCCTTCAGCTTCTCCATGGCCGCCTCCAGGAAGGGGGGGATCTCCTGCTGGAGGAAGACGTTGTTCACGAAGCGCATGTCCCCGTGGAGGATGGTCATGAAACCCGCCACGTCCGTGCTGTGAGGTACGTGGTAGGGGGTGTACCGGGGAGAGGAGCGGGTGAGGGAGCCGTTGTCCACCCCCCGGCCCACGGCGGAGATGGAACCGGCGATGAGGTTGTGCACAAAGGCGCAGCCCTGTGTGGCCAGCCGCAGGGAGCGGAGGGAGAGCATCAGGTTATCGTCCACCAGGGTGGGGCCGTGGGAGACCTCGATGAACAGGTCCTCCCCGTAGCCCTGCAGGGCTTCGTCGTTCATCAGATATGGGAAGGGCAGGGCGTTGTCGTGGAACAGGTTCCCCGTGACCCGGGTGCCCTGGGCCTGCCAGTCCAGCCAAATGCCCCGGGTGCAGTGGTGGATGTGGTTCCGACGGAAGATCACGTCGATGGCGGCATGCATTTTGATGCCGCCGATCTCCGCCCCCGCCAGGTTCTGCTTGTTGTTGATATGGTGGATATGGTTGTCCTCGATCACCGAGAACACGCCCCCCAGGTGGCCCACGATGCCGGTCTGCCCGCAGTCGTGGATGTTGCAGCGGCGGACGACATGAGAACCTACGTTTTCCTTCCGCCAGCCCTCCCGCCAGGCCTGCATGATGCAGTCCCGCTCCGTCTGGGTGCCGTCCTTCAGTTTCCGCAGGAGCCACTTGTTGTCGTTCTCCGGCTGGCGGTATTTCCCCAGGGAGATGCCGCTGCACTTGGACTCCGCGATCTCGCAGTCTTCAATGATCCAGCCTTTGGACCAATGGGGGCCCACCATCCCCTCCTGATAGGCCGTGGGCGGCGCCCACTGGGTGGCAGCCTGACAGACCTTGAAGCCGGAGAGGGTGATGTGCCCCACTCCGGTGCGGGAGGGATAGAAGCCGTGCTTCCGCACGCTGATCTCCACATTCTCCCGGTTGGGGTCCAGCCCCCGGAAATTGGCCCAGATCCGAGTGGCGTCCGCCGCCGGGTCCTGCTCCGTGTACCAGACGTACCGGGAGAACTCCGGATCCCAGGAGGCTTTGGAGGGAACAGGGGACTTCACCGCCTCCCGGCTCAGGACCTCATACATGGACTTGCCGTCCAGGAACACATCCCCCAGGTGGGCGACGTGGGAGGCCATGAACCAGTCCCCCTGCACCAGGGTGGTGAAGGGATGCCGGTCGGGAAAACAGGTATTGGGGATGCGCACGGACCAGACGCCGTCCCCCTCGTCCTTCCAGCCCCGGACAGGCTCCGCACCGGTGATCACCGCCCCCAGGGGGACGGCGCTGCGGTAGGTGATCCGGGCGCCGGAAGTGCCGCCGTTCTTCGGGTCCACCCATTCCCGGTAGATCCCGGGCTGCACCAGGACCGTATCCCCGGGCAGGGCCAGGTCCGCCGCCTGCTGAATGGCGGAAAAGGGGCGGCCTTCGCTCCCGTCGCCCCCCGGAGCGGCGGAGGCGGAAACATGATAGATCATGGCAGATACCTCCATCTCGTACTTTTTCTGCCTCCAGTATACAATACCTTGAGGCATTCTGAAAAGCCCGGAATATTGCAAAATAATGCTTGCATTAGGGGGAAAAGCATGGTAATATATCTATCGCCGCTTTCGGGCGGTCCTGCATATTACGGAAAGGGTGTTGTTTCCCATGTCTGCCTGGATGATCATTCTCACCATTATACAGCTTCTCTCCGCCCTGGCCGTCGTGGCCGTGGTGCTGTTTCAGTCCGGCAAAAGCGCCGGCCTCTCCGGGGCCATCGGCGGCGTTGCCGATACTTTCCTGGCCAAGAACAAGGCCAAGGACGTGGATGCCAAGCTGGCCCGGATGACCAAGTGGCTCGCCATCGCCTTCGTGGTGCTGACCCTCCTGCTGAACATCATTGCCTGAGTTTCGGAGAAAAGACCGCCGGGTGCGCTTCTGCGCACCCGGCGTTTTTGCGTGTGCCGGAACGCTTGGGGGGACGCCCGACGGGCGTCCCCCTTGGACAAAAGATATGAGTTCAAAAGCCTCGCAGAGTTCACGCCCGCAGGCGGGAATCAAGTCGGAAACGTTTGGGGCGGAATACGGTTCTGCCCTCAAACACGGCTCGCGGAGAGGACTGCGTGAGGTCGTCGTCGCCAGGCTCATGGCTCCGCTTCGCCCCAAAGGGGCATAGCTCCGATACTCGCCTGCTCCTCCTCTCCAAACGGAAGCCATGCTTCCGTTTGGAAAAGGAAGAAGGGAATGAGCGGGCGGAGTTTTCCTCCCCGGGGGGAAAGGGAACAAAGCGAGTTTTCTCCTGACGCAGTGCGGGGAGCGAAATGCGATCTTCCTCGACCGGGAGCCCGGCGAAGCGGGTCCCGGTCGAATGAATTCAGCCCTCAGTGACCATCCGGGCCAGGATGGTGAAGGCGTTGCGGCACCAGGTGCCGCCCATGAAGCTCCCGTCTCCGGAGATGGGATCCAGGTAGTGGGGGAAGCCCTTCTGCATCAGCGCGCCCAGGTAGCGGTCGATGATCTCCTTGGCTTCCTTCTTCTTGCCGCCCTCCCAGAGGCCGGTGAGGATGAAGACCTCGCCCGGAGGGCTGATGGCCCCGGAGCCCATCCGCGTGCCGATCATCTCGAAGTAGTCGCTCTGGATGTCCTCGCTGGCGATGCCGTAGGGGGTCAGGAGGTGGTCCTCCCGCATCAGGTCCGCGGTGAGCTTATCCAGCACGTCCTTGGGCAGGCGGGACCCCAGGATCAGGGGGATATAGAAGATGTTGGAGCCGGTGAATACGGGCTCATGGGTGTACTGCTTCAGGCAGACGAAATGCTCCCCGGTCCACATCTTGTCCAGCATCCGGTCCAGCAGGTCCTTGGACTTTTTGTACCAGGCGTCGATCTCCGCCTGGGGCTTGCCCAGGAGCTTGGCCAGGTCGCCCTGGGCCTCGAAGTTCAGCACCTCGTAGGCGCACAGGTCCGGGGTGGCCATGGGCACGCCGTCAAAGTAAGCGGTGATCTCGTCGAAGCCGGTACCCGCGCCGTTGTCGAAGCCCGGGAGGCCGTCCTTGTCGTCATCCCGGCACTCCATGAACCAATCGGCCCACTTGCCGGCGCCTACGTACAGCTTCTCCAGATCCTCTCTGGGCCATTCCTTGGCCAGATCGTGGTGGGCCATGACGTTCTTCAGAGCCCAGCCGTAAATGGGAGGCTTGATGCCGCCGGTAGCCAGCTGCGCCTCATCGTAGCCGTCCGCCAGCTGGCCGTCCTCGCCCTGGCGCTCCAGGGGGGCCATGAGCAGACTCCGGGACAGATCCGGGATATCCTGCAGGGCTACGCCGTTCTGCACCAGCTGCCACTGGGAGACCATGACGCCGGGGAACATCTGCATCATCCACCGGGGGGTGAGGGCCGAGGGGCCCACCAGCATGGTCCACAGGTCATAGGCGGTCTCCTCCGCCTTCTGGGCGTAGGGCTCGGCCAGCTTGGGATACGCGGCCCAGAAGTCCTCCCAGGACTTCAGCATGTCCGCCTTGCCCTCGGCATAGGTGCCGTAGTCCTTCGGGACCTTGACCATATAGGGGAACTCCTCCACCGCCAGGGTGAAGGTGCCGTTCGGGCCGGGGGTGGTGTAGCCGTCGATGGCGGTGGCGCTGAAGGTGTACCAGTTCCAGGTGTCCTTGAAGGTGAAGCCGGAGCCCTCCAGTCCCTTGAAGCACATGGGATTGGCGTGCTGGGGGATGTTCTCCCAGGCACCGTCCTGCCTGGGACGGATGGACTCATACATGGCGGCGTTCCGGGTCCATTCCAGGCCCATGCCCGGATCGCCTTCCGCCATGAGGCGGGTATAGGTGGCCCAGGTGAAGCGAATGTCCCCGTGGCGGGTGTGGAGCACCAGCTCCGCAGGGCCGGTCTGCTGGGTGGCGAAGGGCACGCGCTTGCCCTCATAGGTGGCGAAGATGCGGTAGAGCCTCGCCCCCTCGGCGGACTGACCGTGGGTGCGGTTGCCCCGGCAGGTGGTGAGGGTCAGGGTGCCCCGGCCGTACTTCACGTTGTCGATGGTCAGGGCCATGAAGGCGCCTGCCCGGGAGAACTTGTACAGGTTCACGGGGAAGTACTGCTTGGCGTCCCGGAAGAAGGGATCTGTGGGTTTGGGCATGACTGCGCTGGGCATGTGTAAAACCTCCTTGTTTCGTATTGATAATCAATTATACCATGGTATTGTAAAATTGAAAGATGCCTCGCAGAGTTCGCGGCTCGCAGGCCGCGAATGGATCTGAATCATTTTTGGCGGAATTCATTTCTGCCAATGATACATCTCGCGGAGCGGACTGTGCGAGGTCGTCGCCAGGCTCAAGGCTCCGCTTCGCCCCGAAGGGGCATGGCTCCGATGTTCGCCTGCTCCTCCTCTCCAAATGGAAGCCATGCTTCCGTTTGGAAAAGGAAGAAGGAAATGAGAGGGTGGAGTTTTCCTCCCCGGGGGGGGAAAAGGGAACGAAGCGGTTTTTCTGCTGACGCAGTGCGGGAAGCGAAGTGCGATCCTTCTCGACCAGGGGCCCGGTGAAGCGGGTCCTGGTCGAATCCGTTACCCCTCGCTGACCATCCGGGCCAGCACGGTGAACACGGCGCGGTTCCAGGTGCCGCAGAAGGGGGAGCCCTCCCCATGGATGGGGTCGATGAAGTGGCTGAAGCCGCCGTCCATGAGACGGCACAGATACCGGTCGATGATCATTTTCGCTTCCGCCTTCTTCCCCGCCTCCCAGAGGCCGGTGAGGATGAAGAGCTGGCCCGGAGGGCTGATGGGGCCGCAGCCCATTTTCACCCCGGTGAACTCATATACGTCGGAATCCAGATTCTCGCTGGCCAGGCCGTAGGGGCTCAGGAGCTTGCCCTCCACCAGCAGGTCGGCGCACATCTTGTCGATCACCGCCTGGGGCAGGCGAGACCCCAGCACCAGGGGGATATAGTGCATATTGGAGCCGGAGAAGATGGGCTCATGGGTGTACTGCTTCAGGCAGACGAAGTGTTCCCCGTCCCACATCTTTTCCAGCATCTTGTCCAGGAGCTCACGGGACTTCCTGTACCAGCCGTCGATCTCCTCCCGGGGCTTCCCCAGGAGCTTTGCCAGGTCTCCCTGGGCCTCAAAGTTCAGCACCTCCTGGGCGCACAGGTCCGGGGTGGCCATGCTGATGCCGTCCATGAAGGCGGTGACCTCGTCGAAGCCGTTCTCGTTGCCGCCCTCGAAGCCGGGGAGGCCGTCCCCGTCGTCATCCCGGCAGTCCATGAACCACTGGGCCCACTTCCCCGCGCCCACGTACAGCTTCTCCAGGTCCTCCCGGGGCCATTCCTTCAGCAGATCATGATGGGCCATGACGTTCTTCAAAGCCCAGCCGTAGATGGGGGGCTTGATGCTGCCGGTGGCCAGGAAAGCCTCGTCGTAGCCGTCGGAGAGCTGGCCGGTCTCGCTCTGGCGCTCCAGAGGGGCCAGGAGCAGGTTCCGGGAGAGTTCCGGATCGTCCTGCAGGGCCACGCCGTTCTGCACCAGCTGCCACTGGGAATCCATCTCCCCGGGGAACATGAGCATCATCCAATAGGGAGTGAGCTGGGTGGGCGCCACCAGATGGGTCCAGAGGGTGTAGGCCGTCTCCACCCGCTTCTTATCGTAGGGGGCGATGAACTTGGGATACTTCGCCAGAAAATCCTCCCAGGCCTTCTGCATATCCGCCTTGCCCTGGGCATAGGTGCCGTAGTCGTCCCTGACCTTCACCATATAGGGGAACTCCTCCACCGAAAGGGTGAAGGTGCCGTCCGGTCCCGGGGAGGTGAAGCCGTCGATCACCGTGGAATTCAGGCTGTACCAGTTCCAGGAGTCCTGGAAGGCGAAGCCGGAGCCCTCCAGCCCCTTGAAGCACAGGGGCGTCCCCAGACGGGGAACGGATTCCCAGGAGCCGTCCTTCCTGGGCTTGACGATCTCGTAGGGCGCGGCGGTTCGGGTCCACTCCAGTCCCATGCCGGGATCCCCCTCCGCCATGAGGCGGGAGGCGGTGGCCCAGGTGAAGCGCACGTCCCCCCGGCGGGTATGGAGCACCAGCTCCGCGGGGCCGATGAGCTGGGTGGAGAAGGCGATCCGCTTGCCCTCAAAGGTGGGGTAGATGCGATAGACCTTGGTGCCGTCGGCGCTGCGGCCGTGGGTGTGCATGCCCCGGTTGGTGGTGAGGTTCAGCGCCCCCTTGCCGTACTTGGCGTTGTCGATGCTCAGGGCCAGCCAGGCCCCGGCCCGGGAGAACATGTACCGGTCCACGGGGTAAAACTGGGGGGCGTTCCGGAAATAAGGGTCGCAGGACACGGCGGTCACCCGCTCCCGGATGTGCTTTCCCTGCTCGATCTCGTCCACCATGGCCACGGCGAAATCCGCGTAGGAGATATAGCTCTGACCCATCCGGTTCAGGATCACCACGTCGCCCCCCAGGGTGTAGCTGCCGCTCCGGGCGCCCTTGGGATCGAAGAAGCCGGCGGGACTGAAGAAGGTCCAGTTCATATCGGCCGCTTTGAACAGGTCCAGGGCCTCCTTGGCCGCCCAGGGCACCGCGCCCACGGTCTTTGGGATGCCGTCCACCACCTGCCTGGTTTTGGTCTCATCCGTGTACAGGCTGCCGTAGCCGCCGATGGTGAGGAAGCGGACCTCCGGCAGCTCCTTCCCGATGGAGATCAGGAGCTTTGCGGCGTCGATGTGCTCCTGCTCCTTTCCCGGCACGTCATAGGGGGTGCCGAAGGCGTTCACCACGGCACGGAACTCCTTCAGGTCCGCCGCCTTCAGGTCGAACAGGCTTTTTGCCAGGACGGCGCACCCCGCCGGGACCCGATCCTCGCTCCCGGGCTTTACGATGGCCGTGACCTCATGTCCCCGGCTCAGAGCTTCTCCGGCGATGAGCTTTCCCGCCTTTCCGGCGGCGCCGATGACTGCGATTTTCATAAAAATACCTCCTGATTCCGGTGTATTTTCAGCTTTTTACCTATTATATCAGAATATGCGGAAAAGGAAAGGGAGAAAACCTGCAGGTTATTGGGAAAAACGAATCGGTCACCCGTCACAAGAATTGCCCGCCGGTCCGAAAAGACCGGCGGGCTGAGAGTTTATGCGGTTTTCTGCGCTTCCCGCAGTTTTCGCAGAATGCGGGCCATGAGCCAGATGGCAAAGACCGCTCCCAGCGCCTCCCCCACCGGGAGAGCGGCGGCCAGACCGGTCTCCCCGAACAGATGGTCCAGCAGGAACATGCAGGGGATATAGAAGACGATCTCCCGCACGAAGGCGTGGATCAGGGTGGCCCGCCCCTTCCCCATGGCCTGGAGTCCGTAGGAGGTGTGATAGTTCAGAAACTGGAATGGGGAAGCCAGACAGCGGATGCGCAGGAAAAGGGCGGCATAGGCCACGGTGCGCAGGGCGTCGGCGTTGTTCTCTCCCCCGGTATGGAGAAAGATCCCCACCGCCGGCCGGGCTACGATCTCAAAAAAGATCATGCTGGCGAGGCAGATGAGCAGCCCCGCCTTCCGGGCGGTGCGGATGGTCTCCTCCATCCTGGCCCGGTTGCCTGAGGAGTAGTTGTAGGCCACGATGGGGAGCATGCCCATGCAGAGGCCCACGTTCATGGCGTTGGGGATGCGCTCTACCTTCATAACGATGCCCATGCCCGCCAGCACCAGGTCGTCATGGCCGGAGGCCAGGATGTTCACACAGACGTTGGCCAGGTCGAAGAGGGCCAGGAGCACCGCGGAGGGGATGCCCACGGCGAAGATCCCCCGCCGGTCCTCCCTTTCGATGGCTGCCGCATCCCGGACGCTCAGACTCAGGGGGGAGGTTCCCTTCCCCGCCCTGCGGCAGGCGATGAGCAGATAGATGCAGGCGGCGGCGTTGGACAGGGCGGTGGCGATGGCGGCTCCCAGGACCTCGTTGCCCGGAGGCAGGAGGACGAACATGAACAGAGGGTCCAGGAGCATGTTCAGGACGCCTCCGCCGCTGAGGCCGAAGCTGGCCTTGCCGGAGTGCCCCGCGTTCCGCAGCAGATGGCCCAGGGCCATGGAGAGGATGGAGGGCAGGCTGCCCATGACGATGACCACCATGGCGTAGGAACGGGCGTAGCCGAAGGTGGCGTCGGAAGCGCCCAGGAAGCGCAGCAGGGGACGGTTGAAGATCCCCACCAAAGCGGAATACGCCAGCGCCGCCAGGATCGCCCCGTATACGGAATAGGCGCTGACCTTCTTCGCCCGGTCCGGCTTGCCGGCTCCCATGAGCCGGGCCATCAGACTGCCGCCGCCGGTACCGAAGAGGTTGGCCAGAGCCACGTTCATCAGCACCAGGGTCAGGGTGATGCTGGTGGCGGCCATCATGTAGGCGTTGCCCGTCCGGCCGATGAAGAAGGCGTCCACCATATTGTGGATCAGATTCACCAGCTGGCTGATGATGGTGGGCACCGCCATGACCCGCAGGGCTTTGGGGATCGGAGTATGGGCGAATAACTCATTCTTATCGATAGGATTCGCGTTCTTCTTCAGCATGGATGGCTCCTGTGTGATGAATTGTGCCCTTCGGGCACATGAATTGGCTTTGCCGTGAATTGCGCCTGGCGGCACATGAATTTGTCCAGCGGGACATGACGGATCGTCAATTCATGCGCCCGAAGCAATTCGCGACGCCGACGGCGTCAAGCCCTGTTTTTCTCCTGCCAGGCGAAAAATGCCTGGAGGGCGTCGTTCCAGAAATCAAAGTTGTGCTGTCCCTCATGGGTGTACCAGACATGGTCGTAGCCGATCTCGTTGAGGTAGTCGTGCATGGACAGGTTGAACTGGTACAGGGGATCCTCCGTGCCGATGGCCAGGAAGAGCTTCGGCTTCTCCGCCAGCTTCACGGCGGCTGCCGCCAGGGCTCTGGGATCCTTGTCGCTGCCCATCAGGGCGGAGGGCTCCCCGAACACCGTGCGGTAGAAGCCGTAGGGGGCCACCGCGTTCCCGTGGCCGGGGGTCATCTTCGAGACTTCATCCATGATGAGGGCGGAGGACATGGCGCAGATCCAGCCGAAAGTATCGGGATAGCGCAGGCCCAGGCGCAGGGCGCCGTAGCCCCCCATGCTCAGGCCGCCCACGGCGGTATCCTCCTTCCGGGGGGACAGGGGGAAGAGCTTCCGGGTGACCTCCACCAGCTCCTCGCCCACCTGGGCGCCGGGAAATTCCCCGTTTTCCGGCCGGTCCACATAGAAATCGTTGGCGCCGTCCGGCATGATCACCGCCAGGTTCCGGGCAGTGGCCCACTCGTTGATGCGGCTGTTCAGCAGCCAGTCGTTCTGATTGCCGGAAAAGCCGTGGAGCAGGTAGATGGTGGGGAAGGGACCTGCCTGATACCCCACTTTGCCCCAGAATTCGGGCATCTTCTCCACCGGGACGATGGCGGTGAAGTTCCGCTGTCCCAGATGGGCCTGGGAATAATAACTGCAGTTGAATACGGCCATCTTTATATACCTCCCTTTGAATTTATATTCTTACAGGGGGCAGCCGCCGCCGCTTCAGCGGGGTGCCCAGCAGAAGCGGGGCCTCCTCTCCGACGGGGACCACCAGATCCTCCCCGGCGCAGGCCCGGTTGGGGTTCAGCAGATAGCGGCAGCCGAAGGCGTCCCGATATACCTGGCGCAGCTCCGCCCGGCCGCCGATGAGAAAGACCGCCGCGTCCCCGTTCCATCGGGGCTGCCGGTCCCGGCAGAACAGAAGCTGACCCTGCCGGTAATGGGGCTTCATCCCCTGACCCGGGACCACCAGGGCAAAATCCGCACGGGAGAAAGAGGGGATGAATTCCTCCAGGATCCCGGCGGAGGTGTAGCAGCAGATGCTCCGCCAGTCCGTATCCTCTCCCCGGGCCTCCGCTTCCTGGAGGAAAACGCTCTCCCCCCGGTGCAGATGCTCCAGACGCAGATGCTCCAGCTCGTGCTCCAGCGCTTTCCGCTGGGTCTCCTCCGGATACAGGGTGTTCACCAGGATATCGTAGCTGCCCTCATCGTTGGGCATCACCGCCGCCCGCACCGCCCGGTTGGGGAAGGGAAGGAAGCGGACGCAGAGATCATCCCTCATCCCGCTTCTGCTCCCGCAGGGCTTTCAGGAAGGCCACGGTGGCCTTGATCTCATCCAGGGTGGCGGAGCCGCAGAGGTCGAACATCATGCGGTACTCCGGATTATCCCGGACGAATTGCAGATACTGGCGGACGTCTCCGTCCATACCCGCCTCCTCCGGGGATTCCTCATAACCCAGGAGCCAGGCTTCCCCCACCCCCAGGGCCTTCGCCAGAAGCCGGAGCTTCCCCGGGCCGGGGCGCACCTTGCCGGAAACGTACTGACTCAGATCCGTTTTCGTCAGCCGTTCCGGTCCGGAGATCTCCTCCGCCAGGCGCAGGATATCCGCCTGCTTCAGCCCCCGCTCCGCCATCAGCGTCCGCAGCCGCTCCGCCGTTGTAGCCATTTCCGCCCCTCCTTTTTCCTTCTGGCAACAGCATACCACGGAGTCTCCTTCGGGGCAAGGGGAAACTTCAAAAAAATTGAACAAATCAACTTGACACAGGAGCAAAAACCGAGTATAGTAGAATTAGTTCAAAAGAGTTGAACATCCGGAGGCAAGAATGAAGCGGGATTACGGAGCGAACCGGGAGCTGAAGCGGCTCCTGGGAGAGCGGGGGATGACGGCAGAGGAACTGGCTGCCCGCAGCGGGATGCATTACGGCTGCCTGTGCAGGGTCCTGCGGGAGGAGCGGCCCCTGTACGCGGATGAGCTCCTCCCCCTGGCGCGGGCCCTGGGGGTCATGGCGGAGACCCTGCTGGGATAGGACAGGACGAATACGGACATAAAGGAGGATATATTAAGATGTATGGAGCGATCCTGGGGGACATGATCGGGTCCCCTTATGAATTTGATCTGAGCGGCAAGACAAAGGATTTTCCCCTGTTCATCCCCGGCTCCCGGTTCACGGACGACACGGTGATGACCGTAGCCGTGGCGGAGGCCCTGATGGATACACTGGGACAGGGGGAAGAGGAGATCCTCCGGGCGCTGACGGAGAGCATGCGGCGCTGGGGAAGGCGATACCCCGCCGCGGGCTACGGAGGGCGGTTCGACCAATGGCTCGCCTCCCCGGACCCGAAGCCTTACCACAGCTGGGGCAACGGCTCCGCCATGCGCGTCTCCTCCGCAGGCTGGCTGTTCGACACCCTGGAGGAGACCCGGCAAGCCGCCGCCCGCACCGCCAGGGTCACCCACGATCACCCGGAGGGGATCAAGGGGGCGGAGGCTGCGGCTTCGGCCGTGTTCCTGGCCCGCGCCGGCGCAGGGAAGGGGGAGATCCGGGACTATATCGCCCGGCAGTTCGGCTACGACCTCAGCCGTACCTGCGACGAGATCCGCCCGGATTACAGATTCGATGTAAGCTGTCAGGGCACGGTGCCGGAAGCCGTCATCGCCTTTCTGGAAGCGGAGAGCTTCGAGGACAATCTCCGCACCGCCGTGTCCCTGGGGGGCGACTGCGACACCCTCACCTGCATCTCCGCCGCCATCGGGGAGGCCTTCTGGGGGGTGCCGGAGGAACTGAAGGAGGAATGCCGGAAGCGGCTGCCGGAGGATATGCTCCGGGTGGCGGACCGGTTCAGCCGGTTTACCCGGGACCGCCGGTCATGAGCTCGGATCTGTCCGGGAGAATTCATGGGGCTGCTGCCTTTTCCGCAGCAGCCCCATCGGTCATACGCCGAGGAAGGCGCCGACCCGGTCCACCACGTCTCCCGCGGTGCGGATGAGCTTCGCGGCGGCGTGGCTCTTTTTCCTGGGCTTCATGAGCATGCCCACGCCCAGGCCCACCGCCAGTCCAGCGCCCATTCCTTTCCAGAATCCGGAACCCATACGCAGATCCCTCCTTTTCCGCATTTAGGATGCCCCGGGAGCGGACTGCCAAACTGGAAACGGGAGGGAGCGGTCCCCGGACATTTATCTTGCGTTTTCCCGGAAGATTGGATAAAATAAAAAAGATAGATCAGTCATACCGGGACGGCGGCGCCGTCCCCCGGAACACAGACGGGAGGCACGAAAACATGAAACGCTTTCTGAAATATCTCGCGGCGGTGATGGTCCTCGCCGCTTTGGCGTACGTGGTATACCATTACCGGCAGGAGATCGCCAACCTGGCCCTGCAGGCGAAGGACAAGTATCTGGCCATGAAGACGAAGCTCTGCGCCTTCCGGGAAGAGCAGAACGACTTTGCGGACCTGTAAGCGGCCATGAACCTTGCCGTAAGAAGCCGGTACCTCCGGCTGCTGATCCCCGCCATGCTGGTGCTGCTGGCCCTGGCCGCCCTGCTCTGGGTCCTGGGCGGGTCCGGCTGCGTCTACCGCTTCCGTCAGCCCCGGGAGGCGGATACCCTGCATCTGGCGGATCTGAAAGGGAGCTACGTCACCGTTTCGGCGGAGACCCTGGGCGCCCAGACCTACGCCTTCATGGGGTATACGACCGAAGAGGAAGAGACCATCATCGAAGAACGTTACTGCTACCTGATCGTAGACGGGAAATACCTCTCCGTCCGGATCACCAAGGCGGACGTGGCGGAGCTGCAGAAGTATGACGACGGGAAGCAGATGGTGGCGGACGGCGCCATCGGCAGCATGCTGGAGCTGAAGTTCGCGAAGCTGGAGGGCACCGTGGAGCCCGGAGAGAATACCGAGACCCGGGATATACTCATCAAGTGGATCACCGAACAGAACATCAAGACCGACCGGGAGGGCGTCACCACGGACACGGCCACCGGCGCCGACGTGAGTCAGTATGCCGAGACCGGGGACTACAGCGCCTACCTGAACGACGTGATCCTGCCCTACCACATGACCATGGGCTACTGGGGGGACCGTTCCCGGGCGGGAGCGGAGATCCTGGCGATCCTGGCCGTCCTGTGCGTGGTCCTGGCTCTGCTGATCCTGATCTCCATTTTCCTGGGGATCTGGGAAAAGCCCTACCGGCGCGCCCTGCAGAAATGGGGCCGGAAGTCGATGGGGCAGGACTTTGCCAGGGGCGTGCGCTTCGGCAGGAAGAACAACCTTGTGCTGGGGGACAAGTACATCTGGTGGCTGCGCACCTTCTCCTCCCGGGTCATGCCCGTGGAAGAAGTGCTCTGGCTCTATCCCCGGAGCCGCAGACTGGAAGGGGGCAAAAAGGACTGGTCTCTGGGCCTCCGCTCCGAAACCGAGCAATGGAGCGTGCGTCAGGGAGAACTGGGCACCGTGCAGCGGGCCATGGAGGCGATTCGGGCCAAGGGCCATCCCCTGGCCATGGGCTTCGACAAGGACAAGCAGAAGCTGTTTGAAAAGGACCTGGCCCAGTTCAAGGCCAAGATCCGGAACGGAACGATCTGAGAAAGTACCTCAATGCGTGACAAACCCTGATTCTATGGACGCCCCGGTTCATCCGGGGCGTTTTTCTGCGTTCGGGGTTTTTTGCAATTCGACCGATTTTGACTCTTGCAATCGATACGGGGATTTTGTATTATTATTCGTACGCATCATTTCAGCACTTCGGCACATCAGCATATATTCAGCATATATTAAGGAGGTCCCATGAAGAAAGTACAGTTTACCGAAACAGCGCTCCGGGACGCCAGCCAGTCCCTGGTAGCCACGCGCCTGGCTTTTGATCAGTTCCAGCCCATCCTGGAGACGATCAATCAGGCGGGGTTCTACTCTGCGGAGGTCTGGGGCGGAGCGACTTTTGACGTATGCCTCCGATTCCTCGGGGAGGATCCCTGGGAGCGCCTGCGGAAGATCCGGGCGGCCATGCCCGATACCAAGCTGCAGATGCTTCTGCGGGGGCAGAACATCCTGGGCTACAAGCATTACAGCGACGATATCGTCCGGCGCTTCGTCC
>CAMZIY010000026.1 GCA_947307365.1 uncultured Clostridia bacterium
TGGATCCGGACGTATATGAGTTCTACAACCTGGGGCTGGGGGAACCCATCCCCGTGTCCGCCGTCCATGGCCACGGCACCGGGGATCTGCTGGACGCCTGCCTGGCCTACTTCCCCCCCGAACAGGAGGAGGAAGAGGAGGACGACCGCATCCGCGTAGCCATCATCGGCCGCCCCAACGTGGGCAAGAGCTCCCTCACCAACCGCATCCTGGGGGAGACCCGGATGGTGGTGAGCGAAGTGGCGGGCACCACCCGGGACGCGGTGGACAGCCCCTACGAGGACGAAAGCGGCAAATACCTTTTCATCGATACCGCCGGGATCCGGCGAAAGTCCAGGGTGGAAGACCGGATCGAGAAATTCAGCGTCATGCGGGCGGAAGCCGCGGTGGAACGGGCTCAGGTCTGCCTGATCCTGCTGGATGCCCGGGAAGGGGTCACGGAGCAGGATACGAAGGTCGCCGGTCTGGCCCACGACAGCGGCAAGGCCAGCGTCATCATCGTGAACAAGTGGGACCTGATCGACAAGGAGACCCGCACCATGGACAAGATGAGGGAGGATATCCGCCGGGATCTGAGCTTCATGCCCTACGCCCCCATCCTGTTCATCTCCGCCCTCACCGGGCAGCGGGTCAACCGCATTTTCGAGCTGGTCCGCTACGTTTACGAACAGAACGCCATGCGCATCTCCACCGGCATGCTGAACAACGTCCTGGCGGACGCCACCGCCCGGGTGCAGCCCCCCACGGACAAGGGCAAGCGCCTGAAGCTCCTGTATATGACCCAGACCGGGGTCCGCCCCCCCACCTTTGCCATCTTCTGCAATGACCGTACCCTGTTCCATTTCTCCTACCAGCGCTACGTGGAGAACCAGCTCCGCAGCGTCTTTGGTCTGGAGGGCACTCCCATCCGGCTGCTGATCCGGGAACGGGGCGAAGCTGTGGACGCATAAAGGAGGTCTACCATGATAATCAAAATCCTGCTGATCATTATCATCGCCTATGCCCTGGGCTGCATCCCGCTCCCCTCGCTGATCTGCTCAAAGCTGCCGATCAAAAACGATCAGGCCCCCGCAGCGCACACCTATCCTCAGGTGCTGAAGCGGCATGGCTGGCTGGGCATCGGCGTGGTGCTGGCCGGGGACGTGATCCGCGCCCTGGTGATCATCCTGGTGGGCGGACTCCTGCTGAAAGATTTCCCCGGGATCGGTCGCCGTACCGCCCTTCTCTTCGGCATCGTGGGGCAGTCCCTGCCTGTCACCAACGCCATGCGCGCCCGTCACGGGCTGGTGTTCCCCGCTCTGCTCCTGCTGTGGACGGACTGGCGCCTTTTCCTCATCGCTCTCGTGGTATTCCTGGGGGCGTACATCGCCACCAAGCGGATCTCCGTCAGCACCCTGGCCGCCTCGGTATGCTTCATCATCTTCTCCCTGGTCCTGGGAACGTGGCTCTGGGGCGTCAAGCTGATCCTGGCCGTCCTCGCCGCAGCCGCGCTGGTCCTTCCCTACTGGGGAAATCTCCGGCGCTACTTCTCCGATCTGAAGAAGAAAAAGAGCAAAGATACAGAGAGCATCTGATAGGACATAAAGTAAACTGCCGGAAACAACCAGCTTACGCTCGTCATTTCCGGCAGTTTTCCTCTGCCTGCGCATTCATTTTCATACGGGGTCGGTTCACACCGCGCGGGTGACCTTTCCGCTGCGAAGGCACCGGGTGCAGGCATACACATGCACCGGCTTGCCATCAACGATCGCCTTGACCCGCTTCACATTGGGCTTCCACATCCGGTTGGAACGCCGATGAGAGTGGCTGACCTTGATGCCGTAAGAAACGCCCTTATCGCAGAAATCACACTTTGCCAACTGCCACACCTCCCTGGGCGTAGTATTCAAAACAGCAATAGAGATAATACCAGAAGGGCGGACAAATTGCAAGCCTTTTTTTCGCGGGTTTGCAGATCCCCTTTCGGAGGGACCATGAAAGAGCTGACCATCGGCAAGAACGACGCAAATCAGCGGTTGGACCGCTTCCTGGACAAGGCGGTCCCCCTGCTCCCCGCCTCCCTATGCCAGAAATACCTGCGCCTGAAGCGCTTCAAGGTGAACGGCAAGGCGGCCAAGGGTGACCTGCGCCTGCAGGAGGGGGACCTGCTGCAGCTGTATATCGGGGATGAATTTTTCCAGAAGCCCAGCGAGGAGAACGCCTATCTGAAGGTGAGCACCCCCCGGTTCAGGCTGGTGTATGAGGACGAGAACATCCTTCTGGCGGACAAAAAGCCCGGCATGCTCTGCCACGGGGGCCAGGGGGCGGAACTGAGCCGCACCCTCATCGCCGCCATCCAGGCCTACCTCTATCAGAAGGGGGAGTGGCGGCCCCGGGAGGAGAACGCCTTCACCCCCGCCCTGTGCAACCGCATCGACCGGAACACGGGAGGCATCGTCATCGCCGCCAAGACCGCAGAGGCTCTGCGGATCCTGAACCAGAAGATCCGGGACCGGGAGCTGGATAAATTCTATCTCTGCGTGGTGCAGGGCACCCCGAAGCCGGCCGAGGGCAGGCTGGAGGGCTTCCTGTTCAAGGACGCGGTGAAGAACCGGGTATACGTGCGGAAAAAGCCGGAACCCGGCGCCCTGAGCGCCGCAACGGAATACCGCACCCTGGCCTCCCGGAACGGCCTCTCCCTGGTGGAATGCCGGCTGCTCACGGGGCGCACCCATCAGATCCGGGCCCAGATGGCGGCGGCGGGCTGGCCCCTGCTGGGGGATGGGAAATACGGCGGCCGGGAGGTCCAGGCCGGAGGGGAAACGAAGCAGAACCTGTATTCCTACCGTCTGCGCTTCACCCTGCCTACGGACGCGGGCTGCCTCAACTATCTCCGGGGGCGGGAATTCACCGTGGAACAGGTGGAATTTGCGGAGAAGTACTTCCCCGGCATTGACATTTCACAAATCTATGATAAGATGCAGAATACAGTAATATAATATGTCGTATTCTGTCGACACGAATCCAAACGGGAATGGGGGAGGATAAATGTCCAAAGAGCTCATTCGCCTTGCCGACGTGAGCATGGCGTATGACGGTGAAGTTGTTTTGAACAACATAAACCTCTATATCAACGATTCCGAATTCCTCACGCTGCTCGGACCCAGCGGCTGCGGCAAAACCACGACACTGCAGATCATCGGCGGTTTCGTGAAGCCGACAGCCGGTTCTGTGCTGTTCGACGGGGTGAGGATTAATGATATCCCGCCCCACAAGCGGCAGGTGAACACGGTGTTCCAGCGCTACGCCCTGTTTCCCCATCTGGACGTATACGACAACATCGCCTTCGGCCTGCGCATCGCCAAGCTGGGGGAGGATGAGATCGCCAAGCGGGTCACGGAAATGCTGGACGTGGTGGGCATGCGGGGCTTCGAGGAGCGGAAGGTGGACAACCTCTCCGGCGGCCAGCAGCAGCGCATCGCCATCGCCCGCGCCCTGGTGAACCGGCCCAAGGTCCTCTTGCTGGACGAACCCCTGGGGGCTCTGGACCTGCGCCTGAGGAAGGACATGCAGGTGGAGCTCAAGCGCATCCAGCAGCAGATGGGCATCACCTTCATCTTCGTCACCCACGACCAGGAGGAGGCCCTCACCATGTCCGACACCATCGTGGTCATGGACAAGGGCGAGATCCAGCAGATCGGCACCCCGGAGGACATCTACAACGAGCCGAAGAACGCCTTTGTGGCGGACTTCATCGGCGAGAGCAACATCCTGGACGGCATCATGCGCGCCGACCGGGTGGTGGAATTCTTCGGCCGCCGCTTCGCCTGCGTGGACGAGGGCTTCGCCAAGGACGAAGCCGTGGACGTGGTGATCCGGCCCGAGGACGTGGACATCGTCCCCGCGGACGGGGGCCATCTCTGCGGCACCGTCACCTCCGTCACCTTCAAGGGCGTGCATTACGACATCATCGTGGATTTCCACGGCTTCAAGTGGCTCATCCAGACCACGGACTACCAGCCCGTGGGCACCCAGATCGGCATCCGCCTGAATCCGGAGGACATCCACATCATGAAAAAGAGCAAGTACTCCGGCATGTTCGGGGACTACAGCTCCTACAGCGCGGAATATGATGAGATCGGGGACGCGGAAATGGCGGAGGAACTGGAGGAGGAGCAGGAATGAAGCGGCAGCTGCTCTCCGGCCCCTACCTGATCTGGATGGGCCTCTTCACCGTCATCCCCCTGGTCATCGTCCTGTACTACGCCTTTACGGACTCCCTCACCGGGTCCTTCACCCTGAAGAACATCGCCTCCCTGGGCACCTATCTGCCCATCTTCCTGCGAAGCGTGTGGCTCTCCCTCCTCTCCGCCCTCATCTGTCTTGTGGTGGGTTATCCCGTGGCCTGGACCATCGCCCAGGCGAAGCCCAGCCATCAGCGCTTCTTCTACCTGCTGGTGATGCTGCCCATGTGCATCAGCTTCCTGCTGCGCACCCTGGCCTGGGTCTCCCTGCTGGAGGATACGGGCATCATCAACCGCCTGCTGGGCAGCGTCGGCATCGGTCCCCTGAAGCTCATGCGGAACAACGGCGCCGTGATCCTGGGCATGGTATACAACTATCTGCCCTATATGATCATGCCCCTGTACACCGTCATCATGAAGATCGACCCCCGGCTCATCGAAGCGGCCCAGGACCTGGGCTGCGACTCGGCCCAGGTGTTCCGGAAGGTCACCCTGCCCCTCTCCCTGCCGGGCATCGTATCCGGGCTGACCATGGTCTTCGTCCCGGCGGTCTCCACCTTCTATATCTCTCAGAAGCTGGGCGGAACGGGAAGCACCCTCATCGGCGACGTGATCGAGAGCCAGTTCAAGGCAGCCTATAACCCCAACCTGGGCGCGGCCCTCTCCCTGGCCCTCATGGTCCTGGTCCTGATCTGCGTGGCGGTGATGAACCGCTTCACCGGGGACGACGAAAGCGTGGCCACCCTATGAGAAAAGCATCGAAGGTCTTTACCGTTCTGGTGTTCCTCTTCCTGTACCTGCCCATGCTGGTGCTGGCGGTGGCCTCCTTCAACAAGGGCAGTGACCCGCAGGTATTCAAGGGCTTCACCCTGGGGAACTATGCCGCCCTGTTCCGGGACGGGGTCCTGCTTCCCCTGCTGCTGAACAGCGTCATCGTCGCCCTGATCTCCTCCCTGCTGGCTACGGTGCTGGGCACCGCCGCCACCCTGGGGATCCAGCGCATGAAGCCGGGGCTGCGGCGGTTCACCATGGCTCTCACCAATATCCCCCTCACCAACCCGGAGATCGTCACCGGCGTCTCCCTGGCCCTGCTCTTTGCCTTCGTGGGCCAGGCCATGAAGCTGAAAAGCATCATGGGCTTCTGGACCCTGCTCATCGCCCACGTCACCTTCAATCTGCCTTACGTGATCCTCTCCGTTCAGCCCAAGCTGCTGCAGATGGATGAGAACCTGACGGAGGCGGCCCTGGACCTGGGCTGCACCCCCATGCGGGCCTTCTGGAAGGTGATCCTGCCGGAGATCATGCCCGGCGTCGTCTCCGGTCTGCTCATGTCCTTCGCCATGTCCCTGGACGATTTTGTCATCAGTTATTTCGTCTACGGGCCGAATTTCGTCACCCTGCCCGTGGAAATCTACAACTACACCAAAAAGCCCCTGCATCCCAAGATCTATGCCCTGTTCACCCTGCTGTTCCTGGCCATTCTTGTGGTCATGACCGTCATGAACCTTCTCCAGGCAAGGGACAGCGCCAAGCAGCGCGGGAACCGTCTGAACCGCAGCCGGAAACGCGCGAATACTGAGTTGGGAGGTATCTGAACATGAATCGTACTCTTCGCGTCATGGGATCCCGTCTGCTTCTGCTTTGCCTGGCGCTGTGTCTCCTGTTCTCGGGCTGCTCCAGAACCGACACACCGGCCCAGAGCAGCGGGAAGACGACTATCAACGTATACAATTGGGGTCAGTATATCTCCGACGGCACGGACGGCTATCTGGACGTAAATAAGGCCTTCACCGAGGAAACGGGGATCGAAGTGAACTACATCACCTACGATTCCAACGAGACCATGTACACCAAGCTGAAGACCGGCGGCTCCTCCTACGACGTGATCGTCCCCTCGGACTATATGGTCGCCCGGCTCATCAGCGAGGATATGCTCCTGCCCCTGAACTACGACAATATCCCCAACGCCCAGTACATCATGCCCGCCTACCGGGGCATGGCCCACGATCCGAAGGACACCTACAGCGTCCCCTATACCTGGGGCTGCACCGGCATCATCTACAACACGAAGTATGTGGACGAGGCGGACGTGGGCAGCTGGGATCTCCTCTGGAACGAGAAGTACAGCGGCAAGATCCTCATGTTCGACAACCCCCGGGACGCCTTCGGCGTGGCGGAATTCTGTCTGGGATACGACGTGAACACCTCGAACGAGCAGGAACTCCGGGCCTGCGCGGATCTGCTGAAGCAGCAGAAGCCCTTGATCCAGGCTTACGTTATGGACCAGATCTATCAGTCCATGGAGCATGAGGAGGCCTGGATCGGCGTGTACTACGCCGGGGACTTCATCCAGATGCAGTGGGAAAACGAGGATCTGGCCTTCTGTTTCCCTGAGGAAGGCTTCAACCTTTTCGTGGACGCCCTGTGCATCCCCAAGAGCTGCCAGAACAAGGACGCCGCGGAGGCCTATATCAACTTCCTCTGCCGCCCGGACATCTGCGGCCAGAATATGGATTACCTGGGCTACTCCGTTCCCATCGAGGGTGCCACGGAGTATATGGACCCGGAGATGGTGGCAAATCCCGTCGCCTATCCGGACGACGCCACTCTTGCCCGGGGTCAGGCTTTTCTGAACCTTCCGGCGGAGACCAGCCAGAAGATGGACTCCCTGTGGCTGGAGGTGAAGACCGGCGGCAGCGGCAGCCACGTCCTCATCTACGGCATCATCGGCGTCGTTCTGGTGATCGTCATCCTGGCGCTGGTCCTGATCTCCCGGAAGAAAAAGCTGAAAAAGCGGAGAGCCATGTACCAGGACAAGTAAACCCAAATAAACCCCTGACGCTCCCGGGTCCGAAATAAGACCCGGGAGCGGTTTTTCTTGCGTACCCGGCAAAAAGCCGATATACTGTTGCAACACAGGCTATGAAGGAGGCGAGGATATGGATACCCGGAACCGGAACGATTTTTCTCAGGGGAGCCTGGTGGGAAACATCCTGCGGCTGGCGGGACCCATGACCCTGGCTCTCCTGGTGAACACCCTGTACAGCATCGTGGACCGGATCTACATCGGCCATATCCCGGACGGGAAGCTGGCCCTCACGGGCATCGGTCTGGCGGCTCCCATCCTCATGGTCATCAGCGCTTTCCAGGCTCTGTGGTCCTCCGGCGGCGCGCCGCTCTTCTCCATCGCCCGGGGAGAGAAAAACGAGGAAAAGGCCTGCCGGATCCAGGGCAACGCCTATTTCATGCTCCTGGTGATGGGCCTCTCCCTCACGCTGCTGGGATATTTGTTCAAGACTCCGGTGCTCCGGTGGACGGGGGCCAGCGCAGAGACCTTCCCCTATGCCGACGGCTACCTGAGCATATACCTGGCGGGAACGGTGTTCGTCATGACCGGAGTGGGCATGAATCCGTATATCAACGCCCAGGGCTTCGGGCAGATCGGCATGCTCACGGTGCTCATCGGCGCCGTGACCAACCTCCTGCTGGATCCCCTGTTCATCTATGCCTTCCACTGGGGGGTGCGGGGAGCGGCGGCGGCCTCCGTCCTGAGCCAGATGGTATCCGCCTCCTGGGTGCTGCGCTTTCTCACGGGGAAGCGGGTGCTCCTGCGCCTGAAGCCCTCGGATCTGCGGCCGGACCCGGCCATCCTGAAGAAAATGCTGGGCCTGGGGATCGCCGGCTTCACCATGGCCTTCACCAATTCCGCCGTCAGTTTCGCCTACAACAGCACCCTGTCCCGTCTGGGGGGCGACACCCACGTGGCGGTGATGACCATCCTCAACTCCCTCCGGGAGCTGACCTTCATGCCCGCCTCCGGGGTAACGGAGGCGGCCAAGCCCGTACTGGGGTACAACTACGGGGCGAAGGAATGGGAGCGGTGCAAGGCCTGCATCCGGGTGATGGTGCTGATCGTGGCAGGCTACTGTTTCGCGGTGTGGTGCGCCTTTATGCTCGTCCCCGGCTTTTTCGTGCGCATCTTCAACAGCGACCCGGAGCTGCTGGAGCTGGGGGTATACGGCATCCGGCATTATTACGCCATGATCTTCTTCATGACCTTCATGATGGCGGGGCAGAACACCTTCACCGGCCTGGGGCTGGCCAAACGGGCGGTGTGCTTCTCCCTGCTGCGGAAATTCATCATCCTCCTCCCCCTCATCTATCTCATGCCCTCCATCACCGGCCTGGGGGCCGACGGGGTCTTCTGGGCGGAGCCCGTGAGCCAGTTCCTGGGCGCCAGCGCCTGCTTCACCACCATGTATTTCACGGTGTACCGAAAGCTGGGGAAGGCGGAGAAACTGTGATCCGGCCGGATCATCTCCCCATACCGGCGCGGAAGCCCGGTTTCACCCCAGGCGCCCCGGTCTCAACCCGAGTCTTGACAATCGGTACCGGGGGAATTAGTATTACGTTTGTTGAAAACCTCCGCGTTTTCAAGGAATGAAATAACCGAAAGGAGAAAGGCAATGAAATCGAGACGGTTTGTGACCCTTGCGATGGCCCTGGTTTTCGTTCTCGCACTCTTCACTGGCTGCTCCGGCAGCAGCGGCGGGACCCCCAGCGCCACCGAATCTCCGGCCACCAGCGCGCCCGCCACCGCCAAACCCACCCAGGCGCCGGCCAGCTCTGCAACGGAAGCACCCGCCGCTACGGAAGCGCCCGCCGCAACGGAGGAACCCGCCCCCACGGAGGAACCCTCCCCTTACAAGTTCGCCGCCGGCAAGTTTGCCGCCGACGAGAACGGCGTTGCGACGGAGCCCTTTTCTTATGAGCAGCCCTTCTGCACCTCCGACGAGGTGCTGCAGTACTGGAACGTATGCTACACCCCCCAGTACCTGCCCGAGGAGGGCATGAACAGCATGCCCTATCAGCAGGACGTGGAGAAGTTCACCGGCGTGCACGTGGAGTACCTGTGCCCCGCGGCTGAGACCAAGCAGCAGGCCTTCTCCGTGCTCCTGGCCTCCGACGATCTGCCCGACCTCATGGCCCACGGCCTGACCTACTACGGCCACTCCGCCAACGACGCCATCGACGAGGGCTGGTTCGCCAACATCTACGACTACCGGCAGTACGCCCCCAACTACCTCTACCAGGCAGAGCAGTTCACCCAGAAGGTGCACGATACCATCTATGCCACCCCGGACCGGATCGTATGGTTCTACGGCATTCTGGTGAACCCCACTCCCGCCACCGGCACCTGCATCCGGGCGGACTTCCTGGAGCAGGTGGGCATGAAGGCGGAGGACATCACCACCTTCGACAAGCTCCACGAGGCGCTCTACGCCTTCAAGACCCAGCTGGAGATCCAGTGGCCCATGGAGGCTTACTACACCATCGAGCAGAGCCCCGGCGTGAACTTCTCCGGCTACAATACCGCCGTCTGGGTCAACCCCTACGGCCTGCCCTCCGTCCGCTGCGTGGACGGCGAAGTGCAGTTCTGCCTCAGCACCGAGGATGACAAGGACGCGCTCGCCATGCTCTCCCAGTGGTACACGGAATCCCTGATCGATCCCGGCTGGCCCTCCTACGTCTCCAACGACCTGATGAGCGATATGATCGCCACCGACAAGACCGGCCTGGTGACCATGAATGCCAGCCAGATCCCCGACTATGAGAACCTCAGCGCCAATCCGGACGCCAAGTGGGTCTCCATCCCCCGCACCCTGCGCTACGACGGCCAGCAGCTCAAGTATGCCCAGGAGCTGAACCACATGACCTACGGCAACACCACCCTCAGCGCCAAGTGCGAGAATCTGCCCCTGGCCGTGACCTGGTGCGACTGGTTCTTCAGCCCCGAAGGAGCCGAATACTCCAGCTGGGGCCCCGAGGGCATCGTGTGGGAGTATGACGCCAAAGGAGAAAAGGTCCTCACCGACTTCGTGCTGAACAATCCCTCCGGCGCCACCTCCGCCTGGATCCTCCTCCTCTACTCTGCCAACAACCTGTGCGACGCCACCCTCTTCGATCAGACCCGCTCCTACGCCTACGAGGGCGGCGAAGAGGTCTTCAATATGTCCAAGACCTGGCTGGTGCCTGACTACAAGGGCGAGTACGACATGCCCAGCGGCTTCAAGCTCACCGACGAGGAGAGCTCGGAGATCGCCGAGTATTCCGGCGACCTGTCCACCTACATCAACGAGACCGTCGTGGGCTTCTTCACCGGCGACAAGCCCATGAGCGAGTGGGACGAGTACCTGCAGGGCATGCAGACCTGCGGCATCGACAAGATCCTGGAGATCTACCAGAACGCCTACGACGCGTTCATGGCCAAGCAGTGATCCCCCTTTAAAACCTGAGGAGCTGCCGCAACAGCGGCAGCTCCTTATTCTTATCTCTATTTCTTTTTCCCCATTCCCGCCCTCGCCGGAACGGCCGGTCCGCGGTAGTAACGATGCGCTGTACCCTGTGCCCGTGTTCAATTGCTGGGCATAAGGATGATAAGGGGATTCGAACCCCAGATATGGGCCCCGCCATACACCATCGCATGCGGCGCTTGGCTCCGCCGCCGAGCTTGGACCCGCTCCGCCCCGGTTACCTTCGTTTTTGGTCAGTTTTCCAGCAGATCCGTGGTCCAGTTGGCAGCCTGAATGGCTGTCTCCAATGTCCGCAGATCCGCGCTGCGCCGGTCGCAGTCCTTCTGCAGGCTCCGCACGTCCACGGCGCTGAGGATACGGATCTCCGACCGGGTAGATCGGCTGGTGAGACTGCTGGCCGCATCCAGGAAGGACCGGAGAATGCCCAGCTGCTGGGTCATCCGGTCCCGCCGGGCCAGAAGCTCCGTCAGGCTCCCCTCCGGCAGAAGGGTCAGGCTGTTGGTCAGGTTGATCCGGGCCATAAGGGTCTCCAGCTCGTCGAAGCAGTCCTCCAGTTCATCCAGAAGCTGTTCCGGATCCTCCGGGGTCTGCTCTCCCTCCTGTACCCGGGCGTTATTGTGCAGTCTGCCGCTGAGCTGGCTGATGCGCCGCTGAAGATCGGCTCTCATCTGAAGGGCTTCCGCAAGCTTCATCTTTCGCACACTCCTTATCTGATCATCCCAGCGCCACATCCAGGACCATCATCAGGGCAAAGCCCAGCAGGATGGCCGATGCGGCATGTTTTTGTTTATCTTCTTCCCCCATGCAGGCGGGGATCAGCTCATGTACCGCCACCAGCACCATGGCGCCGGCGGCAAAGGCCAGGGCCCAGGGCAGAAGCATCCGCACCCGCTGCACCAGCAGAGCGCCCAGCAGCGCGGAGATCGGCTCCACCAGGCCGGAGGTCTGGGCCCAAAGGAAGCTTTTTCCCCGGCTGAATCCCTCCTGCCGGAGGGGCAGGGCCACGGCAGCTCCCTCGGGATAATTCTGCAGGCCGATCCCCAGGGCCACCCCCATGGCGGCAGCCAGGCGTTCCGGCGTGAATCCCTCTCCCAGGGCGCCGAAGGCGACCCCCACGGCCAGCCCCTCGGGGATATTGTGCAGGGTGATGGAGAGGCTCAGCATCCGGATCCGCTTCAAGGCGCCCGTAGCCTCTCCCGGCCGCAGAGCGCTGATCCCCAGATCCGTCAGCCGGAGGAAAGCCGCTCCGGCCAGGAAGCCCCCCGCCGCCGTGAGCCAGGGGGGCGGTCCGCTCTGGCTGCCCGCCAGGGCGATGGCAGGTTCAAGCAGGGACCAGAAGCTGGCCGCCAGCATCACGCCTGCGGAAAAGCCCAGCATCAGGCCAAGGGTCCGGGACCTGCCTCCCCGGAAGAAAAACACCGTCGCCGCGCCCAGGGCCGTCACCAGCCAGGTGAAGCAGCCCGCCAGCAGAGCCAGCAGAGGCGGCGGCAGATTGGTCAAGGTCATTGCAGCACCACTCCTGCCCAGCCTATGCGCGGCAGGATACCGCCGTTCCAATCAGCCCCGGCAGAGTGCGTACCCGCAGGTGCGAATGGATCGGATCATTTTTCTCCCCGGAGCTTGATGATCCGGTCCCGAAGGAGGGCGGCGTATTCGAATTCCAGCATCCGGCTGGCCTGGCGCATCTCCTTTTCCAGCTTCTCGATGGCCTGCTGCCGCTCGGTCCGGGTCATCTTCATTCCGTCCTCGTACCGGCCTTCTTCCGTTTCCTTCTTGGAGATCTCAATCAGCTCCCGCACGTTTTTCCGGATGGTCTGGGGCACGATGCCGTGCTCCCGGTTGAACTCCAGCTGCTTCGCCCGACGCCGCTCCGTCTCCCCGATGGCGTAGTCCATGGCAGGGGTGCGGGTATCCGCGTACATGATGACGCAGCCCTCCGCATTCCGGGCTGCCCGGCCGATGGTCTGGATAAGGGAGGTCCCGCTGCGCAGGAAGCCCTCCTTGTCCGCGTCCAGGATGGCCACCAGGGAAACCTCCGGCAGGTCCAGCCCCTCCCGCAGGAGGTTGATGCCCACCAGGGCGTCGAACTCGCCCAGCCGCAGATCCCGGATGATCTCCATCCGCTCGATGCTGCCGATATCATGGTGCATATACCGCACCCGGACCCCGGTCCGCCGCAGATAGTCCGTCAGATCCTCCGCCATCTTCTTGGTGAGGGTGGTCACCAGGGTGCGTTCGTTCCTCGCCGCCCGGGCGTTGATCTCTCCCAGCAGATCGTCGATCTGTCCCTCCGTGGGACGCACCTCCACCCTGGGATCCACCAGGCCCGTGGGCCGGATGATCTGCTCCACCACCTGGCCGGAGCGGCTCAGTTCATAGTCTCCGGGGGTCGCGCTCACATACACCGTCTGATGGATGCGCTGCCGGAATTCGTCGAAATTCAGGGGACGGTTGTCAAAGGCGCTGGGCAGGCGGAAGCCGTAGTCCACCAGGTTTTGCTTCCTGGCCCGGTCCCCGGCGTACATAGCCCTCACCTGGGGGATGGTGACGTGGCTTTCGTCGATGAACAGAAGGAAGTCCTTGGGGAAGTAATCCAGCAGGGTCATGGGGGCGCTGCCGGGCGCCCGGTCGCTGATGACCCGGGAATAGTTCTCGATGCCGGAGCAATATCCCAGCTCCCGCATCATCTCCATGTCATAGGTGGTGCGCTGGCGGATGCGCTGGGCTTCGATGAGCTTTTCCTGATCCGTGAACCATTTCACCCGTTCTTCCATCTCCGCCTCGATCCGCCCCAGGGCGCGCTCCATCTTCTCCCGGCTGGTGACATAGTGGGAGGCGGGATAGATGGCCGCATGGCTCAGCTGCCGGTTGGGCACGCCGGTGACCACGTTGATCTCGCTGATCCGATCGATCTCGTCCCCGAAGAATTCCACCCGGATGGCCGTATCCCTGCTGTAGACCGGGAAGATCTCGATGGTATCCCCCCGGACCCGGAACATGTTCCGGTCGAAGGCCATGTCGTTCCGCTCGTAGCGGATCTCCACCAGTTTTTTGATGACCTCTTCCCGGCTCCGGTGCTGCCCCTCCCGGAAGGAGATGACCATGTTCTTGTAGTCGATGGGGTCCCCCAGGCCGTAGATGCAGCTCACGGAGGCCACCACGATCACGTCCCTCCGCTCGAAAAGGGAGGAGGTGGCGCTGTGCCGCAGACGCTCGATCTCGTCGTTGATCCCCGCATCCTTCTCGATAAAGGTGTCCGTCACCGGGATATACGCTTCCGGCTGATAGTAATCGTAGTAAGATACGAAGTACTCCACCGCGTTATCCGGGAAGAATTCCCGGAATTCGGCGCAGAGCTGGGCTGCCAGGATCTTATTGTGGGACAGCACCAGGGTGGGCCGCTGGAGCCGTTCTATGACCTTGGCCATGGTATAGGTTTTGCCGGAGCCGGTGACCCCCAGCAGGGTCTGCTCCTCCAGTCCCAGCTCCAGGCCCCGGGCCAGCTGATCGATGGCCTCCGGCTGGTCGCCGGAGGGAGAAAAGGGACTGACTACCCGAAATTCTGACATAAGCGCAAAAGTCGGTCACTTCCTGCCGAAGTAACCGCACTCCTCCATGGAAACATATTCGTTTTCCGCTACGATGATGTGATCCAGCAACTGCAGCTGGACCGCCTCCAGGGCATTGCGGATCATCTGCGTGCTTTCCCGATCCTCCCGGGACGGCATGGCGTACCCGTCCGGATGGTTATGGGCCAGGATGAGATTGGTGGCCCGGAGGCGGATGGCGGTCTCCACCAGCTTGCGGATGTTCACCGCCGTATAGCCGATCCCGCCCTGGAAGACCTCCTTGCAGGCCAGGAGCCGGCAGTGCTCATCCAGGAAAGCCACGTAGACCTTTTCCTCCCGGGCTCCGTAGAAATAGGGCAGGAAAAACGCCCCTGCCTCGTTGCTTTCCCGCAGACAGACAGCCTTTCCCGTCCTGGCCCGGTCGATGAGATAACGGCGGTTCATGGCAGGGATGAGCCGCAGCAGGGCTGCGGCGTTCTCCCCCATACCGGGCACCTGCTCCAGGGCGGACTGGTCCGCATCCAGAACGGCGCTCAGACTGCCGAACTGCCGCAGCAGTTCATGGGCGAGGGCGTTCACATCCTTCCTGGGGATGGCATAACAGAGCAGCAGTTCCAGAACGGTATGGTCCTCCATACCGTCGAGACCGCCGTTCAGAAACCGTTCCCGCAGCCGCTGACGGTGACCGCTGTGCACCCCTTCGCTCATGACATCTGCTTCCGCCGGGAAAAGTGGACGGCGCCGTCCTGCATGTCATCCAGCCAGTTCAGCGCCCGCTCCAGCCCGGAGATGACGCACTCGTGTCCGTCGTCCGCCAGCTGGGTCGGGATGCGGGTCCTGGACTCGATGAGCTTATCCATGCCCCAGATCTGACTGCCGCCGCCGGTGAGGGTGATGCCCGTCTCGGATATATCCGAGACCAGCTCCGGCGGGGTACGCTCCAGCACGTCCCGGATGGCGTCCAGGATGCCCTCGCAGCTCTCGTCGAAGGCCTCCAGCATCTCCTCCGTATGGATGGGGAAGAGCTTGGGCAGGCCGGTGAGGAGGCAGCGTCCCTTCACCTCCAGGCTCCGGGATTCCTGTCCGGGATAGACGCAGCCCAGCTGGAGCTTCAGTTCCTCGGCGGTCCGATCGCCGATGAGGATATTGTGCTTCCGGCGCACATAGCGGATCAGGGCTTCGTTGAACCGGTCGCCGGCCAGGCGGATCGATGCGGACTCCACCACACCGGAGAGGGAGAGCACGGCAATATCCGTAGCCCCGCCGCCGATATCGATGACCATTTTCCCCTTGGGCTCGCTGATGCTCAGCCCCGCCCCCAGGGCAGCAGCCACAGGCTCCTCCAGCAGGAAGACCCGCCTGGCGCCGGCCTGGAGGGCCGCTTCCATTACAGCCCTCTCCTCCACCTCGGTGATGCCGCTGGGCACGCTGATGAGAAGTCTTGGCTTCAGCAGGCTGAAGCCGCTCACCTTCCGCAGCAACTCACGGAGCAGCCGCTCCGCCATTTCAAAATCCGAAACGACCCCGTCCCGCATGGGGCGAATGGCCGCCAGGTTCACAGGGGTACGGCCCAGCATCTTCTGCGCCTCCGCACCAACGCTGAGCACGCGGCCGCTGACCCGGTCCACGGCGATCACCGCCGGTTCCCGGAGCACGATGCCCTTGTCCCGTATGCATATCCGCACCGTGGAGGTGCCCAGGTCGATCCCGATATCTTTCCCAAACAGCATTGGGTGTACCTCTTCTCTATGGTCTGTGCGGCCGGCAGCACAGGGTGGCGCATACCACGCCGGAGGCGCCCTCGGTCAGCAGGACCCTGGCACATTCCGACAGGGTCGCCCCTGTGGTGACCACATCGTCGATCAGCAAAACGCGCTTCCCCAGGAAGCGTTCCGGATGGATCGCGGCAAATGCGCCGCTTACGTTGGCGGCTCTGGCAGCCGCGCCGGTCAGGCGGGACTGGGGCGGCCGATCCCTGCGCTTCCGCAGCAGGGCGGCGGTTTCCGCGCCCAGCAGGCGGGCCGTTTCCTTCGCCAGGATACGGCTCTGGGAATATCCTCTGCGGCGCAGCCGCAGCAGGCTCACCGGCACCCAGGTGATCAGGTCGTACTTCCCTGCCAGATCCCGTTCCACCCGCTCCGCCATCAGGTCGGCAAAGGCGGCCGCCGAGCCGGAACGGGAACCGAACTTGAACCGCAGCAGGGCCTCCCGGGCCTTGTCCCGATACAGCAGGGGCGACACGCAGACGCTGAAAAAACGGCCGCTGCGCTTCCCCGCCGCCCCGGCATAGGGCAGTTCCCTTCGGCATTCTGCGCAGATGAGGGTCTCCTCCCCCTGCAGCAGTCTTTCGCAGAAGGGGCACTTGGGCGGGTACAAAAGTCGGATCAGTCTGCGCATTACGTCTCCGCCGCACAGAGGCGGGTCTTCAGACCGCTGTACCTCTTCTGGGTCCGGTTGTTCTCCACCATGGCGGAAAAGACGTCCTCATCCCCCACCACGATGAGCAGATTCCTGGCCCGGGTCACGGCGGTGTACAGCACCGCCCGGGTCAGCAGACTGGGGGCGCACTGCCCCAGCGCCAGGATCACCGCGCTGTACTCGCTGCCCTGGGACTTGTGTACGGTCATGGCGTAAGCCGGCTCCAGTTCTCCCAGCAGATCGAAGGTGTACAGTACGCTCCGGTCCTCGAATTCCACCGTCAGGGTCTGATCCGGGATGTTCACCTGGGTGATGCGTCCCACGTCCCCGTTGAATACGCCGGTGCCGGTCATGCCGTTGGTCTTCCGCCAGATGAGATCGTAGTTGTTCCGCACCTGCATCACCCGATCCCCGCAGCGGAACAGGAACTGGCCGAAGTTTTTCTCCGCCTTTTCCCCATCCTGGGGATTCAGGGCTTCCTGCAGGGCTTTGTTCAGGGAGTTGGTTCCGGTTATGTTCTTCCGGGAGGGGCTCAGGACCTGGATCTCCTCCCGGGGGATACCCATTTTCTCCGGCAGACGGGAGGCGCAGAGCTCCAGGATGGTCTCCACGGCCGCTTCCCCGCTCTTCCGACGGAGGAAGAAAAAGTCTCCCCGGTTTTCCCGCAGATCCGGCAGGTCGCCCTTATCGATCATGTGTGCGTTCCGGATGATCCGGCTCTCGGAAGCCTGGCGGAAAACCTCCTCCAGACGTACGGCGGGCAGGACCCCGCTCCGAAGCAGGTCCCGGAGCAAGTTTCCCGGGCCGACGCTGGGCAGCTGATCCCCATCTCCCACCAGCACCAGACGGCAGTCCGGCTTCATGGCCCGAAGCAGAGCCTGGAGCAGGATAACGTCTACCATGGAGGTCTCGTCCAGGATCACCGCATCCGCACGAAGGGGATCGTTCTCATCCCGTTTGAAGACCTGGAAGCCCAGCTCCGGATCGTAGCCCGTTTCCAGCAGCCGGTGGATGGTGCTGGCCTCCCGCCCGCACAGCTCCTGCATCCGCTTCGCCGCCCGCCCCGTGGGCGCGGCCAGGGCCGTATCCAGCCCCATGGCGTCAAAGCTCCGCAGGATGGCGCGGATGGTGGTGGTCTTGCCGGTACCGGGACCGCCGGTGAGCAGAAACACCCTGTGCTGCACGGCCTCCCGCACGGCACGGCGCTGGTTTTCCGCCAGCTCCACGCCCAGCTCCCGCTCCGCCTGTTCCAGGCAGCGTTCCGCCGTATTCAGCCGGCCGGGGTCCATGCGGGACATTCCCAGCAGCCGGGATGCGATCTCCCTCTCCGCACGCCAGAGGCGGGTCAGGTATACGGCATGCTGACCGGCAATATCCTCGCAGACGGTTTCTCCGCTCTCCGTCAGCCGGTCGACGGCCTCCCGGACCTGCTCCTCCGGCACGCCGATGAGCTGGTTGACCGCTCCCACCAGCTTTTCCTCCGGAATGAAGCAATGACCGTTGCCCGCATTATGATGCAGCTCGAACAGCACCGCCGCCTCCACCCGTTCGGAACAGTCCCCCTCGAAGCCCAGCTTCAGGGCCAGGCGGTCTGACTCGGCAAAGGTCGCGCCGAAATACTCGTCGCAGAGGATGTAGGGGTTGGCGTACAGCACGCTCATGGCGTCGTCTCCGTAGCTGCGGTACATCCGGATGCCGATGCTCAGGCGGATATCATTTCCGGCGAAGAATTCCAGCAGTCTCCGGAGAGCTGCCTGTTTCCGGAAAGCCGCGCCGATCTCCTCCGCCCGTTTTGCCGGGATGCCTTTGATCTCCGCCAGCCGTTCGGGGCTTTCCTCCATGATCCGCAGAGCGTCCTCCCCGAAGGCTTCCACGATGTTCCGGGCTGTGGCCGGACCGACGCCCTTGATGATGCCGGAGGAAAGGTACTGTACGATCCCTGCCAGGGAAGCCGGCAGGAGCCGCTCCACATGGTCCGCCCGGAACTGGGTCCCGTGGACCTGATGGGCCATCCACTGTCCCTCCGCCGTAAGCTCCTCTCCCGGGGCGGCATAGGGCAGCGTACCCACTACGGTGACGATCCCGCCTTCCTGCAGGGACAGGCGGAAAACCGTATAGCCGTTTTCCTCATTGGTATAGATGACGGACTCGATGCTTCCGGAAATGACTGTTTGTTCCCCGGGTCTGCCCTCCGGCCCGGTCTTGCCCCTGGCGCCGCTCATGCCAGCACCGGGCGAAGATACTGCCCCGTATAGCTTTCGGGGAAGGCGGCGACCTCCTCCGGGGTGCCCGAGCAGACCAGCGTACCGCCCTTATCGCCCCCTTCGGGACCCAGGTCGATGAGATAGTCTGCAGATTTGATCACGTCCAGATTGTGCTCAATGACGATCACGGTGTTCCCCGCGTCCACCAGGCGGTTCAGTACGTCCATCAGCTTTTGCACGTCCGCCATGTGCAGACCGGTGGTGGGCTCATCCAGCACGTAGATGGTTTTTCCGGTGGAGGGACGAAGCAGTTCGGAAGCCAGCTTTACCCGCTGGGCTTCCCCGCCTGACAGGGTGGTGGAGGATTGCCCCAGCTTTACATAATCCAGGCCCACGTCCCAAAGCGCCTGGATCTTGGGCTGGATCTTGGGCTGGTTTTCGAAGAAACGAAGGGCTTCGTCCACCTTCATTTCCAGGACTTCGTAGATATTCTTCCCCTTAAAGCGGACCTCCAGGGTCTCCCGGTTGTACCGGCGGCCCTTGCACACCTCGCAGGGAACGTAGATATCCGGCAGAAAGTGCATTTCGATCTTCAGCACGCCGTCGCCGCTGCAGGCTTCGCAGCGCCCCCCTCTTACGTTGAAGGAGAAACGTCCTGCCCCGTAGCCCCGGCTCCGGGCGTCCGGCGTGTCCGCAAACAGCTCCCGGATATCGTTGAACAGGCCGGTATAGGTGGCGGGATTGGACCGGGGCGTCCGCCCGATGGGGGCCTGATCGATGCTGATGATCTTATCCAGGTATTCGATCCCCCGGATCTCCCGGTACTTCCCGGGACGGCAGCGTACCCGGTTCAGCTTCGCCGCCAGAGCCCGGTAAAGGATCTGGTTCACCAGGGAGGATTTTCCGCTGCCGCTCACCCCGGTGACGCAGGTGAAGGCGCCCAGGGGAATGCGCACGTCGATATCCTTCAGATTGTTCTCCTGCGCTCCCAGGATCTCCAGCCAATGGCCGTTTCCGGGCCTTCGGGCGGCAGGCACGGGGATCTTTTTCTTCCCGCTGAGATACTGTCCGGTAACAGACTTTTCGCAGGCGATCACGTCTTCCAGGCTCCCGGCGCACAGCACTTCCCCGCCGAAATTCCCGGCTCCCGGGCCGATATCCACGATATAGTCCGCCGCCCGCATGGTCTCCTCATCGTGTTCCACCACGATGAGGGTGTTCCCCAGATCCCGGAGCCGCTTCAAAGTTTCCAGAAGTTTGGCATTGTCCCGCTGGTGCAGGCCGATGCTGGGCTCATCCAGGATATACAGGACCCCCATGAGGTAGCTGCCGATCTGGGTGGCCAGGCGGATGCGCTGGCTCTCCCCGCCGGAGAGGGTCCCGGCCTGGCGGGAGAGGGTGAGATAGTCCAGTCCCACGTTCCGAAGGAACCCCAGCCGTGCCCGGATCTCCTTCAGGATCCGGTCCGCGATCATGGCGTCCTGTCCTTCCAGCCGGAGGGTATCCAGAAAAGCCAGGGCTTCGGTGACGGACTTCTCCGTGAAATCCGCGATGCTGATGCCCCCCACGGTGACCGCCAGGGCGGTATCCTTCAGCCGTTTTCCGCCGCAGACCGGGCAGGCATACTCGGACATGTATTCCTCCAGCTCCGCACGCATGGAGCTGCTCTGGGTCTCCTGATATCTGCGTTTCAGATTGTTTACGATCCCTTCAAAGGGCTGATAGAAGGTGCCTACGCCCCGTTCCCGCTCGTACCGGAGCTCCAGTTTTTCTCCGTCCGTCCCGTAGAGGATGGCGTTCAGGGCTTCCTGAGACATATCGCACACGGGAGTCGTGAGCTTGAAGCGGTATTTCCGCCCCAGGGATTCAAAATACATCCGGGCGATTCCGTCGCTCTTGGCATTGCCCCAGCCCGGGGCGAGGATGGCCCCGTCGGCGATGGAGAGGGCGGTATTGGGGATGATCCGGTCCGGATCCACCCGGAGCCGGGTACCCAGGCCGTCGCACTCCGGACAGGCGCCGTAGGGGTTATTGAAGGAGAACATGCGGGGCGGCATGTCTTCGATGCTGATCCCGCAGTCCTCGCAGGCATAGTTCTGGGAAAAGCTCAGATCCCGGCCTTCATCCGGCAGGTTTACCAGGACGATTCCCCCGGTGAGCCCGGAGGCGGTCTCCACGGAATCCGTCAGGCGGCGGCCGATATCCTCCCGGATCACCAGCCGGTCCACCACGATCTCGATATTATGCTTTTTGTTCTTGTTCAGTTTGATCTCTTCCGAAAGGTCGTACTGGATGCCGTCCACCCGGCAGCGGACGTAGCCGCTCTTCCGGGCGTCCTCGAATTCCTTGGCATACTCGCCCTTCCGTCCCCGAACGATGGGTGCCATGACCTGGATGCGGGTGCCTTCCGGCAGCTGCAGGAGCTGGTCCACGATCTGGTCTATGGTCTGCTGGCGGATCTCCTTGCCGCATTTCGGACAATGGGGAATGCCCACCCGGGACCAGAGCAGGCGGAGATAGTCATAGATCTCCGTGACGGTGCCCACGGTGGAACGGGGGTTCCGGGATGTGGTCTTCTGGTCGATGGAAATGGCGGGAGAAAGGCCGTCGATGTAATCCACGTCCGGCTTGTCCATCTGCCCCAGAAACTGACGGGCATAGGAGGAGAGGGATTCCACATAACGCCGCTGACCTTCGGCAAATATCGTATCGAAGGCCAGAGAAGATTTTCCGCTTCCGGACAGACCGGTAAAGACCACCAGTTTATCTCTGGGGATCTCCAGGTCGATGTTTTTCAGGTTGTTGGTACGCGCGCCGTGGATGCTGATGTTATCTCGCATGGTCTTCCTCTGTTCGCTTCTGCACAGTTATTGGTATTATAGTATTATATACGGTTTTCCCCGCCATTTCAATGGCGGAGAATGGATTATTTCGCGTGTTTTGGGGGCGGCCGAAGTTTGCATTGACACAGGCAGTCCGGTCTAGTATTCTTTCCTCAAGTCGTCCGGTCAGGGGGTGTCATTCATGCAGTTCGGTATGCCCACATTGGCGGAAAACAGGACAATAGAAGATAATATCGCTCTTTGCAGCCGCCTGCAGCTCAAGTTTATTGAGCTGAACATGAATTTTCCCGAATACCAGACAGCTTGTCTTGAACGGGAAGAACTGATTTCAGCAGCGGAAAAAGCGGGAATCTATTTTACCGTCCATTTTGTTGAAAGCCTTGACATCGCGGATTTCAATCCGCTGGTCTCTGAGGCTTATCTGGAAACCGTTCGCCGCACAATTCAGGCGGCAAAGAGAATGCTCCGCCTGCGAGACAGCTTTGGGGACGGCAGCCAGCCGCTCACGCTGAATATGCATATGAATCATGGCGTTCATATCACGCTGCCGGACAGGCTGGTATGGATGTATGCGCGGGATTTTGACGCATATCGGAAAGCTTTTTCGGTTTTCCGGCAAAAATGCGAGGATTGGATCGGCGGCGCGGATTTAAGAATCGTCATTGAAAACACAGACGGCTTTACGGAGTATGAGCGGGAAGCCTTAGAATCCCTTCTCAAAAGCTCCTGCTTCGGCCTGACCTGGGATATCGGGCATTCCAAGGCCGCCGGGGAACGGGACGCGCCTTTCATCCTGGCGCACCAGAGCGCTCTATGCCATTTCCATGTACACGATGGCACTGAGCACCCGGCAAGAAGTCACCTCGCTCTTGGGGACGGGGAAATCGACTTGGCGGAGCGTCTTCGCCTGGCGGAACAGCTGAACGCCAGATGCGTCCTGGAAACGAAGACAGCCGCAGCCCTGGAGCGGTCGGTGGCGTATCTGCGGGAGATGGGGTTTTCGGTATAGGCTGCTTTTCAATCGTGTTTGATGAACCCCCTACGCCGGGCTTCATCGATCAATTTCGGATGGATAGGCGGATAGGCCCAGTTGTCCACAAGCCGATCAGTGATGATAATGCTCTCGATCTCGCTGTGAAGCTCGTTTTCGAACTTCGTGATCTCCGCATAAAAGAGCATCCCGAAGGATTCTTCCCCGTTGAAGTTACCTGGAGCGGAGACGGAATAAACGCAGACGGGCATTAAGCTGTAGGTCAGCGCGCCTGTCTCCTCATAGAGCTCCCGCTTTGCCGCCTCCATGACCGTCTCCCCCGCTTCTCTGTGCCCTCCGGGGAGCTCGTAGGCATCCCGCTCTCTATGCTTGCAGAACACCCATTTCCCCTCTGTCCGAGCAATGATGACCGCGAATTTCAGCAGCGTGTCATCCGCATGGTCATAGAATCTGACCACCGCTCCATCATACCAGGCCATTTTGCACACCCCTTTTTTCATTCTATGGTAAAACAGGGCGGCCATATTAACATACGAACTATCGTTTGTAAAGGGCAATCTGTAAAAATGAAGCAGCCGCGTTTTCGCAGCTGCTTCTTTGTGTCAGCGCCGTGCTGTCGTCGTCGCGGATCTCGCGGGCTGCGCTTCCGCCGCCGGGTATTGCCCGCCGCCGAAAGCTTGCGTGCGCTCGATCGCTCCTCCTCTTCAAATCGAATCTCCGATTCGATTTGAGCTGCGGGAGTTTCCGCTTTTTCTGCTTGGTTCCGTTCGCCTGACTTGGCTGGCGACGGGGCAAAAAAACAGCAGCTGCATTTCTGCAGCTGCCGTCTTTGTGTCAGCGCCGTGCTATTTTCCCGGGCCGTCGCCAGCCAAGTATCGTCGCCACTGATGAGCTTAACTTCCGTGTTCGGAATGGGAACGGGTGGACCCTCATCGTTATTGGTACTGACTTCGAGGTGTTGTGCGCCTTGCGGTGCTCTGCACACTCAAAACTGAACAGAGGGGGGGACAAGGAAGACTTGAGCCTGCTGTTCTTGCGAACTTGTAGGTTAAGCCC
>CAMZIY010000027.1 GCA_947307365.1 uncultured Clostridia bacterium
ACGTCAAACTGGGCATGCACAATTCCATCCGCTACGGCATGTTCAGCGGGATCCTCCGGCTCCCGTCCTACTGGAAACAGGAGCGGATCGCCCATGACCGGGCCCTGGAGCTGCTGAGCCTCTTTGATATGCAGGATATCGCCGGAGCCAAAGCCGGTTCTCTGCCTTACGGCGCTCAGCGCCGGCTGGAGATCGTCCGGGCTCTGGCCACCAATCCCAGCCTTCTGCTCCTGGATGAGCCCGCCGCGGGCATGAATCCCTCGGAGACCTCGGAGCTCATGGAGAATATCGTAAAGATCCGGGATACCTTCAATATCGCCATTCTCCTGATCGAACATGACATGAGCCTGGTCATGGGCATCTGCGAGGGTATCTGCGTGCTGAATTTCGGCAAGGTGATCGCCAAGGGAACGCCGGCGGATATCCAGTCCGATCCCACGGTCATCGAAGCCTACCTGGGCAAGAAAAAGGAGACGTGAGCATGGAGGAGATCCTGAGCGTTCAGGGCATCAACGTCTACTATGGGGCCATCCACGCCATCAAGGACGTATCCCTTACCGTGAACGAGGGGGAGATCGTCACCCTCATCGGCGCCAACGGGGCGGGGAAGTCCACCACTCTTCAGACCATCTCCGGGCTCCTGCGTTCCAAAACCGGAGACATCCTCTTCTGCGGCCAGAGCATCGCCCACGTGCCCTCCCACAAGATCGTGGAGCGGGGTATCGCCCAGGTACCGGAGGGGCGGCGCATCTTCCTGCAGATGACGGTGCAGGAGAATCTGGAAATGGGCGCCTTCACCCGCTCCGGCGGGGTGGAAAAGGACCTGGAACGGGTCTACGCCCTGTTCCCCAGACTCCTGGAGCGGAAGAAGCAGATCGCCGGGACCCTGTCCGGCGGCGAACAGCAGATGCTGGCCATGGGCAGGGCCCTCATGAGCCATCCGAAGCTGATGATGCTGGACGAGCCCAGCATGGGCCTGGCTCCCATCCTGGTGGAGCAGGTGTTCACGATCATCCGTCAGCTCCATGAGGAGGGCACCACCATTCTTCTGGTGGAGCAGAACGCGCAGATGGCGCTGTCCGTGGCGGACCGGGCCTACGTGATGGAGACCGGGAAGATCACCCTCCAGGGCACCGGTGCGGAGCTGGCCCAGAGCGACCAGGTGAAAAAAGCCTACCTGGGCGGATAAACTGCTTCAAATCGGACCCGCTGCGCTGGGCTCCGATTTGAGAAGGCTGCGCTCCGCTCCCCGCACTCGCTTTGCTCGCACAGTCCGCTCCGCGAGCAGGTTTTTGTCCGGAAGTGAATTCCGGGCAAAAATGATCCAAATTAATTCGCGCCTCCGGGCGCGAACTCTGCGAGGCATAGAAAACGGCGCCGGAAGGGAGTGATCCCTTCCGGCGTTTTTCTGTGCGATTTGGTTTACAGCAGCATGACTCCCGCGTCCCTGCAGATCCGCATGGTTTCCTCATCCCAGATGGAGGCCTGGACCTCGCCGATGTGCGCCTTGCCCAGGAGCAGCATGCTCAGGCGGCTCTGGCCGATGCCGCCGCCGATGGTGAGGGGAAGCTCCCCGGCCAGGAGCATCTTGTGGTAGGGGAGGGTCCTGCGGTCGTCGCACCCCGCCAGGGTGAGCTGCTTATCCAGAGAGACCGGATCCACCCGGATCCCCATGCTGCTCAGCTCCATGGCCCGGCCCAGGAGCTCGTTCCACACCAGGATGTCTCCGTTCAGATCCCAGTCGTCGTAGTCCGGGGCCCGGCCATCGTGGGGCTTGCCGGAGCGGAGGGCTCCGCCGATGCCCTGGATGAAGGCGGTGCCGTTCTCCCGCAGGTAGGCGTCCTCCCGTTCCTTGGGGGGCTTGTCCGGCCAGCGCTCCTCCAGCTCCAGGGCGGTGACGAAGCTCACCTCCCGCCGCAGCTTGCCCAGGGACTGGAGCTGCGGGTAGATGGCCTGCATGGTGTCCTGGGTGTCGCAGATGGCGGTGACGATATTCCGGACGGTATCCTGCAGATAGCTGAGCTTCCGGTCCTCCCGGGTGATGACCTTCTCCCAGTCCCACTGGTCCACGTAGACGGAGTGGAGATTATCCAGCTCGTCCTCGTCCCGGCGGATCGCGTTCATGTCCGTATACAGCCCCTTGCCGGGGTGAAAATCATACCGCTTCAGGGCATAGCGCTTCCACTTGGCCAGGGACTGGACCACCTCCGCCCGGATGTCGGACCGGAGGATATCGAAGGAGACGGGGCGCTCCACCCCGTTGAGGTTGTCGTTCAAGCCGGAGTCCTCCGCCACGAACAGGGGGGCGGAGACCCGGTAGAGATTCAGTAGGGCTCCCAGCCGGTCCTCGAACAGACGCTTCAGCAGGGAGATGGCTTTTTGGGTATCGTAAATGGAAAGAAGGCTCTCATAGCCTTGGGGGATAAAGGTTTTCATGGGATCATCTCCGGTATCTGTGAATTTGAATGATTTATTGTAGCAGAGAACGAAAGAAAAGGGAAGCGCCCGGGAAGAATTTTTCTCCCGGGCGCAGATTCTTGCTATGGATGGATGAACTCCCTTTCGGCGAAACCGCCGGGGTGCTCCTTGACCCGCCCGGTGGGCACGAACCCATTTCGCCGGTACAGCCGCTCCGCTCCGGTGTTGTTCTCCAGGATCCAGAGGGTGGGGGAGCCTTCGCATTGTTCGACGGCATGCCGGAGAAGATATGTCCCGTATCCCCGATTCTGCGCCTCCGGCAGAACATACAGGTCCGCGATGACGCTGCCGGTCACCGTGACCACGCCTACGGGAGTCTCCTCCCGGAGCAGCAGAAAGATCCGGCTGCCCGCCTCCGCCTTGTCCCGGAGATAGCCGTACTGCCGCTCCGGCGTATGGGCCGCCACGAAATCCGGCAGGCAGAAGGAGCGGTGAGAATCCTGCCAGGCGACGGCATGGACCTCCGCCGCCTGCCGGAGAAGGGATCCCTCCGGGACGGGCACGATATGCAGTCCTTCCATATCTCAGCCTCCTTCCGTGGGAATATAACACAGAAAATCCCCCTTGACAAGCATCGTATAACAAAGTATAGTAAGCCTAGAAATACAAGGCATAGGAGGTGAAAGGATGAACACCAACCGGAGCATGGCCTGGCTGCGGGAGGCGGTGGGGGGCATCAAGTACCCGCCGGACCGGAGAAGGGTGGAGAAGGAGCTGTACGCCCACGTCATGCAGCGGAACCGGGACTTCCTGAAGGCGGGCTGCACCGAGCGGGAAGCGGACGAAAAGGCCTGCGCCGTCATGGGGGACCCGGTGGAGGTCCGCAGGGATCTTGCCGCCATCCACCGCCCCTTCTGGGGTTATACCTTTCTCATCCTGCGCCTTCTGCTGTTTGCCGTCGCTGTCTGGGGCGTGCTCTTCCACATGAGCGGTTTCCTCAAGCTGGGGCAGTACCTCGTTCCGCTGTCGGCGCAGGCCGGGATGACCCCGGAGCAGTGGATATCTCAAAACGGGAAGGCTCACTGCGGAGACTATACCTTCCGCCTGTGCAGGGCCGCTTATGCTGCGGACGAGAGCGGGCAGTCCTGGCTTCTGCTGGAGCTGCGGGCCACCACTCTGGATCCCCTGCTGGGAGGGCCTTTTTATTCCGCCCTGTGGGATCAGGAACTGCAGGACAGCCGGGGAAGGGTGTACTCCGTGAAACTGCTATCTCAGAAGGAACTGGTGTTCAACACGCGCATTCTGCTGGGAGTGAAGGACATGGAGCCCGGGGCTGACTGGGCCGTGCTCACCCTGCCGGGGCCGGAGGGCCCGGCCTGGCTTACGGTGCGGCTGAAGGAGGGGATCGGATGAGACGGCATTTCTGGCGTTTCTCCCGTCCCGTTGGCTCCCTGGTCTGCGTTCTCCTGCTGCTCCTCCTCATTTGGTTCATCCGTCTGGGCAGGGGGATCCCCCACGGATCTCCGGAGGAGGTGCTCCGACGCATGGAGCGAAAGATGCTCCTTTCCCCGGGGGAGCTGGTGGAGGTGTATGAAGCCCGCTTCAACGCGGCCAACGTGGTCACCTGGCGGGATGGAGAGCTGGCGGTGTACTATTTTCTTTCCGAGGATGACAACAATAAAAAGCAGTGGAAGCATCGCTATCAGGACGGCATTCCCCTCTGGCAGGCGCAGCCGGATTTCGACTGGGGCTGCTGCACCGGGATGTTTGTGGACCTGAACGCGAATCGGGAGAATAAAATCGTCACCGCATACCGGTTCTATGTGCTGGTAAAGAATCCGGATCCGCAGGTCACCCGGGGCAGTCTGACGATCCAGAGCCGGTTGGGGGACTATACCCGCAACTGGACGGCCAAAGCCGAGCGCACGAATCCCTATTATCTGTCCTTCCGCATGGAGCGCTTCGGCGGAAACAACGCCACGCAGGAGCTGTTTGACGCCCTGTGCAGCGGACGCAGCAGCCAGGGAGCGGAGGCTGAGGCGGAAGCGGTGTTTTATGACGCGGACGGAAACGAAGTGAGCTGTCTGCGATTCAGCATGATCGAAGAAGAAAACGCGGAAAGGAGCGAGGAAAATGGCGCGTGAACAGGAACCCGGCGGAATGGATATGCTCATCCTGCACCTTCTGGCGGAGCGGGATATGTACGGCTATGAGATGGTGACGGAGCTGGCCGGCCGCTCCAACGAGGTTTTTCAGCTGAAGGAGGGGACCCTGTACCCCCTGCTGCATCGGCTGGAAAAGGAGGGCTCCGTTTCCGCCTATGAGGAAAAGAAGGAAGGCCGGGTGCGTCGGTATTACCGCCTCACCCGGAAGGGCGGAGAAAAGCTCCGGGAACGGACCGAGGCCTGGGAAACGTACTCCGGCGCGGTGAACGCGGTGCTGTGCGGGACGCCGGGTTGAGATCATAGTTTCATGCCCCCTCTCCGAGGGGGCTCCGGCGAAGCCGGTGGGGGAGTTCGGCGAAAAGCAGCTTGAACCATAAGAGCGGTTTGTCGGAAACTCCCTCAGTCTTCGCCGCTTCGCGCCGGATCCAGCTCCCTCGGAGAGGGAGCCTGGAGATAGACAGCACCTGAATATCGCAGAATGGATGCAGCAGCAGAATACCCGCTGCATCCGCGGTGAACTGCGCCCATTTATCGGAAGCTAAGTTAAATATCCATAAAGAAAGGATGCGTTTGAAACATGAAATCCTCCCTGTGGATCAAGACCCTGTTTCGAAGTCCGGTACGGACCATCGTGACCTGGGTGCTGCTCCTGGCGGCGGCCTTCCAGTTTACCCTGAGCCTCACGGACTACCTCTCCACCCGTAAGGGGCTGGAGGAGGCCAAGGAGCGGATGAAAGGGACTCTCAATCTTGAGCACGCCCCAGGCCTGGATCCCAGTGCGCCGGGTATGAACACCGGAACCGGCATCTTCTTGATGACGGATCCTACCGGGCCGGGTACGGGGATCGGAAGATTCAGCCCGGACCTTTACCATGCTCAACCTATAACCGACATGGAATTAGAGGATCTCTGCACCATTCCCGGCGTAGCCGACGTTGAAGTGCGGGTGATGACGGCTGGCGTTTCAGAATACCTAAGGACTACAGATTACGACTATCGGGCTGTACAAACTGACTATCCCTATGAATTCCGCTTGATCCTGGAAGCTACGGTATCAGAGATCAAGAAATTGCAGGGTGAAGATCTATCCTGGACGGTCGTTGCGGTAATGGGGGAAAACTGTGATCCAGAAACCAGCCGCATCTTGACCCTGGAGGATATTCAAGTTATCGGCGGAGAGCCGGAGGTCCTTCCTCTGCACATGAATAACGGCGACGAGCTGATGGCATTTGCCTTCCCGGAGAGCACTCGAGGGCAAATGGGTATTTGGGGGTATGGGAACTTCGTGTTTCTATTCCAAAATCGATTGTATCCTGACGATATGACCCAGCTTGAACCCGGAAGAAGATATGTTTTTGCGGTCAGAGTTGATCTGAGCTACCATGATGCAGAATTCCCCAGATACGTCCTTGCGGACGACACTCTTTTGAATTGGTGGCCCTACTTCACCGACGTCACCGATCTGCCGGAAAACTACCTGGAAGGGGAGGACTTTGCCCCGCTCCGGGAGCTAATGCAGATCACAACGGACGACTGGCACACTCTGGACGTGGTATACGCCGGGGATATGTCCGTCATCCGACGGGCGGCGGATCTGCGGTTCGTCCCCGCAGAGGGGCGCTTTCTGGAGCCGGAGGACGCGGGAAAGGCCGTGTGTGTGGTGAATGCGGACTTTGCCTACGCAAACGGCCTCAGTTTGGGTGATACCCTGCGGCTGAAGCTGGGGGACTACCCCATGGAGCAGCATGTGAGCCTGGGGGCCGTGGCCTCCACCCGGGGGCGTTACGCGAAGAACTGGACGGAACAAGAATTTACCATCATCGGCACCTGGCGGGACGTGAACCAGGGCAATTACCTCGCGGAGGACTACATCTGGGCCTATTCCGATGCCACGGTCTTCGTTCCCCAGACCTTCCTGCCGGAGGGGGCGAAGCGGAGCGAGCATTCCCCCGGGGACGTGACTTTGCTCATCGACGCGGACGCCATGAACGACTTTGTGGAGAATGAGCTTCCGAAACTGGAGGCGGAGGGCTGGATCACCTACTGGAACGACCGGGGCTGGCCCCAGATGGAGGAGGAGCTGAAGCAGGTGAGCCAGACCTCCCTGTATAAGCTCCTGGCCTTCGGCGCGGCGACCCTGCTGGTCATCGCCCTTACCGTGTACCTCTTCGTTGCCCGCCGCAGCCGGGATTACGCCATCCTTCGGGCCATGGGCATGGACCGGAGTCATAGCGGCCGCAGCCTGCTTGTTCCGCTGCTGTGCCTGACCCTGGCGGCGGTGATCCCCGGAACGGCGGCGGCCCTCCTTTGGTACGGTCGGAGCGGGACCGTCACCCTGACGCCGGTCTTGAGCGTGCTGATCCTCCCGATCCTCACTATGCTGGCTGCCCTGATCCTGGTAAGACGCATGGGCAGAATTTCGCCGCTGCTCCTGATCCATGCGGGGGTGAAGAAATGAACGCCTCCCTTGGGTATACCCTGCGGCATGCCCGCAGAGCCCTGGTCAAATCGCTCTTGGCGATCTTGCTGGCTCTTCTGCTGGCTGCGGCGGTTGGAAGGCTTGACGCCCTGCGGCGGCACTACGACGCCCTCTGTCACAGCGTGGAGGTGAAGGGGGTGGTAAGCGGCGGCCTGACCGTTTACCGGGCGGAGAAACTGGGAGGCGCTGAAGAGGTCAAGTACACCTACCTGGAGTATCTCCGGCAGGGAGCCGAGTTCATGCTTTCGGATGATTCTCTGCACAGCTGCATCCTCTGTTTTTCCTCGGATTATACCGTGAACGCCGGTGCGGAGGCGGAGTGGCTGGAGGACTGGAACTGGGAGCGTTTTCAGACGGCCACGGGAAAGGTTTGCCTGATCACGGAAGCCCTGGCGGAGGAGCTGGAGATCAATCCCGGCGACCGGATCCGAATCTCTGCGGATACCTATCTGAATGCCCTGAGACAGGGTCATCCCGATGCGAGCATGGAGGAACTGCTGGAGATCTACAAGGATCATCGGTCGCCCACCACCGTGGTAGGTCTGATCCCCAATGAAAACTTTCCCTCCCGCCTCTGGCTTCCCATCCACGGCATGGGAGTCTATTCAGAAGCATTCCCGGACTTGAAGGTGGAATATGCCCTATATACCCTTCGGGACTACGAGGATATCCAGGCCTTCCGGGAGTATTTCCTGACGGAGACAGCCAGGGAACAGGGCAATCCCTCCCTGTATCTGGATACGGCGGAGGCGGACCGGGTTCATCGCATGGCGAATCTGTTGAATACGCTGTACCCCATTGCGGTTGGGGTGGCCCTTTTGCTGGGCGGCGTCCTCCCCGGCCTTATGGTGCTGCAGAACAGCCGGGAAACCGCCATCCTTCGTGTCCTGGGCATGAGCCGGAAACGAGTCTGCGCCATGCTTACCGGGGAACAGGTCCTCCTGTGTATCCTGGGCCTGATCCTGGGCGCGGCGGCAGCCTTTTTCCTGGGAGCCGGGTGGGAATTGACTTACCCCGGTCTCCACCTGGCCGCCTGTCTCATCGGCAGTATCATTTTTGCCTGGGTCAGCACCGGTAAGGACCTGCTGTCCCTGCTCCAGGCAAAGGAATGAAACGGATCATCAGGGTCGCCCCGGTCATTGCCCTGGCTCTGGCGGTGCTGGATTTCCTGTTGGAGGGCCTGGGCCTGAATGCGTATGTCAGCCTGGGCATAACCGCGGCTGCTCTCCTCCTGGGGCAGCTGTGGCGGCCGGAGCGGGCCGTCCCCATGAGTATCCCCGCCTTCGGCCTCTGCCTCGTCTCCGCCATTCGCCTGGACCGCCGGGGCGCTGATACGACGCTCGCCGGACTCTGCGCTCTGTTCGTCCTGCTGTGCTATCTCCTGTTCATGCATGAGCAGGGCTTGCAGGAGGGCCTGCACAACATGCCCGGGGAGCAGCCCATGGTCTGGCCTCGGGGCATACGGTGGAAAAATGCGGTGATCCTTGTCCTCTTCTTCGTTCTGGTCCTGGGCCTCGCCTCCATCGGCATAGCGGAGCGGGGCATTGACCGGCTCTGGCACGTTTCCGTCACCTGGGTGGAGAAGACCTGCGAGACCATTACCGCCGATATCCGAAAACGCGCCATGGCGCCCCCGACGCCCACGCCCCCAGAGACGCCGGAGCCGGAGGAAGAGGACGAAGGTTACGAGACGTATTACCCGTCCCCGATCATTGCGGTGTTCTTCCTTCCGGTGATCCTCCTGTCGATGGTCTTCGTTGTCGCTGTGCTTATGCTGCTCCCCGGGCAGATGAAGAAGATGATCTCCCGGGTGCGGGAGAGGCGGCGAAGGCGCGGGCTGGCAGCTGAGGATGAACTGTACGAGGAGGAATTGGAAAAGCTGCGGGACTGGCACGACCTCCTGCTTGCCGCCCGGAAAAAACTGAGGCCAAAGCCAAAAGCCCCACGGAAGCGCCGGTGGCAGGACCTGCCGGACGACCGGGCCCGGGTGCGCTACGCCTGGTTCCATCTACAGTACAGCCCTGCGGGGAAAAAACAAGGCCCCGCCCTGACCCCCAAGGAATTGGGGACGGCTCTGGGCGCAGAGTACCTGGCCTTGGCGGAGCAGTACAACCTGGCCCGCTACGCCCCGGGGAAACCCCTGTCTCCCAATGCGGGAGATCTGGCTGCCGCCGCAATGCGGGGGATAAAGAAGCTGCGCTGAGAAAGGAGCGACGTCCCATGATGATCCATATACGAAGCCTGATCCGCAGTCCCCTGAAAACGGGCCTCACCCTGCTGCTCCTGGCGGCTGCGGCTTTCCTCTTCCTGTATAACCTCTCGGAGTACGCCGCTACCTCCAGGAAATATTCGGAGGCAAAGGCGCACTACCAGGGGGTGCTGACAGTGGAAGAGGAGAGCGTGGCGGAACAGGTGGACGCCCGGTATGCCTTCTTTCTCCTGACGGACGAGACGAATCCGGGCCGCACCTGGGACCGCTTCACCTATGAGGAATACCACCACCGGAGCCTCAGCCCGGAGACGGTAGAAGCCCTTTCCGCCCTGCCCTTCGTCTCCCGGGCGGAGCGGCGATACATGACCGCCGGGGTCTCCGGGGAATACCTGCGACTGGACACGGACCAGAACTACTTTGCCTACAACTCCCGCCTGATCCTGGAGGGAACGCTGGCCGGGACGGAAGAGTACACCATCGCCAGAAATATGGTGGGCATACGGTGGTACGATTTGGGCGCGTGCAGGACACTGACCCTGACGGATGTACGGCTTTTGGCGGGGGACCCGGAACAACTGGAACGAAAAGCAGAGATCAAGGTGGACGTGGCGGTACTCTCGGAGGACTTTCGGGACGCTTACACCATGCGGTATGACGGCGGGGGGTACATGAACCGGGCCGCCGCCAACACCCTGGACCTGGGGATATTCCTGGAGGATGTGGAGGTTCTGGAATCAGGGCGTCGATATATATTCGTCCTCCGGGGGGTGAATCCCTGGACCGAAGACCATTTCATTGTGGGGGACGATACCCGCATCGGCTGGTGGTCCTATTTCACCGACGTGACGGACCTGCCGGAAAACTACCTGAGCACCGGGGAGTTCGTCCCCCTGCGGGAACTCATCCAGGTGACGGAGGACGACCTCCACACCTTTGACATGGTATACGGGGACGATATGGCCGCCATCCCCCGGGTGACAGAGGGACGCATCCTCTGCATGGAGGGACGCTTCCTCAGCCCGGAGGACGCAGGGCAGCCGGTCTGCGTGGTGAGCACGGATTTCCTGGAGACCTATGGCCTGTCCGTGGGGGATACCCTGACCCTGGAACTGGGAAACTACCTCTGCGAGCAGTATGCCCCGCTGGGGGCCGTGGCCTCCACCCGGGGGAGGTATTCCACCCGGTTCAAGACACAGACCTTCACCATCGTCGGGGCCTATCTGGATCTGAACGAGGGCAAGCACGTGAACCGGGATTTCTATTGGTGTTACAGCAATAACGCCATCTTCGTTCCCGCCGCCTTCCTGCCGGACTGTGTGAACGGGGAGACCTATACCCCCAAGCCCGCGGAGCTCAGCTTCGTGGTGGGGGACGCGGAGGATATCATTCCCTTTATGGAGCAGTGCCTGCCCCGGGTGGAGGACCTTGGCCTGACCTATACCTTCAGCGACGGGGGCTGGCCCCAGGTGGGGAAGGAACTCGTCCAGGCCCGGGATCTGGCCCTGGTGAAGCTGTTCATCTTCGCGGCTGCGGCCCTCTTTGCCCTGGTGCTCACCATCTGGCTCTTCATCACCCGGAAGAAACGTGAGTACGGCATTCTCCGGGCCCTGGGCATGAACAGGGGAGAGGCCACGGGCCGTCTCTTCATCCCCCTGGTCATGCTGGGGACGGTGTCCGCTGTCCTGGGCACCCTGGCGGCCTTCCTCTTTGCAGGGGAGGCGGCGGCCTCAGCTCTCCTGCTGTGCCTGGGAGCCCTGGGGTTCCTCGTCCTCCTTGCCCTGCTGGCCTGGGGCGGGATCCGGCTCATCCAAAGGCGGAGCATCTGGGCTCTGGTACAGGAGGGACGAAAATGAGCTGGAAGGGGCGTTATCTCTGCCGCCTACTGACCCGGGTGCCCGTGCGGAGCCTCCTGAGCCTTGTCCTGGCGGCCCTCCTGGCCTTCGCCTTCGGGGCGCTGACGGTGCTCCGGGGCATCTACGGGGAGGCCTACCGGAACGTAGACGTGCGGGGGGTGTTCTACGGCGGCCTGCCCTACACGGCGGCGCAGAAGCTGGAAAAGTCCGGTCTGGTGCGGGATCCCGGTTATGAATACATCAACAGGGACTGTGAGATAGAGTATCACGGAGGAACGCTGTACTTCGTCAGCCATATCCGCTATTTGGCACAAGCGGAGGTGGATTGGCTTGAAGGCTGGGACGAAGCAGCGTTTGACTCCTCGGATGAACAAGTATGTGTGATGTCCGCCGGGTCAGCGCTGATGATGGGTTTCTCGCTGGGAGATCCGGTGCGTGTGGAGGAAACCGGATATACAAGTGCCCTCGCGCGCGAATTGGACAAATGGCAGACAGACGAAGACTGGAATGAGACCCTGGTGGTCCGAGACCAACGGCGACCGAGGATGCAGCTTGTCGGTCTGATCCAATCTGATGAATATGACAATACCCTGTATATCCCCGTCACTGCCTGGAAGCACTTTTACTGGATATCCAATCAGCTCACTCTGGACCTGGCGGAGTACTCTCTCACGGACTACCACCGCGCCGAGGAATTCCGGGAATACGCCAAGGAAGTCCTCTCCCATGTGCAGAACATCGTAAAGCTGGAGCTGGACACCTCCTACGCGGACCGCATCTACAACATCCATCGGCTCATTGAGACCCTGTACCCCCTCACCATCGGGGCGGCGCTGCTGCTGGGGGGCATCCTGCCGGGGCTGACCGTGCTCCACGTCTCCCGAGAGATCAGCATCCTTCGGGCCCTGGGGGTGAAAACAGGGGCGTGCACAGGCCTCTACGTTATGGCTCAGATCCTATGCGCCTTCGTCGGCCTGGCATTGGGCTTCCTGTTGGTGCTGCTCATCCAGCGCCCGGATCCTGGGACCATCGTCCGGCTCTTCGGCCTGTACATCGCCGCCCATCTGGCCGCCTGCGCCGCAGGCTCCGGTATCTTCGCCTGGCTCTGCGCCAGGAAGCACGTATTGGCACAACTGCAAAGTAAGGAATAACGAAAAGGAGGCAACATCCATGAGCGCACTCACCCTGCAAAACGTATCCTATACCTACCCCGGCGGCACGACCCCCGTGGTGAAGTCCGCATCCTGCAATTTTGAGACCGGGAAGATCTACGCCGTCGTCGGTCCCAGCGGAAGCGGGAAGAGCACCCTGCTGAGCATGCTGGCGGGGCTGGATATGCCCGGAGAAGGGGACGTGGTCCTCGGGGATGAAAACCTGAAAAACCTGGACCTTGACAAGTACCGCCGGGAGGGAGTCAGCATCATTTTCCAGGCCTTCTGCCTCCTGCCCCTGCTCACGGTGCGGGAAAACGTCAGCCTTCCCATGGAGATGCAGGGCATCCCGGAATCCGACGCCCGGCAGCGGGCGGCGGAAGCCCTGGTGAAGGTGGGCATTGAGGAGAGCAAGCATAAGCGTTTCCCCTCCGCCCTCTCCGGGGGCGAACAGCAAAGAGTCGCTATCGCCCGAAGCCTGTGCAGCGGGGCTCCCGTCCTCCTGGCGGACGAACCCACGGGGAACCTGGACGGAGAAAACACCCGGATCGTCATGGAGATCCTCCGCCGCCTGGCCCACGAGGAAGGCCGCTGCGTCATCGTGGTGACCCACGACCCGGAGGTGGCGGATACCGCCGACCTGGTCCTGAGAATGAAGGACGGGGTATTGACTGCAGAATGAAATGAATGAAATCCGCGCAGTCGTTTCATTTGGAGAATAACGAATCGCGACCCCGCAGACGGCGAACCGGATCGGAGAATTGCTGGAGCGCCTCTCCCAAGAGGAGGGAATAGAGGTCGCTCTGCCGGCAGCCCTTGCGCTGCGGGAGAAAAGCGTGTATGCTGTTCCCAACAGACATGAGGAGGGACAGCCATGGAGTTATCCGCGAAGAATGCCGTGATCCTGCCGGAGGGCGTGTTCATCATCGGCAGTTATGACGAAAAGGGCGTGCCCAACGCCATGAACGCCGCCTGGGGCGTGCAGTCCGACTGGACGGAGATCACCCTGATCCTGGGGGAGCACAAGACCACGGAGAACATCCTGAAAACCGGGGCCTTCACCGTGGCCTTCGGGACGAAGGACACCGCCCTGATCTCCGACTATTTCGGCATGGAGACCGGCCATCGGGTGAACAAGATCGAAAAGGCGGGCTGTCATACCCGCCCCAGCGAAAAGGTGAACGCTCCCATCATCGAGGAATACCCCCTGACCCTGGAATGCACCCTGAAGAGCTGGGATCCGGAGAGCGGCCGGATGATCGGGGAGATCGTGGGCCAGTATGCGGACGACCGCATCCTCACGGACGGAAAGGTGGACGTGGAGAAGATGGAGCTCATCATCTTCGACCCCGCTTCCCACGCCTACCGCCTGGTGGGGCCGGTGGTGGGCCATGCCTACCACGACGGGAAACAGCTGATGAAATGAAGCGGACAGAAAAACTGCCGGGAGCCGACTGGCTCCCGGCGGGACTGTTTTTTTGCAGGGAAGGAATTCACTCCTCGACCTTCTCCTTGGAGAGCATCAGGTTGGTGAGGATGCCCAGGATCAGCGCGCAGGCCACGGTACGGATCTGCACCGCGCCGAAGGTGACCACCATGCCGCCCACGCCGGTGATGAAGATGATGGAGGCGACGAAGAGGTTCCGGTTCTGGTTCAGGTCCACCTTCTGCAGCATCTTGAAGCCGGACACGGCGATGAAGCCGTACAGGGCGATACATACGCCGCCCATGACGCAGGCGGGGATGGTCTCAAGGAAGGCCACCAGGGGGGCGATCAGGGAGAAGATGATGCAGGCGAAGGCCGCGCCCCAGATGGAGACGGTGGAGGCGTTGCGGGTGATGGCCACGCAGGCGATGGATTCGCCGTAGGTGGTGTTGGGGCAGCCGCCGAAGAAGGTGCCCACGATGGAGCCGATGCCGTCGCCCAGCAGGGTGCGGGTGAGGCCGGGCTCCTCCAGCAGATCCACGCCCACGATGGTGGAGAGGTTCTTGTGGTCAGCCAGGTGCTCCGCGAAGACCACGAAGGCCACGGGCACGTAGGCGCTGAAGAGGGTCAGGAAATAGGCACCGTTCATCTGGGAAAGGTCGCCGCCCAGGAGGAAGGTGAAATCCGGCAGGGCGAAGACGCCGCAGCCCTTGAAGGCGCTGTAGTCGATGACCACCAGCTCGGGGATGTCGGCGCTGTTGCCGATGATGGCGAAGATGGAGGCCAGGATGTACCCGGCGAGGATGCCGACGATGAAGGGGATGAGCTTGAGGCCGCGCTTGCCGTAGGTGGCGGCCAGCATGGTCACGGCCAGGGTGAAGAGGCCGCAGATCAGGGAGATGTAGGAGGTCTCGGTGGGGAGGACCTGGCTCACCGCGTTGGCGGAGAGGCTCAGACCGATGATGGCCACGGTGGGTCCGATGATGACGGGAGGCATGATCTTATCGATCCACTTCACACCGCAGAACTTGATGACGATGGCCAGGATCACGTACACGATGCCGGCCATGGCGGCGCCGATGATCAGGCCCCAGTAGCCGATGGCCATAGAGGCGGCGCCGGCGAAGGCGGAGATCATGGAGCCGATGAACGCGAAGGAACTGCCCAGGAACACAGGGCTGGAGGACTTGGTGAACAGCAGGTAGATGAAGGTGCCGCAGCCCGCGCCGAAGAGAGCGGCGGAAGCGGTGAGAGCTGTACCGCAGGCCTGGTTGATCACGCTGGGGACCGCGATGGTGGCGGCCATGATCGCCAGGAGCTGCTGCAGGGCAAAGAGAATGACTTCGCTGAATTTGGGCTTGTCTTTGATGTTGTAGATCAGATTCATGCTTTTCCCTCCGCGTTAATATTTATCTTTGCGCGGCCAGCCGCGTTCAGACACAAAAAAACACCTCGCCGGGGACACCGGCAAGGTACCGAACCACACACTTTTCCCAAAGGACGATATCTTATCGGCATCACAGTACCGGTTTAAATCTATCGCCGGTATACTAGCACAGGAGGGCGGAATTTGTCAACCGGGAAGGAAAGAAAAAAACAAAAGTCGAAAGAGAGGGAATTTCGGCCCCCGAAGCCGGACTTGCTCCCTGCGGGAATTTGTGATACCCTCAAAGAAACAGCGTATCTGATCTGCACGGATAGGGAGGATGCTTTATGCCCGGTACCACGAATAAGACCGGAGGTCTGAAGCTGAACGTCAAACGCACCATGCTCATCGGCTTCGCCTTCTTCGGGATCCTGCTGCTGTGGCAGGTGTACGATTCCTGGTGTCCCACCTTTCTCACGGATATCTTTGCCCGAAGGATGTACGGCCTGTCCTCCGCGGAGCTGAAGAGCGGAGACCCGGACAAGATCCTGGATGTGCAGTGGATCGTGGGGATCATCATGGCCTGCGATAATCTGGCCGCCCTGATCCTTCTGCCCATCTTCGGCAGCCTTTCGGACCGCACCAGGACCCCCATCGGCAAGCGGATGCCCTTTATCCTGACGGGTACCCTGGTCTCCGCCGTGGCCTTCCCCTTTATCCCCCTGTTCTTCCACCGGAACAATGTGGCGGGCATGGTGATCATGATGGCCATAGTGCTGCTGTTCATGATGATGTACCGGAATCCCGCCGTCGCCCTGATGCCGGATATCACCCCCAAGCCCCTGCGGGCCAGGGCCAACGGCCTCATCAACATCATGGGATACCTGGGCGGCGCATTTGCCACGGTGCTGGGGATCTTCCTGAAGCTGTCGGATTATATCAATGCCGCTGACGCGGCCAGAAAGGTCTGGATCATCGAGATCCCCTTCATCGTAGCCTCCGTCCTGATGGTCGTCTCCGCCCTGATCCTCTTTGCCACCATCAAGGAGAACCGGCTGGCGGAGGAGCTGAAGGAGGAACTGGAGCTGGGTGAGCGGCTCGCGGCCACCGCCGACCCGGTGGAGGACGAAGGGCCTATGAGCCGGGCAAACAAGCAGATGCTTCTGGCGATCCTGGGAGCGGAGTTCCTCTGGTTCATGGCGGACAACGCCCTGGGGACTTATATCGGCAACTACGTCATCTATTATCTCAACTCCGCCTCCAGCGCCACCATGGTCCTGACCATCATCGGCGGCGTGGGCAGCGTGGTGGGATTTGCCATCGCCGGATCCATCGCGGATCGGATCGGGAGAAAATGGACCATTTCCTGCGGCCTGGGCGTCACCGTGCTGGGGCTTCTGGTCATGTGCCTGGTCCGTCCCAGCGGAAAGGAACTGGCAAACGGACTCCATGCTTTCCCGCCCATCCTGTATCTCTTCGGCGTCCTGCGGGGCTTCGGTATGGCGCTGGTCCATAACTGCTCCTTCCCCATGGTGGTGGAGCTCTGCACCAGCAAAAAGATCGGCCGGTTCACCGGGTACTATTACGCAGCGAGCATGTCCGCTCAGACCATCACCCCGGTCCTGCTGGGACTGGTCTTCCGCATGACCCTGGCCTGGCGCACGCTTCCGGTCTATGCCCTGATCATCTGTGTGCTGAGCCTTATGTTGTTCACCGCCCTGGTGAAGAACATCAAGGCCAGGAAGGTGGAAAACGCCCACGGCCTGGAGGCCCTGGACGGGGATTGACGGAGAAAGGACGGAAACATGAAAAAATGCGCCTTTGTCGCTCTCGGCCTCCTGGCGCTGCCGATCTTGCTCGCTGCGCCGGGTCGGGGCGGAAAGAAAAAGCTCCCTTTTCAGGGACGCAATTTCGCCCACAGAGGTCTGCATACGCCGGATAAGCAGATCCCGGAAAACTCCCTGGCAGCCTTCAGCCGGGCGGCGGAGGCCGGTTACGGGATGGAACTGGACGTGCAGCTCAGCCGGGACGGGCAGGTGGTGGTGTTCCATGACGACGATCTGCTGCGGGTCTGCGGCAGGGAAGAGCGGGTGGACGAACTGACCTGGCCGGAGCTCCACGCACTGTCCCTCTGCGGAACGGAGGAACGGATCCCCCTGTTTTCCCAGATGCTGGAACTGGTTAACGGACGGACTCCCCTGATTGTGGAGCTGAAAAGCGGAAAACGGAACAGGAAGCTCTGCCAGAACACCCTGGCTCTGCTCCGGGAGTATCCAGGGGACGTGTGTATCGAGAGCTTCGATCCCCGGATCGTCGCCTGGTTCCGGTTCCATGCCCCGGAGCTCCTCCGGGGGCAGCTCGCCCAGCCCCCGGAGCTGTACAAAAGCAAGGCTCCGATCGTCCGCTATTTCCTGGGATATACTCTGCTGAATTTCCTTTCACGTCCCCAGTTCATCGCCTACAAGATCGGCCCCAGGCCGCTCACCGTCAGACTGGCGGAGCTGCTTGGAGCGATGCGGGTGGGCTGGACCAGCCATGATCCGGCGAACGAAGCGGGACGGGACGCGGTGATCTTTGAATTTTACCGGCCGGAGATCCGGTTTGGGCCGGATCCGCACAATCACAGATGAACGGGATCAAAAAACAGGCGCCTGCATCGGCAGGCGCCTGTTCCGTTGTGCGAAGAACTCAGAAATTGAAGCTCTCGAAGCCGCCGCCCATGTCGGCGATCTCCGCGTAGCCGTTCTCCACGGCCACGATGCCCAGCTTGTTGCCGGTCTGCTCGTTGTACAGGGTCTTCAGGAAGGGACCCTTCGCGAAGGCGGCCTCCAGGGCCTCGGCGCTGTCGTCCACCACGGCGGTGCCGCGGATGCGGATCCACTGGCGCTTGGCGTTCATGGCGCAGACCTCAATGTTGGGGTTGGCCACGGTCTGAGCGAAGGACTGCTTCTGCTTGCCCATGCCGAAGTACAGCTTGTCCTTGAACAGCATGTAGAAGCCGAAGGGGCGAACCCGGGGCTTATCTCCATCCGTCGTGGTGTAGAAGAAGGTACCGGCGTCCTTCAGAAAGGCGTCAACTTTTTCCAGATTGCTCATGTTCAGAACCTCCTTAAAGATATTGAGTGCGTACAGTATACACCAAGAGTCCGGGAGAATCAACCGGGGAACCGGATTCTCCCGGAATGGGATTCAAAGAGTGAAGCGCAGGCCGCAGCCCAGATACTCCAGCCGGTCGCCCAGGATCTCCTTCAGGATCCGGTAAGGGCCCTCGCCGGTGCAGTGGCCCGTGAAATATCGGGAGGGGAATCGCTCCAGCGCCCCGCCCACGCGGCGGACGAAGTCCTCCGGTTCATCCCGCTTCAGCCCGGGATTCGTCAGATGGAATCCGGAGAATACCGCATCCGGCGCTCTTCCCGCCAGCGCTTCGCCCCGGCGCAGGATGTTCACGATGCCCCGGTGGGCGCAGCCGCCGAAGAGATAGAGTTTTTCTCCCTCGCGGATCAGCAGATCCTGCTCATGGAGAAAGCGGTCGGGGATCAGGGAATCCCCCGCCTGTTCATACAGGGTGCCGTTGGAACCGGGGGAGAGGTCGCTTTCCTCCGGGTCCGAAAACAGCGTCAGACCCTCCCCGGGAGAAAAGACCCCGTCCGTCAGATGCAGGCGCGTCCTGTACCGTTCCAAAAGCTCCGGATCGGGAGAGATGCATTTCAGACCCTCCCGGCGCTGGGAAAAATGCGGGGCGAAGGCCAGCCTGTGAAGATACACGGGGGCATGGCCGTTTGCCCGGAGAAAAGCCTCAAGCCCGCCGGAATGGTCGTCGTGTCCATGGGACAGGATCGCCAGGTCGACCCGGGCCAGGTCGATCCCAAGGGTCCGGGCGTTGCGCAGCAGCAGGTCCCCCTCCGGCCCAAAATCGAAGAGGATGCTCCGGGAACCGGTTTCCACATACAGACTGAGCCCGTGGGCGCATTCTGCCGGACCGCAGGCCCGATTTTCCGTCAGCACCGTGACTGTCATGGCTCAATCCGGATTGCGGCCGCCGCAGAGGTAGAACACCGTCAGCAGCCCCGGGCCGCAGTGGGCGCCGATAACGACGCCGAGCTGGGTGATGGTGATCTCGCCCACCTGGGGATAAGCGCTTTTGATCTCATCCCGGATGTACTCGGCGTCTGCCAGGCAGTCCGCGTGGAGGATATGGACCTCCGTTCCCGCGGGATCCGATTTGGAGAAATCGTTCAGGATCCCGTCCCGGATGGATTTCAGCGCCGCCTTGCGGCCCCGCGCCTTCTTCACCACGTCCAGGGTGCCCCGGTCCGGAACATACAGGACGGGCTTGATGCCCAGGAGAGAGCCCACCAGGGCGGAGGCGTTGGAGACCCGGCCGCCCATCTTCAGATATTTCAGATCGTCCACGGTGAAGCGGTGAGCGATCCGGAGCTTGTTTTCCTCACCCCAGGCGATGACGTCCCGGTAGCTTTCCCCGTCTTCCATGCGCCGGACCATGTTGACCACCAGGGTACCGAGACCGCCGGAGATGCAGCGGGTATCCATGATGTACAGCTCCTGGTCCGGGTACAGGGGACGGACCGCCTCGGCGGCGCTCATGCTGTTCTGATAGGAAGCAGACATCTCCCGGGACATATCCAGGAAGATCACGTTTTTCCCGGTATCCAGCAGCTTCCGGAAGAACTCGGAATAGGTGAATTCGTTGATCATGGAGGTCTTCAGCAGCGCACCGTCACGCATTTTGGCGTACATGGCCGCCCGGCTCTCCTCCCGGCAGTCGTCCTCCTGCACTTCATCGTTCACGGTGAAGCTGTAGGGGATAAAGGGAATGCCGTGCTGATCCAGCCAGGTGCGGGGAAGATCGGCGGTGGAAGAGGTGGCAATAATATAATCCGGCATATCAGTATCTCCTTGCCTGGAAGATTTCAACATGGATTATAGCATATCCCGTGTGAAAATACCATACACAATTGAAAAGAAAAAACTCTTCCGTAAATCAGGATCCTGTGGTAAAATCCAGTCGGATAAAAGAGGGGAGGGATGTCAGGATGGACGGTTGGATCTTTCACCCGTTCAATGCGCTGTATATAACCGTATTCGGCGCATTTATTCTTCTGCTCGTTCTTCTCAGCCTGATCCTGCGGGGGAAGAGTGAGAAGGTAAAGTCAGCGGTGCTGCTTGGGCTCTGCTTCCTGACCCTGGTGGGCTTCGTTTTATACAAAGCATTCATGTCCCGGGACGGGAGCTACGCCCTGCTGACCGCGGAGATGGGCGGCTTCAACTGGTGGGGCGAGCTGCCCCTGCAGCTTTGCAATATCAACATGCTTCTGATCCCCTTTGCGGTACTGAAAAAGAACCGGCCGGTCATGAGCTTTGCCTTCTTTGTCGCTCCCCTGGGCGCGCTGATGGCCCTGATCATGCCCGCAAACGGCTTCGACGGATATCCTCTGCTCCTTCCCCGGATGCTGGGATATTACGGGACCCATTTCATGATCCTGGTGGAAGGGCTGGCCCTGGCGGCCTTCGGCCTTTACCGTCCCCGGTTCCGGGATTTTCCCGGCGCGCTCCTCACGATCCTGCTGGTCGCCCTTGCGGCCTTCCTCATCAATCTGCTTCTTCGCTGGACCGGCCTGCACCCCAAGGCCAATTATTTCTATTCCGTGGAAACGGAAGGAAATTTCCTGCTGGAGATCTTCCACCGCCTGATCCCGATCCCGTTCCTGTATCTGATCCCCAGCTATGTGATCCTTCTGCCCTATATGTTCCTGGTGACCGTCCCCTTCGAAGCGGCGGAACGGGCGAGGCGGAGGAAGGAAACCGGGAGCAGAGCTGAGGAAGCTTTAAGCGGGCTATGAGCAAAGGAAAACAATTCCTCGACAGATGGAAAACCGATTATGATTTCAAAACGGTCACGGGAGCATCCGGCTCCCTTGCCATGACCGTGGTCTTCGCGTTGTATAATGGGTTTCTCGGCGTCCTGCATTCGTCTTTGTGGTATGGAACCATCTGCGTTTACTATATCATGCTCACGGGTCTGCGCGGGGTCATTATCGCAGCAAGAAAAAGGCTCGCTCCGGCGGATGGACGGGAGGATGCGGGAAATAAAGCCTATCTCCTGGCGGCGGCCCTGCTTCTGCTTCTGAATCTGAGCCTGGTTATCCCTGTATCCCTGATGGTCAGACAGCAGAAGCCCGTCAGCCTGACACTGATCCCGGCGATAGCCATGGCGGCTTATACGACGTGTAAGGTCATCATGGCTTCCATCAATCTGAAAAGAAGAAACAGGTCGGCCGACAGCCTGATCAGGCTGCTCCGTACGATCGGGTTTATCGATGCGCTCGTATCGATCCTTGTGCTTCAGAATACGCTGATCATGGTCAATACAAATGGCGATGATGGGGAAATGCTGCCGTTGACGGCCATCACAAGCGCAGCGGTTATGGTGGCGGTCCTGCTTCTGTCTGCCGCCGCGATCATCAAAGGGATCGCCCGCGCCAAAAACCGGAAATAAGCTGCCGTCAATGGGGACGGATCTCAAAGACTTCCTCTTCCGCCCTTTTGCCCGATGACGGACTCCAAATGAAGACCGGACTGCTGAGTTTTCAGCATGCAGCTGTCAAGCAAAAGTAGACAAACAAAAAGAAGAAGCTAAGAGAAGCCCAG
>CAMZIY010000028.1 GCA_947307365.1 uncultured Clostridia bacterium
AGATGCGCACGGGCTTCCCGTCCCGGATCAGGTTCACCAGCTGCATCAGCAGGAAATGGAGCCGGTCCGGTTCGATCCCCAGGGCCGGGAGGCTCTTGGCGAAGCGGATGGCGTGGCCGTGATGGTCCGCCCCCCAAACGTTGATGACGTTGTCGAAGCCCCGGGCGATGAACTTGTTCCGGTGGTAGGCCATATCCACGGCGAAGTAGGTGTAGAATCCGTTGCTGCGCCGCAGGACCTCGTCCTTCTCCGCCCCCAGATCCGTGAGCCGGAACCAGAGGGCCCCGTCCTTTTCATAGGTGTATCCGGCCTTCTCCAGCAGCTCCACGGTCTCCGCCACGTAGCCGCTCTCATGCAGGGAGGATTCCAGGAACCACTGGTCGTAGAAAATGCCGTAGCGCTCCAGATCCGCCTTCATCTTCCGGATGTTGTAGGAGATGCCGAATTTCTGCATCTCCTCCCGGCGTTCCTCCGGGTCCCGGTCCAGCCAGGAATCCCCGTACTGCTCCCGGAAGAGCCGGGCCAGCTCCCGGATATCGTCCCCATGATACCCGTCCTCCGGGAACTCCACCGCGTCCTCGCCTTTGATGAGCTGGATGTACCGGGCTTCCACGCTCCGGGCGAAGAGGGCCACCTGGTTGCCGGCGTCGTTCACGTAGAACTCCCGCCATACCTTCCAGCCCGCCCGCTCCAGGATGGAGGCCATGGCGTCTCCCAAGACGCCGCCCCGGGCGTTGCCCACGGTCATGGTGCCGGTGGGGTTGGCGGAGACGAACTCCACCATCACCCGGCGGCCTCGGCCCTCGTCCACCTGGCCGTAGGCCGGACCCTGGCGGCGGATATCCTCCAGCACGCCGGCGTACCAGGCGCCGCCCAGGCGGAAATTCAGGAAGCCGGGACCGGCCACCTCCACGGAATCGAACCAGCTGCCCGCCAGATCCAGTTCCCCGGTTAGGGCTTCCGCCAGTTTCCGGGGAGCCATGCCCATGGCCTTGGCGCTGCCCATGGCGTAGGAGCAGGCGTAGTCTCCGTTTTTCGCATCCTTGGGGATCTCGATCTTCCCGTTCAGCTGAGCGCCGGCAGGGAGGGCGCCCTTTTCCGCCGCCGCGGCGCAGGCCTTCTTCAGCAGAGCGTCGATCTGCTCCCGGGCCGCTTCGATCATACTGGTCATGGGTTTTCTTCTCCTTTATCCGACTCCGGGACCTCTTTCACGTCGATCTGGAACACGTTTTTGCCCAGAGGGACTTCGTTCATGTCCACGGTATAGGTGATGTCCATGCTGCCTCCGTGCTCCCCCAGGTTGGTCTTGAGCTTCTGGGTGCGGATGCCCATGGTCATGCCCCCGAAGGGGGTGTTGTACAGGAAGCAGTGGCGCTCCCCCTTCTGGAATTTCAGCTCTCCGTTCACGGCGCCCTTGCGGACCATGGTCACCAGGTCGTCCTTCACCAGAAAAGTGGTGGTGGTGCCTTCCATGCCTGTGAGGGGGCTTTCCCGGTAGCTCAGCCAGCAGCTGCCGTCTCCGAACTGATAGTGCCCGTCGGTGACCAGCTGGATGGTGTTGTCCCCGTTCATCACCGGGGGTTCCCCCGGGGCATGCTGACTGCCGGTGATGGAGATGAGTACGTCTTTCATTCAGGTTCCTTTCCTTCAGATCGTGCGGGCCTTCTGGACCCGCAGGTCCTTCTCCTGCAAAAACCGCTCCGCCAGGGGAGCGAAGGGGACCGGGTCCCCGCTGACCCGGATCTCCAGGCGGCCGCCTTCCCTGCGGGTCCCGCCGCCGATCATCCCGGCCAGGGTCTCCGCCGCGGCGGCGCTGCAGTTTATCAGCTCCACGCCCTCGCCCATAAAGGCGGCGATGACCTCGCTGAACCAGGGAAAGTGGGTGCAGCCCAGGATCAGGGTGTCCACCCCGGCCTCCCGGATGGGGGCCAGGTACTCCGCCGTCGCCTCTTCCACCAGGGGATCCCCCCGCTGGACCCGTCCCTGCTCCGCCAGGGGAACGTACAGGGGACAGGCGTTTGCGGCAACGGTGCAGCCCCGGGCCTCCAGCGCCCGCTGGTAGCTGCCGCTGCCGATGCTGGCGGGAGTGGCGATGACTCCGACCCGGCGGTTCCGGGTGACGCTGACCGCCTGCTCCACCGCCGGGATCAGCACCCCGCATACGGGGATGCCGTCGTTCTGGAGGTCATCCAGGGCGATGGCGCTGATGGTGCCGCAGGCGACCAGCGCCGCCTTTATGCCGAAGGTGAGGAGATAGTCCAGATTCTCCCGGGCGAAGCGGTGGATCTCCTCCGGGGTCCGGCTGCCGTAGGGCACCCGGGCCGTATCCCCAAAGAAAACGATATCCTCCCCGGGCAGCAGCCTGCGGAGGCAGCGCACAGCCGTGAGTCCTCCCACGCCGGAATCGAAGACCCCGATGGGGGCATTTTTGCTTGTTTCCAGGATCATGCGCTCCTTTCCGGCCCCGCCGGGGCATAAACTGCTAGATATACACTATATCTCAATTCTCTCCGGGGCACAAGGGGAAATTCGCATATGGCTATTTTACCAAAAATGGGCAGCCGCGTATCCTTGCCTTTTGTGGATTTCGATTGACAATCGGCTGCCAGGTTCCTATAATATTATTAAAATATTTTTAAAAGGAGGAATCAGCCTTGGTAAAAAAAGCATTGGCGTTGGTATTCGCGCTTCTGTTCGTCCTGGCCCTCTTCTCCGGCTGCGGCAAGACGACCCCGGCCCCTGCCAACACGGCGGCTCCCGCTGACAGCAGTGGGAACCAGAGCACCCCTGCGCCCACCGCGAAACCCACTCAGGCTCCGGCAGCCACCCAGGCCCCGGCGGCTACCGAGGAACCCGAACCCGAACCCGAACCCGAGGTGGACCATCTGGCTCCCGGCCACTATGCCAAGACGGCCGACGGAAAGCCTGCGGAAAAATACGAGTACCCCCTGCCTCTGACGGAGCGGGACGTGAAGCTCCGCTTCTTCACCATCACCTGGACCTCCCAGTACATGCCCGACGGTCTCATGGAGAACGTGGACTACTGGATCGAGATGCAGAAGATGACCGGCGTGCACCTGGAGTTCCTCCAGATGACCCAGGCGAACTGCAAGGAGCAGTTTGCCGTTCTGGTGGCCGCGGATGATATCCCGGATATCACCTCCCAGGGCCAGTACCGGTATTCCGGCACTTCCGAGCAGGCCATCGACGAGCATATCTTCGCGAACCTGTACGACTATACGGACTATATGCCCAACTACCTGTGGGAGATCTACGACCGGGCCAAGGACAACATCAACCTGCTGGATACGGCTTTCGTGAAGAAGAACAAGATCGTCAGCTTCTTCGGCCTGAGCTACAGCCGGGCCGGCAGCGCCAGCGGCTGGTCCCTGCGCCAGGATCTGATGGACAAGTACGGCCTGGGCAAGGCGGAGGACGTGGACACCATCGCCAAGGCCCATGACATCCTCTACGCCTTCAAGACCCAGCATGAGCAGGCGAACTTCTGGCCCATGACCCTGTACAGCACCATGGAGCGTGAGGCCGGCAAGCTCTTTACCGGTCTGAACACCTACCTCACCATCAACCTGAGCATCGGCCTGCGCCTCATCGACGGCGTGCCCGAGCTCATCGGCATCAGCAATGATGAGAAGGAGGGCATCGAGATCCTCCGTCAGTGGTTCAGCGAAGGCCTGATCAGCCCCAACTATACCGGCTATGTCTCCAACACCGACATGGTATCCGAGCTCTCCAACGGCGAGATCGGCTTCCTGTCCCTGGCCACCGGCGACGCCTCCAACTACAACGTGGTCTGCGAGGGCTGCAACTGGCAGGCCTGCCACCGGCTCCTGCGCGAGCCCGACCAGACCGTGCATTACGGCCTGAGCTCCGGCGGCGTGAGCTACGGCTCCTTCTGCATCGGCGCCACCTCCGAGGAGATCCCTCTGGCCACCACCTGGTGCGACTGGCAGTACAGCGAAAGCGGCAGCGAATACATCACCTGGGGCGTCCAGGGCGTCCTGTGGGATCGGAATGAGAACGGCGAGCGCGTCGTCACCGATTTCGCCCTGAACTTCGACCGGGGCTACGGCTGGGCCCTCATGACCTTCGCCAACTGCGCCCTGTCCGAGGCCGGCATGAACGGCGCGGGCGACAAGCCTGTGAACTACGACACCTCCTACAACGACCACGCGGTGGAGGTCTGGACCAACGTGAAGAACGACAACGCCTGGGTATGGCGTACCGGCGCGAAGCTGAACCAGGAGGAGACGGACGAAGTCTCCGGCCTGACCGCCGACGTGCAGACCTACCAGGCCGAGATGTGGTGTATGATGGTGGAGGGTACCACCAGCATGGATCAATGGGACGAATACGTGAAGAACATGAAATCCATGGGCTTCGACCGCATGCTGGAGATCTACACCGACGCCTACAACCGCTTCATGGCGGAGCAGTAAGTCCCGATCCCAACTCTGCAATCTGAACCGAAAGGAAGGAATAGATATGAGCGAGATCTATCTGGAAAGCCCGAATCAGCTCCCGGTTTACGGCACCTGTGATATCCTCGTCGTCGGCGGCGGCGCCGCCGGTCACAGCGCAGCCCTGGCCGCTGCCCGTGCCAACCGCAACGCGAAGGTCATTCTGATGGAGCGTTACGGCTACTTCGGCGGCGACGTCACCGGCGGCTACGTCCTGGTGGTCCCCTCCCTGAGCTGGAGGAAGTACAGCGTCATCCGCGGCATCCAGGAGGAGTGGTTCTCCCGCCTGGATAAATCCTGCCCCGAGGCATATCTGAGCCCCAGGCTGGAGGATATCGGCAAGAACGATCCCATCCTCATCGGAAAATGGGGCAAGATCCCCTTCTGCACCAACGGATTCGGGGATGACAAGGTCCTGGCCCGGGCCCCCAGCTACGACCCCCAGCAGCTGAAGATCGAAATGGATCTGATGATCCAGGAAGAGCCCAACATCGAAGTCCTGCTCCATTGCTGGGGCACCAAGCCCATCATGGAGGGCAAGGAGATCAAGGGCGTCATCTTTGAGAGCAAGGCAGGCCGTCAGGCGGTCTACGCCAAGGTGGTCATCGACGCCACCGGCGACGGCGATATCTATGCCCAGGCCGGAGCGCCCTTCCATGGAAAGAGCGGCATCCCCGGCGAGATGGTGCGGGATAACCAGACTGCTCTGGTGTGGCGCGCCGGCGGCGTGGACTACGAGGCCTATACGGACTGGACGCGGGCGAATCCCGAGGCTGCCCGGGAGTTCAGCAAGGGACTCATCGAGCTGGCGGGCTACCGCACCATGTTCTTCCCCGCGGGCTGCCTGGACGTGGTATGGTTCAACAACTGGCTCAACGGCCGCCTCTGCACCGATCTGAAGGACATCCGGGAGACGGAGTTCATCGTGCGCAACTCCATCCGCAAGCTGCTGGATTACTGCAAGGAGAAGTGCCCCGCGGGCTTCAGCAAGGCCTACCTGCTGGATATCGCGCCTCAGCTGGGCGTGCGCTGCTCCCGCCGTCTGGACGGCGTGAAGTACATGACCATGAAGGACCTGGCCGCCAATCCCGCCTATGACGACGTGATCGCCTGGTCCACCACCACCGGCTCCAGCGTGCCTGTGGAGATCCCCTACGGCTGCATCGTGCCCAAGGGCGTGGATAACCTCCTGGCCCCCGGCCGTCACCTCTCCGCAGACCCCCTGGCCATCGGCCCCCTGCAGCTGATCCCCCAGTGCTGCCAGACCGGCCAGGCCGCGGGCGTCGCCGCAGCCGTGGCGGTGAAGGACGGATCCACCACCGCCACCGTGGACATCAAGAAGGTGCAGTACATCCTCTCCCATGAGCAGGATGTGCCCCTGCCCCGGCAGGACAACACGAACCAGGAGATGGTCGCCGAGATGGAAGCCTGCAACTACGGCAGGGACGATCCCCGGGCGAAGAAGATCCTGGAGGGCTGATCCGGGAAAACCCAAGAGTAACCTTCGGGGCGGAGCCGTTTGGCTCCGCCCCGAACTGATTTTTCCGAACTTTTTTCAGCTCACCGTGAAGAGGTCCACGGCCCCGGCCATCCCCTGGGAACCGATGATCTGGGGCTTGCCGGGGACCAGCTCCGTGGCGTGATACCCGTGGACGTGGCCGCAGAGCACGGCCTTCACCGTGTCGTTCTTCTCCAGCAGGGCGACGAATTCCCGGGCGTTTTCATCCTCCGCGTCCGCATCGATATAGAAGTAATCCATCACCCGGTGGAGCTCCTCCTTGCAGTTTGCCGTGGCCACGGGGATATGGCAGAGGACGATCATGGGCGTCCCCTCGTCGCACAGGGCCTTGAGGGCGTCCAGATCCTCCCGGGAAACGGTCTTGCGGCTGTCGTCCACGGCGACGATCCGGAAACCGTCGAAGTCCAGCTTCCGAACCCCCCGTTCATAGACGCCGTCCAGAGATTCCGGCTCATGGTTGCCCGGCACGCAGAGGAACTTGCCGCTGTAGGCGGCCAGCTTGCGCTTCAGATACCGCGCCCCGGCCTCGTGCATGCGCTCCAGGTTGTCCCCGGAAAGGAGCAGGGCCTCCGGCTTCAGCTCCTCCGCCAGGGCGAGCTGCTTTTCAAAGGCCTCCACGGTGGAGATCCGCTGGGGGTCGCCGTAGGGCTCGTCGTTCCCCACGGAGAAGGGCAGCTGGCCCCGGGCGAACTTCTCCTTGAAGGAGGCCCACATGGTCTCCTGCTTTTCCGTCTCCGCCCGTTCCTCGGGGGAGCTCCCCTCGTCCCAGGTGCTTATGTGGGTGTCCGTGATGTGCATGAACAGATGCTCCCCTTTCACTCCGGGGATATGGATCCCGTTGCGCTTGAACCAGAAGAAATTGTCGTCCATCATCATACGTTATCACCTGCTTATGTAAAAATCTGATTTTCGCTTATCCGCCGGTACGCTTGAAATTCCTGTCCAGCTGGGCTTTGGTGAGGACCATGGAGACGGGTCTGCCGTGGGGGCAGTATTTCACCCGTCCGGAGAGGACGGCCTCCACCACGGGGATCAACTCCCGGAGATCCCCTTCCATCCCCGCCTTCACCGCCGCCTTGCAGGCCATGGAGGCCAGGACCTCGTCCCGCTGCCCCAGGCTGCCGGGCCGCTTGCCCAGACGCAGGGCCTCCGCCGTATCCTCCAGGAGGGCGGCGCAGTCCTCCGGCCCCACGCCCTCCGGCAGACGGCGCACCAGCAGCGCTCCGCCGCCGAAATCCTCCGCCTCCAGCCCCAGGTCCTCCAGGAGGGGGAGGTGGTCCAGAAGCAGGGCGGTGTCCTCCGCACCGGGCTTCACCACCTGGGGCTCCAGGAGCTGCTGGCTCATGGGCTCCCGTTCCCCGGCCTTCAGCCGGTCGAAGAGGATGCGCTCGTGGGCGGCGTGCTTGTCGATGAGCAGGAGCCCTTCCTCCGTTTCCACCACCGCGTATTCCCGGAAGGCTTCTCCCAGGATGCGGTAGGGGGGCAGGGCCTTCTCCGCCGGGGCCTCCGGCTCCGGTTCCGGCGTCTCCCGCTTTTCCGACCGGACGGGAGGCTCCGGTCCCTTTTTCGGCGCAGGAAGCTCCGGTTCCCCTTTCGGCGCGGCAGGCTCCGTCAGGTCCACCCGGTGGACCGGGATCTCCTCCCGGGGAGTCGGTCCTTCCCGGCCGTACTCCGCGGCGGGCTGGCGGAACACCAGCTGCTCCACGATCTTCGGCATATCCGCCGGAGGCGCCTTGGGAACGCTTTCCCGGCTGTAGATCCTTCCGGAAACGGGGTTCGCCCCTTTGGGCTTCGCCGCCGGGGCGGATCCCTCCCGTACCTCCGGCTCGGGTACCGGCTCGGTCTCCTCCGGCTTCGGGAGATGCAGCTCCGGCTGGGCGGCCTCCCCCCGGAGGGCTGCCTGGACGCTGCGGTAGACCGCGTCGAAGACCTGCCGCTCCTGCAGGAAACGCACCTCGGTCTTGGCGGGATGGACGTTCACGTCCACGGCGCTGCGCCGGAGCTCCAGGAAGAGAACGCAGGCGGGGAACCGCCCGGTGAAAAGCTGGTTTTTATAGGCCTGCTCCAGGGCGGTCTGGAGCAGGAGAGATTTCACGTATCTTCCGTTGACGAAGAAATACTGCTGTTTCCGGTTGCCCCGGGCGTTTGCGGGGGGACAGATGTATCCCTCCACGGTGATCCCGTCCCCGGAGCCCTGGGCGGGGAGCATGGTTTTGGCAAATTCCCGTCCCAGGAGGGAATAGATGACGGCATCCAGTCGGCCGTTGCCCGGGGTGTGGAATTCCTCCTTCCCCTCCCGGAGATACCGCACCGCCACGTTGGGGTGGCTCATGGCGCAGCTCAGGGCGGCGGCGGTGACGCTGGACCCCTCGGCGGAGTCCTTCCGCATGAATTTCAGCCGGGCGGGGGTATTGTAAAACAGGTCCCGCACCAGAATGGTGGTCCCCTCCGGACAGCCGGCGGGGGAGCGGGAGATCTCCTCTCCCGCCTCCAGGGTGAGGACGGTGCCTTCCTGGGCGCCCCGTTCACGGGTCAGGAGCTGGACCCGGGAAACGGCGGCGATGGCCGCCAGCGCCTCTCCCCGGAAGCCCAGGGTCCCGATGGCCTCCAGGCCCCGGGCGTCCCGGAGCTTGCTGGTGGCGTGGCGGAGGAAGGCGGTGCCCGCGTCCTCCGGACTCATGCCGCAGCCATTGTCCGTCACCCGGATGAGGCCCATGCCACCCCGCTGGATCTCCACCGTCACCTGGGTGGCCCCGGCGTCGAAGCTGTTTTCCAGCAGTTCTTTTACCACGGAGGCGGGGCGTTCCACCACCTCGCCGGCGGCGATGAGATCCGCCACATGGGGATCAAGCTTGTGGATGATATTCATGCGCCTTCACTCATCTTTACGGGTATGCCCCGGATATACCGGGGGTCCACCTCCAGGGTGGCCGTGTCCCCTGGGACGGGGTTGCAGCGGGTCACGTCCAGCACCAGCCCGGTCATGCCGATCTGCCCCAGCACCCTGGCCCGCTTCCCGTTCACCCGGAAGGCGGGGGAGAAGGCGGTCTTCCTGGCCAGGCGGGACTTCACCTTGCCAATCAGGAAAGGCTCCACCCGGTCGCCCTGCCGGAAGGTACCGACTCCGTTGAACCAGCCCACGTCCAGCACCGCCACCCGGGTGGTCTTCTTCAGGACGACGCCCTTGCCCGCGCCGATCTTGGTGCCCTTGTCCAGCCAGTTCAGTTCTTCCAGAGAGGCTTCCAGCACCCCCACCTTGGCGAGACCGGAACCGGCCTTCACCGGGATCCGGCCGATGAGGGCGGAGCCGACGCACACGGCGTTCTGCTCCCCGAACTCCCCCCGGAACAGGGCGGCGCCGTCCAGCGCCATCAGGATGCCGGTGTTCACCCCCTGGGCCTGGAGGGTCCGGGCGGCGGTCATGAAATCCTCGTACTGCTGTTGGGTTTCGGAGAGGATGTTGGTGGAGGAGAGCAGAGTGTACATCCCGGTGATGGCGATGTTGGGCATCTGCCGGAACAGGGTGAGCATCTTGTCCGTCTCCCGGGCAAGAAAGCCGTACTGACCCAGACCGGAATCGATGCGGACCCGGGCTTCCGCCACGGTGTGCCGTTCCGCCGCCAGGGCGTTCAGGGCGATCCCGGCCTCATAGGAGCCCAGGGTGAAGGTCACGCCCACGTCCAGAAGTTCTCTGACCTGTCCCTGGTTCGTGATGCTGCGGAGGACCAGGATCCGTTCCTCGGAAAAGCCGCTGCGCCGGAGCATCGCCGCATCCTGGGGTTCGCTCACGGCGAAGCTGCCCAGCCCCTCCTCCCGGAGGAAGCGGGCCATGCGCAGGAGGCCGACCCCCTGTCCGTCGCCGCTGAGATCCGCCACGATGTCCGCGCTGCCCGCCCGGGCCCGGATCTCGTTCAGGTTGACCCGCAGGCCGTTTTTGTCGATCAGAAGAGAACGCAAGCTTATCCCCCCTGTTTATCTGAAAGTATTGGTACTCTTTAGTATACGCGATTTTTGCAGTTCAGTCAATGAAAGCGCAAGAGAAAACTGGGGACGCAGCGCGGAAGCCTCCCCGGCGGAAAAGGGTGCGGGATCCCTGCTTTCCCCCTGCATATGTCCGCTGTCCCTTGTCTTGCGGACCGCTCTGGAGTATAATATATCAAGAATACCGCATAGGCAGGTGATATCAATGCCGGACAACAAAGCGCTCATTCAGCAAGGCTGCCTGGATATATGGATCGACGGGATCGTTCCCTGCCTGCGTGACACACAGACAGGGGAACTGAAAGACACCGTCGTCTTCAAAATCGAGAGCCGCGCTTATCTCAGGCAGTTTCGTGAGAATAATGGCTGGCACATCAATTGGAATGAGATCCCCAGGAATGTGGAGGTCTATGCGCTTGCTCTTGGCGGGACCCATGAGATCGAGGGCCTGGTCGGCATCCGCAACGACCGGAATGCCAAGGCCGCGTATATCCACTGGGCATGTACCGCGCCGCATAACAACAAGCATGAGTTCGGATCACAGCGATATTCAGGCGTCGGCGGCCATTTGTTTGCCATTGCGGTAGATAAGTCCGTACAATGGGGATATGGGGGCACGGTGTTTGGATTCGCGGCAAACGCGGAATTGGTGAAGCACTATGTCGAGGCATTCGGAGCGTATCATTTGGGTATACTCCATGAGTATCAGATCGTAATTGAAGGCGAAGCATCGAAAAAACTGCTGGAGGTGTACAGCTATGAATGGAACGGAAACGAGACGGATTCCTGATTTTCTCAAGGGCGAACCGCTCCCGGCAGGTTATTTTGAGCCTGTGAATCCGTATGTGGACGCACCGACGTGCAACGTGAACTTCGGCAAACTCGTTGCATACGCAAAAGCCCACGGGAAAACCCAATGGGAGCTGACCAAAGAAGAAGTGCAGATGTTTGTCAACCAATAAAGCGCACGGGAAAATCAGGCCCGCCTCTCCACAGATCCGGCAGCGGATGCGGAGAGGCGGATTTTTCGTATAAGCCCGGAAATCGTGAAAAATGAGTGGAAAAAGCCGTTATCAAGGGTGAAGGAGGCGAGGAAGTGGAAGACAGAGAAATCGTACAGCTCTACTGGGACCGGGACGAGCGGGCCATCACGGAATCGGATGGAAAGTACGGCCCCCTCTGCCGGAGCGTGGCCCTGAGGATATTGGCCGTCCCGGAGGACAGCGAGGAGTGCGTCTCGGATACCTGGTTCCGGACCTGGAACGCCATTCCCCCCAAGAGACCGGACCCCCTTGGACCCTTCCTGGCAAAAATCTGCCGGAATCTGGCCCTGGACCGGTGGCGGCGGGACCACACCGCAAAACGCTATGCGGGAGAGACCCCTCTGGTCCTGGAGGAACTGGAGGAGGTGGTCTCCGGGGAGAGTCTGGAGGACGAGGTGCAGCGCCGGGAGCTCACCCGTGCCCTGAACGGCTTTTTGGAAAGTCTCTCGGAGGGGGAGAGAGACCTGTTCCTGCGTCGATATCTGGCCTTTGAGACCCTGGAAAGCCTGGCGAAGCAGCGGGGAAGATCCGTAAGCGGCATCCATAAGCAGCTGGGCAAACTGCGGGAAGGGCTGCGAAACTATTTGCAGAAGGAGGGGATCGACCTATGACGGCTTTGGAACTGGCCATGGCCATGGGCGAGACGGAGGACCGTTACGCGAAGACCGTTTTCAGCCCCCCGGCGAAGAGAAAGCTCAGCCGCCCCGTCCGCGCCGCTCTCATCCTGGCGGCGGTGATCGCCCTCCTGGCCCTGCTGGGGGTGGCGGCCAGGGAGACGGGCTTCCTGGAACGCCTTTTCCCCGGGGAGAAATTCGAGACGTTTTCGGATTATGTCAACCACATCGGCGTGACCGTGGAAAACGACGGCCTGCGCCTCACCCTCCACGAGGCGGTGACGGACGGGTACAACACCTATCTGGTGTACAGCGTGGAGCTGCTCCAAGGGAGCCTGGAGGATTGGGATGACACGGATCACATGATCACTCCCCTGACGGAAGAGGGCTATCCCGTGAAAATGGGCGGCGGTGTCCGCCAGCCCCTGGACGGGGACGATCCGGGCCAGGGGAACCCCAACCGGTGGGTCTATCTCTGGTACAACGAATGCCAGATGAACACGGGGCGCATACGGTTCCGTCTCTTCGGCCTGAAAAACCACGATACCGGGGAGACCTTTAACCCCGGCTATCTGGAGGCGGAGGCGGAGCTGAAGCCCTGCCTGGCGAAAATCTCCAAAGAACAGGGGGATGGCGTTTATTCCAACATCGTTCTCTCCCCCTTCGGACTTCGGGCGGACGTGGCAGGGATGGACATGAAAAAGCTGGGCACCGGCAAGCCCTTCCGGGGGAAGCTGGAGTACGTCTACCGGGAAGGGGAGGAGGAGCAGAAGATCTTTGGCTCCCCGGTGCTTCGGCCGGACCCGGTGCGGCAGGATGTGGCCGTGATGAGCGCCAGGTTCCGGCAGCCGGTAGATATCCGGGGCATCGTCGCCCTGCGTATCGACGGGGTGGAATACCCCCTGGAGACGGGACCGATTCCGAAGCAGCCTCAGCAGCCTATGGAACAGACCCAGGTTCCGGAGCTCTCGGCGGAAGACCGGCAGGCGCTCCGGGAAAGCCTCTTTGCGGACTGCACCCCGGAGGAGGTGGAATACGCAGCGGACAACGGGGTCTACCGTCTGGAGACCCGGAGTCTGGCCCTGTGGGGGAACGAAGAGGAGCTGCACCTCCGGGCCTGGATTAAGGCCTCGGTACTGAAGGGGGCCTATGACCGGCTCCTGGACCAGATGGATATCGCTCCATATCTTTGCGTGGACGGCACGGTGCTTAGAATAAGCAGGACCGGTAATATAACGAGTTTTTACGACGCCGAGACCGGGGAGCGGGTGTTCGCGCTGAGTCTGGATTTCACCCGGGAATCCGCGAATAACGCCGCCTTCGATGGGGATTTCGGCAAGGTCTCCGCCCTGCGCCTGATCTGGTACCCTCCCGCGGGGGACCGGATCGTCCTGGACCTGGAGCGGACAGAATAGGAAAATCGACAAAACTTCGGGGGCAGCCGTCTGGCTGCCCCCATGCGCGTGATAAGCGTATCGGCGGAATTTGATATGCTTCGACCGGGAGCCCAACGAAGCGGGTCCCGGTCGAAACGCGAAGCGTTATTTGATATCCTGTTTCTCGAACAGCAGGCGGGATACCGCCACGCACACCACCAGGACCCCCAGGCAGATCAGGGTCATGGTCATGGGGAAGGAGCCCTGTTCCCAGGCGGCCATATCTGCCTTCAGGGCGGCGGGGTAGATCAGGCCGGTATACCGGATGAGCACCCCGTACAGGGCGCTGAGGACGCCCGTGATCACCGGGTTCCGGGTGAGGAAGGCCAGGAGGAAGGGCACCGCCATCAGGCAGGTATCCACAAAGGCATGGAGGAGGATCCGGCTCCAGACATATCCGCCCGGAAGGATCCGGAAGGCGGCGCTGGCGTACACCAGGGTCAGGAGCAGGATGCCCGCCAGGGAGATCAGGAAGGCCAGGAGAAAATAGAACAGGGTCTTCCCCCAGAAGACCTCCCGCCGCCGTTTGCCGATGTACAGGGAATCGTTGAATACCCGGTTGGGAAAATCCCTGGCCAGGAACATCACCGCAAAGATCAGGGGGATCACCATGAGCCCCTGGTTGCTGGCCAGCACCCAGCGGAAGTAGTAGGGGGAGCAGGCCCAGTAGACCTCGATCAGGTTTTCATACTTCGTCCCCGGCTCATCCTGCAGCACCGCCGTTTCCGGCTGGTTCTTCACCCTGGGCAGGCGCATGCGGGCGGCGGCCCCGTCGGGGCTGGTCTTGTTGTCCTGGAAGAAGTTCACGAAGGTCCCCGCGCCGGGAAGCTCCGCCAGATCGTACAGATTGGACTCGGTCACCTTGCTCCGGGAGCTGATGAACAGGTCGCACACCAGCAGCACCGCGATCGCCAGCAGCAGCACGGCGCTCCGGCTCAGGCGAAACAGTTCGCCGCGAATTACGGTTTTCATGCGCCAAGGTCCTCCTTTCGGATGGTCTTGAAGGCGTCTTCCAGCTCCTGGGCCCGCTGCAGATCCTCCGGGATCCTGGCCTGCAGCTCCTCCCGGGTGTAGCTCCGGACGATCTTGCCCTTCTCCAGCAGAAGGTAATCCGTGGCGAAGGGGTAAAGCTCGGCGAAGAACTGGCCGGTGATCAGGGTGGTCATGGGCCGTTCCTCCATCTCCGCCTTGATCAGGTCCACGAACAAGGCGCTGTCGTCCGTGTCCAGCCCGCCGAAGACCTCGTCCAGCAGCAGAAGACGGGGGAAGGGGAGCAGGGCCATGGCGATGGCGCATTTCATTTTCAGTCCCGCGGGGCAGCCGCCCACGGTGCGGTTTCCCGTATCCCGGGGGGTGATGGCCAGAGCCTTCATCAGCTTGCCGATCCGCCCCTTGGGAAGATCCCCCAGGACGCGGCCCTGGAGTTTCAGGTTGTTGCGGATGCTCAGATCCCGGTACAGGGCGGGACTGTCGATGAGCATGCCCACCTGGTGCCTCGCGGCGTACAGACCGTCCCCCGTCTCGCCCAGGATCTCCACTTCGCCGGAATCCGGCTTCACCAGACCCGCGGCGCAGCGCAGCAGGGTGGTCCTGCCGCTGCCCGGGTCGCCCAGCAGGGCGTAGATCCGTCCGGCGGTCAACTGCAGGTCCAGCCCGTCCAGCGCGGCGGCGCCGCCGTAGCGCTTGTTGAGGCCGGTAGCCCGAAATACGGTATCCGTCATTTCATCCTCTCCCTCAGCCTGCCCGCTGCGGTGAGCAGCAGCAGGACGATCATATTTGCGCAGATCACGCTGGCCCCGGTGGGGATGGCGGCCAGGTAGGAGACCAGGGTCCCCAGGAAAAAGCAGAAAACGGAAATAAATGCCGCAACAATTATAACACTCCGGAAGCGCTTGCACAAGCGCATTGCGCTGAGAGCGGGAAAAATCAGCAGACCGGAGATGAGCATGCTCCCCATCATCCGCATCCCCACCACGATGGTCAGAGCGGTGAGCAGGGCGATGAGGGCGTTGTACGCCCCCACCCGCACCCCGGTGGCCCGGGCGAAGGTCTCGTCGAAGGTGACGGCGAAGATCCGGTTGTAGAACAGGACGAAGAGGATCAGCACGGTCAGGGCGATGACGGCGCTGAGGATCACGTCCTCCCGGGACATGGAGAGGATGCTGCCGAAGAGATAGTTGTTCACCTCGGTGTTCATCCCTGTGGACAGGGAGATGAGGATGACCCCCACCGCCAGGGCGCAGGTGGAAAGAAGGCCGATGGCCGCGTCCCCCTTGATCCTGCCGCTGGAGGATATGCGCAGGAGGAGAAAGGCGGCGGCCACCACCACGGGGATGGCCACGGCCAGGGGAGCGGCGTTCAGCACGGTGGCGATGGCCAGGGCGCCGAAGCCCACGTGGCTCAGCCCGTCCCCGATCATGCTGTACCGCTTCAGCACCAGGCTGACTCCCAGGAGGGCGGCGCACAGGCTCACCAGGGTGCCCACCAGCAGGGCCCGGGTGAGAAAGGTGTATGAGAGCATCTCCCGCAGAGTATCCAGCATCGTCGTCCTCCTTTCTCAGTCCCGGCCTTCCATGAAGGTGCGGCCGATCTCGCTGCCCGCGTATTCCTCCGCAGGGCCGAAGAAAAGAGGCACGGTGCGCAGATGGAGGATGGTCCTGGCCCGCTCGATGGCGCAGTCCACGTCGTGGGAGACCATGATGATGGTGACCCCTTCCCGGTTCAGGTCCTGGATGATCCGGTACAGCTCCGCGCTGATCACCGGGTCCAGCCCGGTGACGGGCTCATCCAGCAGGAGGAGCTTCCGGGTGGCGCACAGGGCCCGGGCCAGGAGCACCCGCTGCTGCTGCCCGCCGCTCAGATCCCGGTAGCAGGCGTTTTTCAGCTCCGTCAGCCCCAGTTTTTCCAGGGATTCCGCCGCCCGGCGCTTTTCGGCACGGGGATAAAAGGGTCTTGCCCGGCAGCCGGAAAGGACCACCTCCCCCACGCTGGCGGGAAAGTCCTTCTGAGCCGGCGTCTGCTGGGGCAGATATCCCACCTCCGTCTGCCGGAGGCCGTCCCCGTAGGTGATGGTCCCGCTTTTGGGCTTCTTCAGCCCCAGGAGGGCCTTGATGAGGGTGCTTTTGCCGGAGCCGTTTTCCCCCACGATGCAGAGATAGTCCCCGGGCTCCACGGAAAAGGTCAGGTCCTGCACCGCGGTCTTGCCCTCGTAGGCCAGGCACAGGTCCCTGCAGGCGATGAGCGACATGTCAGTACAGCGCCTCCTTCAGCGCCTCCAGGTTCTTGGCCCAGAGGGTCAGATAGGTCTCCCCGGCCTGGAAGGCGTCCCGGGAGACAGTATGACCGGACCAAAGGGTGAGGACCTTGGCTCCGGTGGATTCTGCGATGGTGTCCGCGATCTTCCCGGCGCTCAGGTCGCAGCGGAAGACCACGGGGATCCCCTCCGCCTTCACCAGGTCGATGAGATGGGCGACGGTGGCGGGGTTCACGTCCGTGCCGCTGGAGCAGCCCGGGAAGGCCGCGGCATAGCTGAGACCGTATTCCCGCACGAAATACAGGAAGGGGAAGCGGTCCCCGAAGACCAGCAGCCGCCGTTTGGCATCCTTCACCAGCTCCCGTATGGAGGCGTCCAGCTCCCGCAGCTGCCGGATATAGGCTTCCGCGTTGGCGGTATAGGCGGCGGCGTTTTCCGGGTCCGCCTCCTTCAGGGCGTCCCGCACCGCCTCGGTGATGGCTATGGCGTTCACCGGGGAGGTCCACACGTGCTCGTCGTACTCCGTTTCCTCCCCCTCTTCTTCCGCCTCTGCGGTCATAAACTCCTGGATCTCCTCCTCCCGGAGGGCGCAGCAGTCCATGAGGGAGAGGATGATCTTCCCCTCCCTGTCCCCGCTGTCCAGGATCCGGTCCAGCCACACGTCGCTCTCTCCGCCGCCGTAGACGAAGACCCGGCAGGCGCCGATGCGGGCGATATCCTGGGGGGTGGGCTCATAGGAATGGGCCTCCGCCCCGGGAGGGAGGAGCAGCGTGATCTCCGCCAGGTCCCCCGCCACCGCCCGGACAAAGTCGTATTCCGGAAAGGCGGCGGCCGTGACCTTCAGCTTATCCCCGCTCCCGGAGGGAGATCTCCCGGCGCAGCCGGTGAGGAGCAGGACCGCCAGCAGGAAAAACAGAATCACCCGTTTCATGCTTCCCGCCCCTTTGCCAGACAATCCCGGCAGACCCCGAAGATGGAGGTGCGCAGGGGATCCGTGCGGAAGCCGTGCTCCCGGAACAGATGCTCCGCCAGCCGGTCGAATTCCTCGCATTCCAGGTGGATGAGGCGGCCGCATTCGCCGCACTTCAGATGGAGATGCCCGTGGCAGCCGGGGGTCCCGTCCTCGGCATACTGATAGCAGGCGGGTTCCCCGTCGTTGATGTATTTCCGCACCAGACCCCGGGCTTCCAGCTTCTCCAGCTGCCGGTAGATGGTGGAGATCCCCACCTTTTCCGGCAGGTTTTCCGCGATCTCCTGCACGCTCACGTGCCGGCCTCCCAGGCTCTCCAGGTATTCCTGAACCAGCCTGCCCTGTCTCGTCTCGTATGCCATGGCAGCCGCTCCCTTCCCATCGGGCAAATATGAAAATGAGAATCAATTTCAAAAGTGCGCCTATTATAGTCCCGGCCGAAAAATCTGTCAAGGGCGTATTGACAAGCCCGCCGCCCCGCGGGTATACTGTGGACGAATCGAATAGCCTTATCGAGAGTGGCGGAGGGATCGGCCCTGTGAAGCCACGACAACCTGCATGGGGATACCCGGTGCAAGGTGCCAAATCCGACGGACGAACGAGAGATAAGGCGCTGCAGAAGCTGGTTCGCGCTCCGTCGGTGAGACGGAGCGCTTTTTCTTGTTAAAAGGGGGAGAGAAATGAGCATCATCAAGGACCCTGCGCTGGCGGAGGCCGGACGGCAGAAGATCCGCTGGGTGCGGGATTTTATGCCCGCCCTATCGGGGATCGAGGCCCGCTTTGAGCGGGAGCAGCCCTTTGCGGGGAAGCGCATCGCCGTTTCCGTGCACCTGGAGGCAAAGACCGCGAACCTGGCCCTGGTGCTGCAGAAGGGCGGGGCGGAGGTCTGGCTGACCGGTTCCAACCCCTTGTCCACCCAGGACGACGTGGCGGCGGGCATCGCCTCCCTGGGGGTAGAGACCTTCGGCATCCACGGCGTGGACGCGGCGGGGTACGACCGCCTCCTGCGGGAGACGCTGAAATGCCGTCCCCACATCCTCATCGACGACGGGGGGGATCTGGTGAACCTCCTCGGCGGGGACTGCGCGGAATATGGGGACTGCCTCCTGGGCGGCTGCGAGGAGACCACCACCGGCATCCTGCGGCTGAAGGCCCGGGAGCGGGAGGGCTGCCTGCCCTGTCCCATGGTGGCGGTGAACGACGCCAAGGCCAAGCACTACTATGATAATAAGTACGGCACCGGTCAGTCCGTGTGGGACGGCATCCTCCATACCACCAACCTCATCGTGGCGGGGAAGACCGTGGTGGTGGCGGGCTACGGCTGGTGCGGCAAGGGCGTCGCCATGCGGGCCGCCGGTCTGGGTGCGGACGTGATCGTCACGGAAGTGGACCCCTTCAAGGCGCTGGACGCCACCATGCAGGGCTTCCGGGTCATGCCCATGGATCAGGCGGCGGCCCTGGGGGACGTGTTCATCACCGTGACCGGCTGCCGGGACGTGATCACCCCGGCCCATTTCGCGAAGATGAAAAACAACGCCATCCTCTGCAACGCCGGCCATTTCGACGTGGAGGTGGACGTGGCGGGGCTCCGGGCCATGGCCGTGAAGGTCGAGGAGCGGAGGGAAAACATCCAGGGCTATACCCTGCCGGACGGGAGGATCCTGAACGTGCTGGGGGAGGGCAGACTGGTGAACCTGGCCTGCGGCAACGGTCACCCGGCGGAGATCATGGATATGTCCTTCGCCGTGCAGGCCCTTACCGCAGAGTGGATCGCAAAACAGGATAAGCTGGAAAAGAAACTGTATGCCGTGCCGGAGGAGATCGACGAGGAGATCGGGCGGGTGAAGCTGGCGGCCATGGGCCTCAGCATCGACGTCCTCACTCCGGAGCAGGATCGGTACCTCCACAGCTGGCAGGTGTGATACGAAAGGAGAAAGAACATGAGCAAGCGGCTGTTTACCTCGGAATCCGTAACGGAAGGCCATCCCGATAAACTTTGCGACCAGATCTCCGATGCGGTGCTGGACGCCATCCTGGCCCAGGACCCCACCGGACGCGTGGCCTGCGAATGCACCGCCACCACCGGGATCATCTACATCATGGGGGAGATCACCACCAACTGCTACGTGGATATCGGCAGGGTGGCCCGGGACGTGGTGCGGGAAGTGGGCTACACCGACTCCGCCTACGGCTTCGACGCGGAGACCTGCGCCGTCCTGACCAGCATCCATGAGCAGAGCGCGGATATCGCCATGGGCGTGGATCGGGCGCTGGAGGTCCGGGGGGAGAAGACGGACGAACTGATGAACGGCGCCGGGGACCAGGGCATGATGTTCGGCTATGCCTGCAACGAGACCCCGGAGCTGATGCCTCTGCCCATCGCCCTGGCCCATAAGCTGGCCATGCGGCTGACCGAGGTGCGGAAGAACGGCACCCTGCCCTACCTCCGGCCCGACGGAAAGACCCAGGTGACGGTGGAGTATGGGGAGGACGGAAAACCCTGCCGGGTGGATACCATCGTCATCTCCACCCAGCATGATCCCGAGGCGGAGCTGGATACCATCCGCCGGGATATGATCCGGCACGTGGTAGAGCCCGTGGTGCCTGCGGCGCTTCTGGATGAGGATACAAAATATTATGTAAACCCGACCGGCCGCTTCGTCATCGGCGGTCCCCATGGGGACAGCGGCCTCACCGGCCGGAAGATCATCGTGGACACCTATGGCGGCTATGCCCCCCATGGGGGCGGCGCCTTCTCCGGCAAGGATCCCACCAAGGTGGACCGGAGCGCCGCCTACGCCGCCCGGTGGGTGGCGAAGAACGTGGTGGCCGCGGGCCTGGCGGAGAAGTGCCAGGTGGAGCTGGCCTACGCCATCGGCGTGGCCCAGCCCGTGAGCGTGCTGGTGGATACCTTCGGCACCGGCAAGGCGGACGACGGGGAGCTGGAGAAGGCCATCCGCAAGGTCTTCGATCTGCGGCCCACCGCCATCATCCGCAGCCTGGATCTCCAGAAGCCCATCTACCGGAAGCTGGCGGCCTACGGCCATATGGGACGCACGGACCTGGACGTGTCCTGGGAGCATACGGACCGGGCCGACGCTCTGAAGGAGGCCATGGGCCTGTGAACACCCTGTTTCGAAATATCCGCGCCCTTCTGCCGGAGGGAGTCCGGGAGACCAGCGTCTGCGTCTCCGGCGGGGAGATCTTCGCCGTGGGAGAAGTCCCGGCGGATTTCCGGCCGGACACGGTGGTGGAGGGGAAGGGAAAACTCCTGATCCCCGGCCTGGTAAACGCCCATACCCACGTGTATATGACCATGTTCCGGGGCTGCGCCGACGACCTGAGCTTTACGGACTGGCTCTTCGGCCATATCGACCCTCTGGAGAGCAAAATGACCCGGGAGGACTGCTACTGGGCCACCCTCCTGGGCTATCTGGAGATGATCTCCACCGGCACCACCGCCTGCCTGGATATGTACGTCTTTACCGAGACCGCCCTGCGGGCGGCGGAGGAGAGCGGCTTCCGGACGGCCCTGAGCCGGGGCCTCACCGGCGGCGCCGGGGATCCGGAGGGGGGCAAGCGCCGCATCCGGGAAGCCTTGGAGGAGATGGAGGACTGGAAGGGGAGCACGGACCGGATCCGCTTCTTCCTGGGCCCCCACGCCCCCTATACCTGCGATCCGGATTATCTCCGGGAGATCGCGGATCTGGCGGAGGAGCGGAAGCTTCCCCTGCATCTGCACCTGTCGGAGAGTGTCAGCGAGCAGGAGGGCATCCGGGAGAAATACGGCTGCACCCCGGCGGAGTATTTCGACCGGGCGGGGATCCTGCGTCCCGGCACCGTGGCCGCCCACTGCGTGTATGTGAATGAGAGCGATATGCGCCTTCTGGCGGAACGGGGGGTCACGGCGGTGACCAATCCCGCCAGCAATCTGAAGCTGGGCAACGGGGCGGCCCCCGTGCCGGATCTGCTCCGGGCCGGTGTGAACGTGGCCCTGGGCACCGACGGCGCCGCCAGCAACAACGCCCTGAACCTGTTCC